>JALQYN010000003.1 GCA_023254055.1 Polaribacter sp.
ATCATAAATTATCGAATATTGTTTTTATGGGAATGGGAGAGCCTTTAATGAATTACAATAATGTGATAAAATCGATTGAAAAAATCACCTCTCCTGAAGGACTGGGTATGTCGCCAAAAAGAATTACAGTTTCTACATCTGGTGTTCCAAAAATTATTAAAAAAATGGCAGATGATGACGTAAAGTTCAACCTAGCCGTTTCATTACATTCTGCGATTGATGAAGTGAGAACTTCAATCATGCCATTTAATGCTACATTTCCATTAAAAGACTTAAGAGAGTCATTAGAATATTGGTACAAAAAAACACAACGAAGAATAACTTACGAATATGTTGTTTGGGGTGGAATTAACGACCGAAAAGAAGATATTGAAGCATTGATACAATTCTGTAGTTATGTGCCTTGTAAAGTCAATTTAATCGAATACAATCCAATTGACGATGGAGAATTTCAACAAGCAAGTCCGCAAGCCATCAATAATTATATTTCAAATTTAGAAATGCACGGAATTGTGGTAAATGTGCGTCGTTCTAGAGGAAAAGATATCGATGCCGCATGTGGTCAATTAGCAAATAAGTCTTAAAAGAATTTCAACTAATTTTCTTACTTTTGAGTTTAAAACAAAGACCTCTCGACTCTGCTCGAGGAGACATAAATAATTTATGAAGCCTGTAGAGCAAATAAAACTTCCGATACAAAACGAAATGGAGCTTTTCGAAGAAAAGTTCAAAGCGTCGATGCTCACAAAAGTTCCGTTGTTAAACAGAATTACCTATTACATTGTTCGAAGAAAAGGAAAGCAAATGCGTCCGATGTTTGTTTTTTTAGTGGCTAAAATGGTTTCTAATGGAGGATTTGATGAGCGAACGTATCGCGGAGCTTCTGTTGTAGAATTGATTCATACAGCTACTTTGGTGCATGATGATGTGGTTGATGACAGCAATAGAAGAAGAGGGTTTTTCGCTGTAAATGCACTTTGGAAAAATAAAATTGCGGTGTTGGTTGGCGATTTTTTATTGTCTAAAGGATTGTTACTTTCTATTGATAATGAAGATTTTGATTTGCTAAAACTGATTTCAATTGCTGTTAAAGAAATGAGTGAAGGCGAATTATTACAAATAGAAAAGGCGCGTAAGTTAGATATTACAGAAGCAATTTATTTTGAAATCATTCGCCAAAAAACAGCAACCTTAATTGCTGCTTGTTGTGGAATTGGAGCAGCCTCTGTAGGAGCAAATCAAGAAACGGTACAGCAAATGCGGAAATTCGGAGAATACATCGGAATTGCCTTTCAAATTAAAGACGATTTATTTGATTATTCTGATGAAAAAATCGGTAAACCAACCGGAATTGATATCAAAGAGCAAAAAATGACATTGCCTTTAATTTATACTTTAAACACCTGTTCAGAAAAAGATAAAAATTGGATTATCAATTCGGTAAAAAAACACAATAAAGAGAAGAAAAGAGTAAAAGAGGTCATCACTTTTGTAAAAGAAAATGGCGGAATTGAATACACGATTTCTAAAATGAACGACTATAAAAACAGAGCGTTGTCAATTCTAGAAAACTATCCAACTTCTCCTTATAAAGATTCTTTAATTAAAATGATTGATTACGTTGTTGAACGTAAAATATAAGACTACTTGTTACATTTTTTAAGCTTACTCGTTTTATAGATAAGTAAACTAATAAAACAAAGTGTAAGTTTGGATTGTTTAGTTACCAAGAGCAAAAGTCGTTTATCTACTTGCACTTTGTTGGTTTACGGAAAGCTTCAGTAATTCCTCAACAAAATCTCTTGTATTAGACAATCTAGGCACTTTATGTTGTCCACCTAATTTTTGTTTTTGCTTTAGCCAATTGTAAAATAATCCTTTTTTTGCAACATGAATTTTCGGCAAAGCCAACGTCATGTCATGATATCTTTTGGCTTCATAGTCCGAATTGATTTCTTTTAAAGTTTGGTCTAAAACTTCCGTAAAGTATTCTAAATTACTAGGTTCTTTTTTAAATTCAATAATCCATTCATGTCCGCCACCAGAATTTGTAGTCATAAAAACAGGTGCAACTGTATAATCTGTAATAATGGCTTTTGTTTTTTTACAGGCTACTTTCAGTGCTTCTTCTGCATTTTCAATAATCAATTCTTCTCCAAAAACATTGATAAAATGTTTTGTTCTTCCTGTAATTTTTATACGATATGGATCTGTAGAGGTAAACTTTACCGTATCGCCAATTAAATACCTCCATAAACCACCATTTGTAGTAATTACCAATGCGTAATTCACATTCTTTTGAACTTCTGATAACGGAATTGCTTTCGAATTTTCTCCATCATAAGCATCCATTGGTATGAATTCATAGAAAATTCCGTAATCTAACATCAACAACAATTCAAATGAGTTGTCAATGTCTTGTAGACCAAAAAAACCTTCAGAAGCATTATACGTTTCGTAATATTTAAAGTCGGGTTTCGGTATCAGTTTTTTATATTGTTCCCTGTAAGGATTAAAATTGACGCCGCCATGAAAATAGACTTCCAAGTTTGGCCAAACTTCTAAAATATTGTCTTTACCGGTTTTTTCTAAAACTCTATTTAATAATAATAACATCCAACTAGGAACACCCACTAAACTAGTAATATTTTCATGAATTGTTTCATCTACAATAGCATCCATTTTGCTTTCCCATTCGCTCATTAAAGCGGTTTCTAATTTTGGTGCAGAACTAAAATCAGCCCAAAAAGGAAGATTTTCTGTAATGATTGCAGACAAATCTCCGAAATATGAATTGTTGTCTTCGTAAATAGCAGTACTTCCCCCTAATTTCAATCCCTTTCCTGTAAATAACTGGGTGTCTTCATTGTTGTTAATGTACAAACACAACATGTCTTTTCCGGCTTTTAAATGACAATATTCTAGTGCTTCATCACTAACAGGAATAAATTTACTTTTTGCATTTGTAGTTCCACTAGATTTTGCAAACCATTTTATTGGAGTAGGCCAAAATATATTTTGCTCTCCTTTTCTGCAACGTTCTATAAGCGGTTCATAAGTTTCGTATTTCTGAATCGGAACAGCATTTGCAAAATCTGTATAATCTCTAATGGATGAAAAATAATGCTCTTTACCAAATTCAGTATTCTTTGCGGTATTTAATAATTTAAACAACAATTCGTCTTGAACATCTAAAGGGTACTTTAAAAACAACTCAATTTGATGCTTTCGTTTTTTTAAAAACCAAGAAATGATAGAGTTTACAAGTGGAAAAGACATTGGGTTAGTTGTTGTTTTAATTTATGATTACAAAATTCTTAAAACTTGCTTTTTTATAGTAAGTTTGTTTGTTGTCAATTTTCAACGGAGTTAAAAATACTAAAAATAGTTTATGCAATATCAAGGAGTCCTAAAAAAAATGCCTACCGAGAATTTAGAAACGGTTCAATATTACTTAGAATTGAATGATGACTTCTTGCATATGAATCAATTGCTCGGGAAAACTATTGAAATGACGTTTGTAAAATACGAATGCTTAAACTGTCATTTAAACAAAGAAATTTACCGACAAGGATTTTGTAAAAGCTGTTTTTTTGAAATACCAACTGCCGGTGATTGGATTATGAGACCCGAATTGAGTACAGCACATTTAGGGATTGAAGACCGAGATTTAGCCTATGAAAAGCAAGTGCAATTAAAACCTCATATTGTGTATTTGGCAAATTCTAGCAATGTAAAAGTTGGTGTTACTAGAAAACAACAAGTTCCAACACGTTGGATAGATCAAGGAGCTCATGAAGCGATTGAAATTGTTGAAGTACCCAATAGATATTTAGCCGGAATTACAGAGGTTGCTTTAAAAGAACATGTTGCCGACAAAACCAATTGGCGCAAGATGTTGAAGAATGATGTTGAAGATGAAAATTTAGTAGAATGGAGAAATAAGTTAGCACAATATATACCTGCGGAAGCAAAAGAATACTTTATTGAAAACAATACGGAAACCAATCTGAATTTCCCAGTGGATAAATATCCATTAAAACCTAAAAGTTTAAACTTGGTAAAAGAGAGTTCTTATTCGGGTAAGTTAGTCGGCATAAAAGGGCAGTATTTAATTTTTGAAGACGAAACCGTTTTTAATGTGAGAGCAAATGAAGGTTTGGTGGTAACAATTGAAATTTAGAAATGCGAAATATTAAAGATAAATTTTTCTTTTGGATAAAGAAGCCAAAAAACATCTACTTATCAATTCTAATTGTAGCTTGTGTTATTTTTGGAATAAAAAATAATACGTTAAATATAATTGTACCAACATTATTAATATTTTTTTTATTTGGTATAATTATAGGCTGGGTATTTAATCTTATAAAAAAATGAAGAATAATTTACTAAAAGTAGCTTTGGCACAAATTTCTCCAGTTTGGTTGAACAAAGAAAAAACATTAGAAAAGATTGAGAAATCAATTGTAGATGCTGCCAAAGAAAATTGCGAACTCATTGTTTTTGGAGAAGCATTATTGCCGGGTTATCCATTTTGGATTGCATTAACAAATGGTGCAGAATGGGATTCTAAAACTCAAAAAGAATTGCATGCGCATTATGTGCGTAATTCTATCACTATTGAAAAAGGGGAGTTAAATTCGGTTTGTGCATTAGCAAAAGAAAATCAAATTGCTATCTATTTAGGAATTATGGAACGCGCAAAAAATAGAGGCGAACATAGTATTTATGCATCTTTGGTTTATATAAATGAAGATGGAGAAATTAAATCTGTACATAGAAAATTACAACCAACTTATGATGAGCGTTTAACATGGGCACCAGGAGATGGAAATGGATTACAAGTGCATCCGTTAAAAGAATTTACGGTTGGAGGGTTGAATTGTTGGGAAAACTGGATGCCGTTACCAAGAACTGCATTATATGGTTTAGGCGAAAATTTACACATTGCTGTTTGGCCTGGAAGCGACCACAACACAAAAGATATTACACGGTTTATTGCTAGAGAATCTCGTTCTTATGTAATTTCTGTTTCTAGTTTAATGGCAAAATCAGATTTTCCAAAAGACGTTCCGCATTATGATAAAATTATAAAAAATGCACCTGAAGTTTTAGCAAATGGTGGTTCTTGTATTGCTTCTCCTAATGGAGAATGGTTAGTAGAACCCGTTATCAATAAAGAAGGTTTAATTATTGAAACATTGGATTTTAATAGAGTTTTAGAAGAACGTCAAAATTTTGACGTTGTAGGACATTATTCTCGTCCAGATGTTACGAAATTACATGTGAATCGTGAGCGTCAGAGTACTGTTTCTTATGGTGATTTTTAAAAAAGAGCTCCCAGACTAAAAATCCGTATACAATTACATATTCTAAAGCAACAAGCCATAAATTTTCTTTCCAAGGTGTGTTTGCATAAGCTTGATAACTCAATATAATTACCAAACTCCAAACGATTGGAAAACGATATTTGGTAAAAACAGACAACAAAACTAAGGTTGCCAAATACCAAGGATGCATGGTTGTGGTGGTAAAATAATAAAAAGACAATCCAAAAAGCAATGCAGTAATCAATTCTTTTGGAGTTTTATTTTTTCTAAAATAAGTAATGATTATTAAAAAGACTATGGTTAAAACCGGAATTATTTTTCCAATAATTGCAATTTCATTATAGCCCCTAAAAAGATATCCAACTTCTCTAAATAGAAAATAGAAGCTTGCATTGAATTCAAAGTTTCTGAACCATAATCCGACTGAATTCAAATAATTATCAATTAATTCTGAGCTATAAAACGGCAAGAAAAATAGGAGTGAGGTTGAAATAACAATTACATAAAACAATACTAATTTTGTCATTCCTGCGTAGGCAGGAATCCATTTTTTGTTTTGTTTAGATTCCTGCCTACGCAGGAATGACAACTTTTCATTATTATTGGCGGAGTCTAGAGATTTTCTTACAAACCATTGATAAAACAATGGGAGAAACAACAACGGAATCAATTTTACAGAAATTGAGCAGGCTAATATTATTGCAGCCCAAATCCATTTGTTATTTAAGAGTAAATAGATACTCCATATTAAAAAGAACAGCATCACTGGCTCAAAATGCAAGTTACCGGTTAATTCAATTATTATAAACGGATTCAAAGCGTATAAGAAGATGTGATGAATAGGTAACTTTAACTTTTCTAAGATTTTTTTCCCGAAATATATAATTCCAATATCCGCTAATATAATTTGAATTCTTAACACAATTACAGAACCTAAAATACTCTTACCTGAAAAAAGAGCAGCTATAAAAAAATTGAGTTGATTTATAGGAGGGTAATTTGTAAAATGACTTCCGTTTAAAGTACCCATTCCGGCGTAGAGTTCTGCTGCTTGCTGTATTTTGAATTCTTGTTGATTGATAAAATTTTCTGGTAAAAATAAATATGGATTGAATCCTTCAAAGAGCATTCGCCCATCCCAAATAAAACGATAAAAATCTTGAGATAAATTTGGTATAGAAAACAAGAAAATCAGTCGAAATAAAACCGATATGGTTGTTAATAATTTGATGTTTTCTTTTCCTTTTTTCAACAAATAAAAAGAAGTTGCAAAAAGCGAAACATATAAAAAAAGCAACTGGGTAAATTGTGTTCTTTCTATGATAAAAGCAACATAAAAGTAAAGAATTGTAGTGAGAAAAAATGCAATTAGTAATCCTGTATTTTTTCTACTTAAAACCATTATGCTTTAGAAAAAATTGATTTAAAAAACACGTATCCAAATCCGAAGAATAACATCAGATGAAATGGAAAAAGACCAAAATCACCTCCTTGATCTCCAACCACAAAAGCACTGTACATTCCAAACACAAAATACAACGCCAATAAGCCTTCCAATATTACATGTGCAGAGGGTTTTTTCTTAATGTACTTGTTGTTTTTCCAACTATCTTTTAATGAATTGATATTGAATTTTGGTGTTCTAATAAAATCACTTTTTATACCAAAGTGACCTTCTAAAACGGCAATAGAGTTGTGTAAAGAAAATCCCATTGCTATAGAAAAGAAAGCAAAAAACGTAGCAATATATTTTAAGAAATTTTTGACCCCTCCACCATAAATGTTTCTAAACATATACCAATAACAAACAAAAAAGATAAGAGAGCTTATTACAAAGAAACTCATTAAATAGAAATAGTTTTTTAAATGGGTGTATTCATTTTTAATATACAACATCGGAATACTTAAAACAGCAACAATTAAAACATTTAAAAACATGGTACTATTTAAGAGATGTAATATTGCATGCATTTTTGTTTTTAAAGTCACTTTTTTAGTTGACAAAACTCGTCTTGCCATTTTTTGAAAATTTTCTGCCCCACCTTTATTCCATCTGAATTGTTGAGATCTAGCAGCGCTAATCACTACAGGTAATTCTGCAGGGGTTTCTACTTGCTCTAAATATTTAAATTTCCAATTTTTTAATTGTGCTCTATAGCTTAAATCTAAATCTTCGGTTAATGTATCACCTTCCCAATTTCCTGCATCATAAATGCATTCTTTACGCCAAACACCCGCAGTTCCATTAAAGTTGATGAAATGCCCTTTACTATTTCTACCTACTTGCTCTAAGGTAAAATGTGCGTCTAAAGCAAAAGCCTGTATTCTTGTAAGTGTAGAATAATTTCTATTGATATGTCCCCAACGAGTTTGTACCACACCAATTTCTGGGTTTTTGAAATACGGAATGGTTTCGAGTAACCAATTTTCTTTGGGTAAAAAATCGGCATCAAAAATGGCAATAAACTCTCCTTTTGCTTGTTCTAAACCTGCTTTTAAAGCACCTGCTTTAAACCCTTTTCGGTTGCTTCTGCAAATATGTTGAATGTCAATTCCTGTTTTTTGCAATGCTTTAATTTGAGTTGCTGTAGAATTTACAGATTCATCTGTAGAATCGTCTAAAACTTGAATCTCTAATTTTTCTTTTGGGTATTTTAACTTTACAATGTTGTTTAGTAAGCGTTCCATCACATACAGTTCATTGTAAACCGGAAGCTGAATGGTTACCAAAGGAATTTCATCTGGATTAGAGAAATCAAACATGTCACAGGTTACTTCCTTTTTTTGAGCCTTTAAATAATTAAACAACAGATTGAGTTGCGAAATGGCGTATATAAAAATAAGCACCAAAGCAATCGTGTAAATCGCAATAATAAAATACGCAACAACAATCATTTAAAACTATATTTAAAAATCCAACCTAGAATTTTAATTCCAGCCATCACACTTCCTTTTACTGTGCCAGAAACTTTAGAAACCCCAATTCTATTTCTGTATTTCATGGGTATTTCTATATATGTTAGCTTTTGTTTCAATGCTTTTAATTGCATTTCAACAGTCCAACCATAGGTTTTGTCTTCCATGTTTAAATCCAAAAGCTTCGTATATTTAATTGCTCTAAACGGACCTAAATCTGTAAATTTTGCTCCAAAAAAGAGCTTCATTAAAAATGTTGCGAGCCAATTTCCGAACACCTGTTGAGGTGTCATAGAACCTGATTCTCGTAAGCTTTTTACTCTAGCACCAATTACAAAATCTATATTATCATTGATAATTGGATGCACTAATGCTGTTAATTGTTCTGGATAATCAGAATAATCGCCATCTAGAAAAACAATAATATCTGGTTTTATTGCCTGCTTTGCAACATAATCCATTCCTTTTAAACAAGCAAAACCATATCCTTTTCTGTTTTCTTGTAAAACAGTTGCTCCAGCATTTTTAGCATTCTCTTCTGTTTGATCAGTTGAGTTGTTACTTATCACAATAATTTCATCAACCATAGACGGAATGTCTTGAATAACTTTTGCTATGGAATCTTGCTCGTTATAAGCAGGAATAATGACTTTGATGATTGACATTGATTTTTTTAATTTGTGGTAAAAATACGATAGTATTTTTATTGTTTGTTTACGAACTTCATTAAATCAACATCATTGCCTAACAAAATATCAGTTGGATTGATACGTCCTTTTTCTGGACCGTTTTCTAGTTTTAAAACACCACGTGGACAAACAGCAGAACAAATTCCGCATCCAACACAACTAGATCTTACAATATTTTCACCCTTCTGTGCATAAGCTCTTACATCTATTCCTTGTTCACAATAGGTAGAACAGTTTCCGCAAGAAATACATTGTCCGCCATTTGTTGTAATTCTAAAACGAGATTTAAAACGTTGTACCAACCCTAAATAAGCGGCTAATGGACACCCAAATCGGCACCAAACACGATTTCCAAATATTGGATAAAACCCTGTTCCAATAACACCAGCAAACCAAGCTCCAATTAAAAAACTATACGAATCTTTTATCCATTGCGAATTGATTCCTAAAAACGATTGTGCTCCCGTAAAATAACAATACAATGTTACAACGGTCATCACTAAAGAAAATACTAAAACTCCATGAATTAACCAGCGTTCTAATTTCCATGCCTTTAAACTTTTGTTAGAATGTTGTCTGTAAGGATCTCCTAATGTTTCTGCCAATCCACCACAGCCACAAACCCAAGAGCAATACCAGCGTTTCCCAAATAAATATACCATTACCGGTACAATAACGAGGGTTAGTACAATACCCCATACTAAAATAAAAAGTCCGATTGCACCGCTACTATTTAAGGTGTCTAAATTCCAATCAAAAAAGAAATCATAATCTAAAGGAAACGCATTTTTAAAATCATAGCCGGGCATGTTTAAGCTGGTCATAATTTCTGGAATTAGGAAAGCAAAAACAATTTGAAAAAACAACACAGACGTTGTGCGTATAAGTTGATATTTATTATGACGGTATTTAATGTACATTCTGGTTGCCATTACTAACATAATTGTACAATACAAAAAACCGTATACAAACCATTGTGAGGCCAGACCACCATTTAAAAATTTGCTGATAGGATCAAAAATAAACGTCCAATTCACAGCATAATCTGGCATAAAATATAAAACGAGATAGAAAGAAACTAAATACACAAGTACCAACCAGGCAATCCAACCTCTATTTGTACTCGATTCTAAATAAATGCCATTGTTTTTAATTCCAGGTTTTCCAAGCGTTTTAAAGTTTGGTAAAATAAATAAAAGTGCACCAATAATTGCCAATCCAAAAGTAAGCCACCAAACTAAAACAGCATTTTCTTTTACAAAACCAGTGCCAGCAATTTTTGCCAAATCAAAACTTAAGGTATGAGGTTTTCCATAAATTTTATATTGATATTGTGCTCCTTTTTTATCCCAATTTTTTTCAGCATTGTATTTAGAAATCAATGCATCATAATGTCCATTTGAAGTTTTGAAAGCATTCCGAACGCGACTAGAAAACTCGAAAATAGTTAAATTTTCATTGGTTACGATTGCCTTTTCTAGCTCACTTTTAATTAGCTCATTTGTATAGTTTTTTTCTTTAAGATAGGTGTCTAACTCTTCAGATGTTAGATGAAATGAGCCCGTAAAAATAGTTCCCGTAAAAACAGCTAGACCTATTAAAAAAACGATTAAACCTGAGTGTTTTATTGCTTTCATACTACTTATGTGCTAAAAATTCGTGCCCAACTTTTTTTCTTAAGTTGGATGTTTGTATGGTGTTCTTTATTGAATTTTGCTACTATTTCTGTTTCGTGAAGTTTGTAAAACTCAGGATTAAAGTTGGCATCTGCTAAATGTTCTAATACATATTCAATCGTTTGTTTTTTATTTAAAACTCGATTGAAAAAATCGTGTCGCATACGTATTCCGAAGGTGTTAATTCCAATAAATTGGTTGGTGTTTTTATCATAATTGATATGAATACATTTTTTGCCACTTTCATGTTCCCAATAAAAACGAGCTTCATTTTCTTTAGGTTGAGCCCAAACCCAACCATAGGTTTGATATTCGATATCAAAAAATTTAGCCGAGTTAAACCAGTGTCCAGGCTTGTATGCAATTTTATTTCCACAGATGGTTTGCGCCACCGTTTCTCCCATCATTCTTCCTGTATACCAAACAGCTTCTATAGGCCTTCTTTGTTCGATACTTTCATGCTGTTCAGCACAATCTCCAATAGCGTAAATGTTTGGTGTGTTGGTTTCTAAAAATCGATTCACTTTTACACCTCGACCAATTTCTAGATCCGAATCTTTTAAAAAATCTATATTAGGTGAAACTCCAGCGGTTAATCCAACCACATTACATTTAATTTCTTCACCAGTTTCGGCAATGATTACTGATTTTACATTTCCGTTTTCATCAGATTTGATTTCTTGTAAATTTACGCCCAAACGTAAATCAATACCATTGTCTGTAATTTCTTTATTAATGATTGCAGATTCTTCTTTTGGTAAAACACCATTCCAAAAACTTTGCTCCCTTACTAAAAAGGTAACAGGAATCTTTCTGCTATGTAACATTTCTGCCAATTCTATTCCGATTAATCCACCACCAACAATTACAGCACGTTTGCAAATAGAATTATTAGCTGCATATTTTTCTAAATTTTCTAAATCCTGCTTATGATACATTCCTAGAACACCTTTTAAATCTTGACCTGGCCATCCAAATTTATTAGGTTTAGAACCTGTAGCAATAATCAGTTTGTCATAACTTAGTTTTTCACCGTCAGAAAACTCAATTTCATTCAACTTAGAATGTACTTTTGAAACAAATCCTTTTTTAAGATTGATGCGGTTTTTTTTCCAAAACCAAGGTTCATAAGGTTGTGTGTGTTCAAACTTCATGTGCCCCATGTATACATACATGAGCGCTGTTCTAGAAAAGAAATAATCAGTTTCTGCAGAAATCACTGTAATTTCTTTGTCTGAATTTTTCCGGATATGTCTAGCTGCAGTAACACCGGAGATTCCATTTCCTATAATAACAATGTGTTCCATAAACTTGTTTGATGGCTATTCTGTCGAGACGTAAGTTACAAACTTAAAAAGATATTTCAATTTAGAATGGTTATAGATAATTAAGAAGTTTTCACTTTGTAAAGATTCTTAATATTTAACAAATGTTTGATGGCATTATTCTAAAAAATACTATAATTTAGGAGTTATGAAAACTAAATTATTACTGATTTTTTGTCTTGCGTTTTTTCAGTTTTCTTTTTATGGTCAAAACAAGAAAATAAACGGAATAAGCTTTGTCGCTTCGCGTTCTGCAATTGATTCAAAACATGTTAAGCCAGTTTTGGAAGTAAATGGAAATTATGTTGCATTAATGCCTTTTGGTTTTTTCAGGGATATGGAAAATCCAAAAATCATATACAATTCAAATCGACAATGGTTTGGAGAAACTAGAAAAGGATTAGAACATTACGCTAAAGAATTTAAGAAAAGCAATGTAAAATTAATGATCAAGCCACAACTCTGGGCTTCAAGAGGATTGTATACTGGTTATATTGAAATGAATTCTGAAGAAAGTTGGAAAATTTTAGAAGATTCATACGAGAAATTTATACTAGAATTTGCTGAGATTGCTCAGAAAATAAATGCAGATATTTTATGTATTGGTACAGAATTAGAAAAATTTGTTACCAAAAGACCAACTTATTGGAATCAATTAATCGTAAAAATTAAGAAAATTTATAAAGGTAAATTAACCTATGCATCAAATTGGGATGAGTTTAAAAGAGTACCTTTTTGGGATAAAATAGATTACATAGGTGTTGATGCATATTTTCCTTTAAGTGATAAAAAAACACCTTCTGTCTTAGATTTTGAAAAAGGTTGGAAACCACATAAAGAGCAAATAGTAAAAATTCAACAAAAATTTAACAAACCAGTTTTGTTTACCGAATATGGCTATAGAAGTGTAGATTTTAATGGTAAAAAACCTTGGGAATCAAATCGATTAGAAGGAGCTGTTAATTTAGAAGCACAGAAAAATGCAACCCAAGCTATTTTTAATCAGTTTTGGAAAGAGAGTTGGTTTGCTGGTGGGTTTATTTGGAAATGGTTTCATAATCATGAAAATGTTGGTGGTGAAAAGAACAACAGGTTTACACCACAAAACAAACCTACAGAAGCTTTGATAAAGAAATTGTATAAAATCAATTAAGTATAAAAAAACTCAAAACATGATAAATGTTCTAATTTAGAATAAATCAATAACTTAAATTTGTTTTTATTCAAAAAGCATTCATCATGAAAAAAGTTATTGTACCTATAGATTTTTCAGAACATTCAGAGCATGCATTAAAAGCGGCGGCACTTTTAGCTAAAAGAAATAATATTGAAATTGTTGTCTTGCATATGCTAGACTTAAACATAGCTGCATTGAGTGATAGCGCAAGTGATATTCAAGCTCAATCTGTTTTTTATTTAAAATTAGCTGAAAAAAAAATCAAGACTTTTTTAAAGAAAGAGTATTTAAAAGGTTTACATGTTACCCCAGTTATAAAGCATTATTTGTCATTTAAAGAAATAAATGAAATAGCAGAAGAAGTAAAAGCTGATTTAATTATTATGAGTTCTCATGGTGCAAGTGGCGTAAAAGAAATTTTTGTTGGCTCTAATACCGAGAAAGTTGTCAGATTTGCAACTATTCCTGTTTTAATTTTAAAAGAAGAGTTGTTTGATTTAAATTTTGAAGATGTTGTGTATGCTAGTGATTTTTCTGAAGAATCAATTCCGGCATATAAAAAAGCGTTACAGTTAATAGAGTTTTTTGGGGCAGAATTACACTTGTTATTTGTAAATACGCCAAATGATAAGTTTAAAACTTCTACAGAGATGAAAGAAATGGCGGCTAATTTTTTGAATAAATCCGATCAGGATATCAGTAAACTTAAAGAAATTACTTTTGAATGTGAATCTACTATTGAAAAAGGAATTATAAGATTCTCGGATAGAATAGGAGCAGATTTAATTGCTGTAAGCACACATGGCAGAAAAGGATTGTCTCATCTCTTTGAAGGAAGCGTTGCAGAAGATCTAAGTAATCATTCTATGTTACCAGTAGTTACAATAAAAATATAAATTAAAGCAGTTAAACACTGATATTTTAACAACATCCACCACCATCATAGTGGAAAGTAGATTCGCTAATAAAAATATCATCTCTATTTAAAGCTGCAATTTGACCAGCTGTTTTATCACAAATAGCTAGAGGCTGGTTTTTCAATAAAATATGTCCAGCTTTGTCATCAAAATATTCTTCATCTCCAAAATATATGGCAGCTTTTCCAGTAAAAATACAGGGTCCATCTGCGGGCATCGGATCTTTGATTGCCGCAACCTCAATAGATTCTATGTAAATTAACTCGTCTGTTGGATAATTTTTTGGATCTAAAATCCGGTACGGTTTTCTAGCTCTGATTTCTATAGTTCCAAAACCTGCATCTGTCAATGCTTTTACATAGTCTGCAATTGTTAAACTTCCAGACAAACACAAAGCACGCAAACGTTCGTCATTGCGTAATGTATCATTCATGGGTTGCTCACAGGTCGGATCACTCATCACCAAACGTCCATGAGGTTTTAAAACTCTGTACATTTCTGAAATAGCTTTTTGCAAATCGTCTTCTTTAAAAATATTGAACAAACAATTTTGAGCGGCAACATCAATCGAATTGTCTTCAACTGGTAAATTCATGGCATCACCTTTTCGTAAATCAACAAACTCACTTTTAAACCAATCGTTTTGTTCTTCTGCAATTTTAAAATTTTTACGAGAAGCTTCAAGCATTTCATCTACAACATCCAACCCAATGACACCTCCTTTTTGTCTATTAAAATAAGCGAATTGTAACAATTCCATTCCGCCACCAACACCCACATACAATAATTGAGGGTTGTTTGTTAAATCACGTGCATGTACCGTAGAACCACAACCGTAGTTCATTTCTTGCATGATTTTAGGAATCTTTAATCCAGGTAATTCCCAAATAGGGTTAGTTGTGCAACACAATCCAACATCTGGCGTTAATGCTGCTTCTTTATATACGTTATGTGTAGTTTCTAGGTAACTCATTTGTTTTTAAGATAAGAGAAACGAGAAGTGAGAAAAAAGACTTCAAGAATTGATCTTGGTTCTTGTTTCTGAAATCTTGATTCTATATTTGTTTAATCAATTCTTTAAATAAGGTAATCATTTTTGGTTCTGCCTCACCAGCAACGGCAATAATTTCTGCAATATTGACTGGCTGTAAATTTTTCGGATCACATTCGTCTGTTAAAACTGAAATTGCTGCACAAGGCAAATCTAATTGTTTGGCAACGATTACTTCAGGAACTGTGCTCATACCAACTGCATCGGTTTCTAAAATTTGCAGCATTCTATATTCTGCTCTCGTTTCTAATTGCGGCCCAACAACACTGGTATAAACACCAACTTTCAAATCGATGTTGTTTGCTTTCGCAATTTCTTGCAGTTGGGTATTCATTTTTTTAGAATAGGGTTCTAGCATATCTGCAAAAATATTTCCAAAATTATTGGCTCCTTTAAAAGCTAAAGGAGAACTTCCTTGCAAATTGATGTGATCTTCAATCAGCATTAAATCTCCTTTTTTGTAATTTAAATTAATTGCTCCGGCGGCATTTGAAATCAAGATATTTTTAATTCCTAAACCATGCATAGTTCTAATTCCGTAGGTAACTTCCCATAATGAATAGCCTTCGTAAACATGAAAACGCCCAGACATTACAATAACTTTTTTACCCGATAAGTTTCCGTAAATCAATTTTCCAGAATGGAATTCAACTGTTGCTTGTGGAAAATTTGGAATATCTACATAAGCAATTTCTTTTTCAATATCGATTTCTTCAACTAATTTCCCTAAACCAGTTCCTAATACTAAACCAACCTCAGGATGTGTAATTCCGTTTGCTTTTAGAAAATTTATAGTTTCTTGTAATTCCAATTGTTTTTTCATCTTATTGCTGAACTTGTTTTAGTATATTTTGTTGAACAATTTCTTGAATATCAGGATTCTTTTTGCAAAAATCTGAATTTATTAAATCTTCAAAAGTATCTATATCATTTAAAGTTTCAAGAATTCCAATTGATTTTTGTTGTTCTTTTAATTGTGATAAAGTTATCGCTAATAATTCAGATTGACTCCAGGGTTTATTTTGAAAAATGGAGGTATTCATTTCAGACATTCCGATAAGGTAATAACCACCATCTTCTGCAGGTCCAAAAACAACATCTTTATGATGTAGGCTTTCAAAACCAGATTCTATAATTTCTTTTGAAATATCAGGCAAGTCAGATCCAATTAATAGGATGTTTTCATATCCTAAATCAAATCCATTTTGAAAGGCATTTTGCATTCTAATTCCCAAATCTTTACCTTGTTGAACACACTTTTTGTCATTTTTCCATTTCGAAGGGATGATGACATCAGAAAAACAAATATGCTTATCTGCAGCAATTTTTGATGTAGCATTTTCTGTAATAGCAACCAATTCGGCATACACTTTAAAAGCAGCAACATCTCCAATAGTTTTAGCTAAGCGTGTTTTTACTTTGCCTAGGATGCTATTTTTTACAAAAACAATTAATAGATTTTTTCTCATGATTTATGCGACAACTCCTTGGCAACTACTTCCTGCTCCGGCTGTACAGCCATAGCAATGTTGATTGATACGAATATCTCTATTTTGCAACAATTCTTCGTTGTATTCAGAAATGTGTTTTATGGTGCTATTTACTTTTAAATTTAACATTTGATTAAAATCGCAATCGTATAAGAATCCATCCCAACTTACAGAAATGGTATTGGTACACATAACATTTTTAACCGCTAAAGGATTATATGCTTCTACCAAAGCAAACATATAATCTTCATAATTATCTGAAGCAATTAAATAATCTAAAAATCGACTTATAGGTAAATTGGTAATGGCAAATAAATTATTGAAATCAATATTAAATTCTTCTTTTAAAGCTTTTTTAAAATCGTTTTCTAAGGCTTGTTGATCTCCTGGTAAAAATGCTCCAGACGGATTGTACACTAAATCTAATGTTAATGAAGAGTCTTTCATCCCATACCCCACATCATTCAACATTTGCAATGCTTTGATAGATTTATCAAAAACACCATCTCCACGTTGTTTGTCAGTTTTTCCACGTGTCCAATGTGGCATCGAAGAGACTATATGTACATTGTGTTTTTTAAAAAATTCAGGCAAATCGTAATATTTTTTATTGGCTCTAATAATGGTCAAATTAGAACGCACAATAAAATCTTTGACACCAACTTTAGAAGCTTCTTCTACAAACCATCTAAAATTAGGGTTCATTTCTGGAGCACCGCCAGTCAAATCTAACGTATGAGCGCCTGTTTTTTTGATGACTTCTAAACATTGATTCATGGTTTCTAGAGTCATAATCTCTTTGCGGTCTGGACCAGCATCTACATGACAATGTGCACATACTTGATTGCACATATAACCTAAATTAAGTTGTAAAATTTCTAATTTATTTGGGCGTAAAGGAAACTGATTTGTTTCTTTTATTTTGTTGGCAAACTTAGGCAACTCGTCTTTAAAAATCCCGTTGGAAAGAATTTCTATTTGCCGTTTCGTATTTGCTAAGTCGTTATTTCTTGCTTGAAGAGATTTTTTCATGTATGCTGAACTTGTTTCAGTATTTTTTTAGCTGAACTTGTTTCAGCCTCTCATTATTTTTGACATTAATAAATGGATCCTTCGGCAAGCTCAGGATAAATAATTTGTAAGATTTTGGTTTCACAAAATAAACAATTATTTACATTTCTAATTTATTCACTTTGTTCATCATTTGAACTCCCATCACTAAAGTTGCTCCGCTTTTTATTGCGGCCCCAACATGTACTGCTTCCATCATTTCCTCTTTTGTAATTCCTCTTTGTAAACCATCTTTTGTATAGGCGTCAATACAGTATGGGCAATGCTCTGTGTGGGCAACAGCCAGAGCAATTAACGATTTCTCTCTTGCGGTTAAAGCACCTTCTTCAAATACTTTTCCGTAATAATCAAAGAATTTGTTTCCTAGTTCTTCGCTCCATTCTGTAATCTTTCCAAACTTTCTTAAATCAGCTGGATCGTAATATGATTTTGACATGTTAATTGTTTTATTCTTAAAAAAATAAAGATACTATTTCCCATTTAAACTCCAATCCTATTCTAAAAAACCAATTTTCTGTTTTTTTTTGATTTTCATTTTAACGAATCTAAGTATAATTTGAGTTTTAGACGGAGTAATTTTGCTTTGTTTACAAAGTAAAGGTTAAAAAATCAATCAATGATTTCCTCTCCAATTTTTAGATTGAATTTCCTTCTAAATAGATACACTAAAAGATATAAAACAGGCGTGTCTAATGCTGCAATTAGTATTTTAAATAAGAATCCGCTTAACAATAAACCAACAAAAATTTCCCAGGGTAGTACGTTAAAAGAGCACAATAAAAACAATACCGTAAAGGTGTCTATAAATTGAGAAGTAAAGGTTGAAAAGTTATTACGTAACCATAAATGCTTTCCGTTGGTTTTCTTTTTCCAAAAATGAAAAATACGAATATCAATAAATTGGGCAGCTAAATAGGCTAGCATAGAAGCAAGAACAGCTAAAGGAGATAATCCGAAAACTCTAGAAAAAGTACCATCGTCTATGGGCGAATTAGAAATTGCAGGAGCTGCATTTGAAACTAAGATAATCAACATAGAAAAAAATGAAGCGAAAATTCCAGCAATTACAACTTGATTTGCTTTTTTCTTACCATAAATTTCGGATAAAACATCTGTAATTAAAAAGGTAATAGGGTAGGGTAAAATCCCAACAGATATTTCAAAACGATAAAGGCCAAAAGGTTCCCAATAAAAAAATTTTTGAAATATCAAGTTAGAAGTAACTAAAGAAGCGATAAATAATGCAGCTAAAATTAAATAGATAATTTGAGCAGAAGATTTTTGGTTGGCAGTCATTTAACGAAGTTACTAATTTCCTGTGATTTTAAAAATTTGTATGTTTGCAACTTTAAATAAAAGAGAAAAAAGGAAGGTGGAATTGTTTGTTAACGATTGCATCAGAAAATAAAAACAAATAGAAAAGTAAATATGAAAGCATATATTTTTCCAGGTCAGGGAGCTCAATTTTCAGGAATGGGTTTAGATTTATACGAAAAGTCTACTATTGCCCAAGACTTGTTTGAACAAGCAAATAAAATTTTAGGTTTTGCCATTACAGATATTATGTTTGAAGGAACTGCAGAGCAATTAAAGGAAACAAAAGTAACTCAGCCAGCTATTTTTTTACACTCTGTAATTTTAGCAAAAGTTTTAGGAGACGCTTTTCAACCAGAAATGGTAGCAGGACATTCTTTAGGAGAAATTTCTGCATTGGTTGCAAACGGAGTCTTGACTTTTGAAGATGGATTGAGATTAGTTTCTAAACGTGCTTTAGCAATGCAAAAAGCATGTGAAATTCAGAAATCTACAATGGCTGCAATTATTGGTTTAGAAGATCAAATAGTTGAAGAAGTGTGTACAGAAATTGATGGAGTAGTCGTTGCGGCAAATTACAATTGCCCTGGGCAATTAGTGATTTCTGGTGAAGTTGAATCTGTTGAAAAAGCTTGTGAAGTCTTAAAAGAAAAAGGAGCAAAAATGGCTGTAGTGTTACCAGTTGGTGGCGCGTTTCATTCACCAATGATGGAGCCAGCAAGAGAAGAGCTAGCTGCTGCAATTGAAGCGACAACTTTTAGTCAGCCAACTTGTCCAGTATATCAAAATGTTACTGCTACTGCAGTTACAAACCCAGATGAGATTAAGAAAAATTTAATGGTTCAGTTAACGGCTCCTGTTAAATGGACACAAACAATTCAGCAAATGATAGCTGATGGAGGAACTGAGTTTATAGAAGTTGGTCCAGGAAAAGTGCTTCAAGGATTGATGCGTAAAATTAATAGAAATGTAGCTGCAAGTGGAGCTGCTTTTGAATAATAAAACAATATTTAAAATTAAAACCCACTGAAATTCAGTGGTTTTTTTATTTTTTACTTAGAGAGTAAGCAATCTTCACAGTCTTTAATTTCACCATAATAGGTTTCTCTGTATTTGTGAAGTGTTTCTAAAGGAATAATGTTTAAAAACGTTTTTTTAATGTAGGTAACTCTTGTGTGTAGTTTACCCATTTTTGGGGTAAATCTTTTTTCTAAACGAGTTTCTCTTTTAATTTTAATCAGTTTCATGTTGTCTTTTATCATTAAATTAATAAGGTGTAAAGATACGTACATGAACGCGCCGTATCAATTGTAAAATGTTAAAACATTAATTTACAGCTCATTAATATTATATTGAAAATGAGATTGGGTAATTATTGAAGATATGTTAATTATATGTAGTTTTGATTAAGTATTTCTTATGTAAAAACAGTTGTTTTTTTATTAAAAACACCTAAAACTGGTTGAAAATGAGTAAAAAATGCTAAAAAAAGTTAAAAAATGAATGTTTTTGCGGAAAAATGGTTTTCTAAAACCATTTCTTTCTTTTGAAATAGATTAACATTCCAACAGCAATGACCAACATAATTCCCAACATGATGAAATAGCTATATTTGTAATGCAGCTCTGGCAACACATCAAAGTTAGTTCCGTAAATTCCAGCAATAAAAGTAAGTGGTATAAACACCACAGAAAATACAGTTAAGAATTTCATAATGTCATTTAACTTTGTACTCATTGTGGTATGATAAATATTTAATTGATCTGATAATATTTCTCGATAACTGTCAGAAATTTCTATTGCATGATTGATGTTATTTTGTAAATCTTTAAAATGAATATGGTTTTTATGATTGATAAAATCAGAATCAATTTTTGTTAAATTTAAAAGCATTTCTCTCGTTGGTAAAATGTTCTTCCTTAAATAATTCAATTCTCTTTTATGTACATTAATTGTATCAATAACAGATTTTCCAGGGTTTTGTAATAGTTCTTCTTCTAAGTTTTCAATTTTATCTCCAAGCACACTTAAAATATAAATGTAATTATCAACAACTACATCTAATAAGGCAAAAAGTAAATAATCTGGACCAGAATTGATAATTCTTTTTCTCTGTTTACGAATTCGATTTCTTACCGGTTCAAAAACATCACCTGCTTTTTCTTGAAATGAAATTAAAACTGATTTGGTTAGAATTAAGCTGAGATTTTCAAATGAAATTAAGTTGCTTGTTTCGCTAACCTGCAACATTTTTATGGATAAAAATAAACAATTATCATGCTCTATTACTTTTGGTCTTGAATGTGCATTCATCACATTGGCAATAATAAAATTGTCAAATTGAAAACCATCAGCAATTTCTTGCATTATAGTTGTTTGGTGAATTCCGTCTACATTAAACCAGGTTGTAGATTTTTTTTCTTGGTAATCAAGAGCTTCTTGGATTGAATTAATTGGAATTTCTTCTAGATTGTTTTTATCGTAATCGATAATTCGAAGTACGGTTTTTTCTATCTTTTTTTTACCAATAAAAACCAATTCATCAGGTGATGCACCAATTTCATTTTGCTGTTTTTTTATAAACCTAGCCATAGAAAGATTAATTTAAGAACCTAACTTAAGTAAGATTCGTATGTGAAAGATAATTTTTTTATTTAAAACAACACGAATTAGTGTTGTTTTAATTGCCACTTCCAAGCAGATTCTAGCGCCTCATCGAGTGTTTTTTCTGTTTTCCAGTTTAGTTCTTTATTAGCAATAGTTGTATCTGCGTATGCAGCAGTAATATCTCCTTCACGTCGGCCAACAATTTTATAATTTAATTTTTTTCCAGAAACATTTTCAAAAGTATTAATGACTTCTAAAACAGAGCTTCCTTTTCCTGTACCCACATTAAAAAATTCAAAATTGTTCTTATTATTCTTGTTGATAAGCCTTTTTAGTGCTGCTATATGGGCTTTTGCTAAATCGACCACATGTATATAATCACGAATGGCAGTACCGTCTTTTGTAGGATAATCATTTCCAAAAACAGAGAGTTCTTTTCTAATTCCGGCTGCAGTTTGTGTGATAAACGGAATTAAATTTTGAGGAACGCCTAAAGGTAATTCTCCAATTTTTATGCTGTCATGTCCACCAATTGGGTTGAAATATCTCAATGCTATTGCATTTAAAGTGTAGGCATTGCAACTCTCTTTAATAATTTCTTCTCCTATTTGCTTGGTGTTTCCATATGGAGATTCTGCTGGTTTTATAGGTGCATTTTCTGTAATGGGTAATTCAACTGCTTGGCCATAAACCGTACAAGAAGAGCTAAATATAAAATTATCTAGTTTTCTGTTTTTCATTTCTTGTAATAGATATACTAAAGAACCAATGTTGTTTTCGTAGTAATCTAAAGGTTGATGAACACTTTCTCCTACAGCTTTAAAAGCAGCAAAATGAATAATCCCATCAATAGTGTTATTGTCGAAAAAAGAAGTTACCTCGTTTTTAATTCGTAAGTCAATTTGATGAAACTCAGGTTTTATACCAGTAATTTCTGTAATGTTGTCTAGAACGTCAATAGTTGTATTTGATAAATCATCAATAATTACAACATTAAAACCTGCACTTTGTAATTCTACAACCGTGTGAGACCCAATAAACCCTAAACCACCAGTAACTAATATTCTTTTCATAATTAAATATATTGCCAGTTCGAGTGTTTTTATGAAGTGAAAACAGAATAAAAATGTATCGAGAACAATGAATTAAATCTCTATACAAATTTGTTTTACAAATTCACTCGATGTGACATTTTGTTTTGTTAAACAAAATCTATAATAGTCTGAGTAATAAACTCCAACTGATCTTTTTCTAATTCTGTGTGCATTGGTAAAGAAATTACCGTATCAATTAATTTGTTTGTTACCGTAAAATCGTTTTCATTATAACGCTCATCTGCATATGCTTTTTGTGCATGCAAAGGAACAGGGTAATAAATAGCATTCGGAATGTCATTCTCTAATAAATGTTTGTGCAACGCATCTCTTTTTCCGTTCGTTATTTGCAATGTATATTGATGAAAAACATGGCAATTACAAGTATCACAAATTGCACCACAAGATTTTGTAGAAGGTGTTATAATATTTGGATTATTTGCAAATGCATTGTTATAAAAACGAGCAGCATTTCTCCTTGCTTCACAATAAGAGTCTAAGTGAGGTAATTTTGCTTTTAATACTCCGGCCTGAATAGAATCTAAACGAGAATTTACTCCAACAACATCATGATAATAACGTGTGTACATTCCGTGATTTACGATTCCGCGAAGTGTATGAGCTAAGGCATCATCATTGGTGAAAATGGCACCACCATCACCATAACAACCTAAATTTTTAGAAGGAAAAAACGATGTAGTTCCAACATGTCCAATGGTTCCAGCTTTTTGTTTTGTTCCGTTTGCAAACGTATAATCTGCTCCAATTGCTTGTGCATTGTCTTCAATAACATACAAGTTGTGTTCTTTAGCAATCTCTAGAATTGCCTCCATATTTGCTACTTGACCAAATAAATGAACAGGAACAATAGCTTTTGTTTTAGGAGTGATTGCTTTTTTCAAAGCCTCAATATCTATATTATAGGTGTCAGCTTCAACATCGACCAAAACAGGAGTTAATTTTAACAACGCAATTACTTCTACTGTTGCAGCAAAGGTAAAATCGGCAGTGATTACTTCATCACCTTGCTCTAATCCTAAGCCCATCATTGCAATTTGTAACGCATCTGTTCCGTTTGCACACGGAATCACATGTTTTACGTCTAAATAGTTTTCTAAATCTGCTTGAAATTGATGTACTAAAGGTCCATTGATGTAAGTAGAGGAACTTAACACTTCTTGTATTGAAGAATCAACAACATCTTTAATTTTTGCATATTGACTTTGTAAGTCAACCATTTGAATTTTTTTCATCTATTTTGTTTTAGAAACAGTTGCAAAAGTACAAAATTATACCTGTTTAAAGTAGTTTCTTTTTTGTTTGATTTTTCTATTATCTTTGATGAAATTCAAATTCATTTTCATGAAAGTTCTCAAAAAAGTACTAAAGGTTGTTGTTGTATTAGTCGTTTTAATTTTTATTGGGCTTTGGTTGTTTAGCAGAACTTTGCATCCAACGTATAACGGAGAGTTAGATTTAGCCAATATTTCTGATGAAGTTACCGTGTATTATGATGAGGTTGGTGTGCCACATATCAACGCTCAAAATCAAAAAGATGCATTTACTGCTTTAGGGTATGTGCATGCTCAAGATAGATTATGGCAAATGGAATTGATACGAAGAATTGCAGCAGGAAGACTGGCAGAAATTTTTGGAAAAGAATTGATTAAAACAGATAAGTTTTTCTCTGGATTGGGAATTGAGGAAGCTTCTTCAAAGACCATAAAAAACCTCGATAAAAATTCTGAGGCCTACAAATTAACAATGGCATATTTAGACGGAATTAATCAATTTATGGAGAATGGACCGACGCCTATTGAGTTTTATTTAGTTGGGGTTGATAAAGAAAAATACACCATAAAAGATGTATATAATGTGTTTGGTTATATGGCATTTAGTTTTGCAGCGGCTCATAAAACAGACCCGATGTTGAATGAAGTAAAAGAAAAATTAGGCGCAGCCTATTTTAATGAAATTAGTTTGTCAAATGTTAAAAATACCGAGTTAATTCAGAATCAAAAGAAACCTATTTTAACAGCAAGCGTTGCTGCTGCAATGCAAGACTTGTATAAAAATTTACCATTATCACCATTTATTGGAAGTAATTCTTGGGTAATTGGCGCTGATAAAACAAAAAACGGTCGTGTCATTTTTGCCAACGATCCTCATATAGGTTATGCGCAACCTTCTGTTTGGTATCAATCACATATCAAAACACCAAATTATGAAATATACGGATTCAATTTAGCACTTTCTCCATTTGCATTAATCGGTCATAACAGAGAATATGCATACGGAATGACCATGTTTGAGAATGATGATATCGATTTTTATTTTGAAAAGAATAACCCAAACAATCCAAATGAATACCTAACAGAAAATGGATATAAAAGGTATGATGTTATTGAAAAAAGAATCAAAGTAAAAGGCGAAAAAGACTCTGTTTATCAAATAAAGGTAAGTCAGCATGGTCCAATTATGAATGATTTAATCGAGCATATTGATGAAAAAAGACCATTGGCCATGCAATGGATTTACACGAAGCTAAATAACGAATTGTTAGAGTTGTCACATCAAATGTCTCATGCTAATTCTCTCGCAGAATTTAAAAATGCAGCAAGTAAATTACATGCACCTGGGTTAAACATCATGTATGGTGATGCAAAAAATAATATTGCTTGGTTTGCTTCTGGAAGATTGTATAAATATAGAGAGGGAGTAAACACAAAAACCATTTTAGATGGAGCTTCTGGAGCAGATGAAATCTTAGAGTATTTTGATTTCGAGGAAAATCCAATGTCAATAAATCCGAGTATCAATTATGTGTATTCTGCCAATAATCAACCTGATTCAATCAAAGGAGGTTTGTATCCAGGCTATTATTTACCAGAAGATAGAGCTAAGCGAATTGTGAGTTTGTTAGAGGCAAAAAACGATTTTACCAAAGAAGATGTTGCTAACATGATTTATGATGTTACCTCTGCAACAGTATCTTCTAATATTGCAAATTTAGCAACCGGAATTGATACAAAGAACTTAACGCCAAGTGAAAAATTAAGCTTGAATTATTTATCTAAATGGAATGGTTTTTATGGAGAAAAAGAAATAGCTCCAACCATTTACAATCGATTTATTTATGAAGTTTTGGTAGCGACTTATAAAGATGAAATGGGTAAAAGCTTCAATCAATTTATTAATACACCATACCAAGACAAGGCATTTGTAGAGCAAATTGTGAGAGAAGAATCTGTTTGGTGGGACGATGTGCATACCAAAGATAAAAAAGAAACGAGAACAGACATAATTACCAGTTCATATAAAAAAGCTATTGCCTTTTTAGGAAATCAATTGGGAGAAAATGTGCAAGATTGGACTTGGGATCGAGTGATTTCTGTTGAGCACGGACACGCTTTAGGAAAAGTTGCTGCTTTACGTAAGTATTTTAATGTTGGCCCTTTTAAAACTAGAGGTGGAAACGAAGTAATAAACAACCAGATTTTTAATTTAGATAGCACAGGGGTATACAAAATTACTGCTGGACCTTCTACACGTAGAATTGTAGATTTTTCTGATGTAGAAAACAGTTTGGGGATTTTACCAACCGGACAATCTGGAAATGTGTTTAGTCCGCATTACAAAGATCAAGCTCAAAAATATGTGGATGGCGAATTTGTAAAAATGAGCCTCAATGAGGCATATATTAAGAAAAGTAAAAATGTGTTGGTGTTTAAGATGAAGAAATAGTATTTCCTCGCCTACACAATAACCAAAATAGTCTAAACCTCTTTATAAATTTCTTCAAACGGAATTCTAAAACGTTCTCCGTACACGCCTTTTTCTGTTCTTATTCCGCATGAAACAATCATATTTATTTCTGCACCAATTGGTAAGCCCAATGCGCTTTTTACGCGCCAAGTATCTGAGCCTTCCATTGGGCACGTATCATAATTGATTGCTGCCATGCTAGTCATAAAATTTTGTGCCGCTAAACCACATGTTTTGTGGGCTACAATTCGCATGTCTTTTTGACGAACTTCTCTGTAAATAGGTCTAAAAATCCCTGTGATTAAAATCAAGAGATATTTTATCCAACCAAAAATTCCGAAGAAATCTCTATAGGCAAACGGAATAATTTTCCCATAATAATTTCTAACCATTTTCTCTCTTTTGCTTTGTTCAGCTTTCGGGTTGTTTTTTCCAAAAACAGAGTCCATAAAAGCTAAATTTGCTTTGGCACGTTGTTTCCATAAATCTTTCCGCACAACAAATACCACTAATTGTTGTGCTGTTTTTGCCGCATTTTGATTGAAACAAAAAGGGGCAATTTTTGCAATCATCTCTTTTGAAGTAATGTGATAAAATTCCCACAATTGCATATTGCTACTGTTTGGAGCCAAGCTTGCTTGTTCAATACATTTTTTAACGAGGGCTGTGTTTAAGGGTTTTTCAGGGTCAAATATTCTTACAGATCTTCTATAATGAATAGCTTCTGAAACTGTTTTTTCGTTTGTCATGTTGCTCTTATGAAAATAATTTCATGAATGTTTTTAGTGTTTTCAGCTTTCCTTTGTAAGGAGCATATCTCATTGGAAGATCTAACCAATTGTAGCGTCTAGTTACTCCTTTCTTGTGTGAAAATAAATCGAACGTTTGCTTGCCGTGATAAGAACCAATTCCGCTTTCTCCAACGCCTCCAAAAGGTAAATGATGATTTGCAAAATGCACCGTTGTATCGTTGATGGTTCCTCCTCCAAATGAATATTTTGTAATCATTTTATTTGCAAATTTTTTGTTTCCAGAAAATACATAGAGAGCTAGTGGTTTTTCATATTTATGGATGATGTTTTCAAGGTCTTTTTCAGTTTCATAGGAAATTACAGGAGAAATAGGGCCAAATATTTCACCCTTCATTACTTCACTATCCAAACTAGGTTCGTCAATTAAAGTGGGAGCAATGTAATTGTCTTCTCGATTTGTTTTTCCGCCAACTAAAAAGGTTTCATTTTCTAACATAGAAGCTAATCGGTCAAAGTTTCGTTGATTTACAATCCGTGGATAATCTTTAGAGTCTTCTGGATTTTTGCCATACGCAATTTCAATTTCACTTTTAAAACAACTTACAAAGTCGTCTTTTACAGATTTGTGAATCAACAAATAATCTGGCGCAATACAAGTTTGCCCACCATTGATAAATTTTCCCCAAACAATTCTTTTTGCAGCTAACTTTATATTAGCAGTTTTGTCAATAATGCAAGGGTTTTTTCCTCCTAATTCTAGAGTAACCGGAGTTAAAAACCGTGCTGCTGCTTTGGCAACAATTTTACCCACCTGAACACTTCCTGTAAAGAAAATATAATCCCAACGTTCTGCTAACAATTCGGTAGAAACATCCACACCACCTTCAACAACAGCAACTAATTTTTTATCGAAAACCGATTCGATAATTTCTTTGGTTATTTTACTGGTGTTTGGTGTTAGTTCAGAGGGTTTTAATACCACGGTATTTCCTGCGGCTATGGCTCCAATTAACGGAACTAATGCCAATTGATATGGGTAGTTCCAAGGAGCTATTATTAAAACGGCTCCGTAGGGTTCTTTATAAATTTTACTAGAAGACGGAAAGTTTAATAAAGCTGGAGTAACATGCTGAGGTTTTGCCCAATAGTTTATGTTCTTGATGGTTCTTTTCAATTCAGAAATGACAATTGATGTTTCTGTCATTACACTTTCGTATTCAGATTTTTTAAAATCTAAATACAAAGCATCAACAATCTCTTTTTCTTTTTCTAAAACAACGGTTAATAGTCTTTTTAAAAGTTGTTTTCTTACAGAAACATTTTTGGTTTGTTGATCTGCAAAATGATTTTTTTGCGCTTGAACGAGTGCTGGAATATTCATAAATCCTATTGTTCTTTAAGTTTTGTGTTCATCACCGAAAACCATAATGGCGGAATTAATGCTAAAATCACCATTCCTGGATAACCAGTGGGCATTTGTGGACTTTCTGGTAACGATTTTAATAATTGATAATGTTTGCTTCCGTTGTAATGATGGTCTGAATGTCGCGATAAATTAAACAACATCAGTTTGCCAATTACATGATCTGAGTTCCAAGAATGTGTTCTTTTTACTTTTTCATACCTGCCTGTTTCAGATTGGTTTCTTAAAAGTCCATAATGTTCAATATAATTGACACTTTCTAATAATAAAATTCCGATGATCGAAGCTGCAAGAAAGCAACTCAGTACAAATAATCCGAAGACATAATATATAGCGCCCAATAAAATGATGTTTGCCAACGTGTAGATAATCATTCTGTTTTGATAATGAAACCAACTTCTTCTAGAAAGTTGTAAGCGTTTGTTTTCTAATTGCCAAGCTTGTTTGTAACTCGTAAAATGAGAGCGAATCCAAAAGCTATATAGAAGCTCACTTTTTCTTGCTGTTGCAGCATCTTTTGGTGTGGCAACATTTAAATGATGCCCAGCATTATGATATGGTAAAAAATGTGTGTTTAAAGAGCTAAGCAATAATATTTCTCCTAAAAATTCATCAAATCTGTTATTTCTGTGACCTAATTCGTGTCCAACATTTATACCGAGTGTTCCGCACATCAACCCCATTCCAAAGATCCTTCCAATCAATTCCAAGGGAGTTAAATTGGGTTCTTGAATTGCATAAAAAAATAAATACAAGAAGTACAATTGTACAGGAATTGTTAGGTATAAAATATAGGTATACATTTTATTTTCTTTTTCAATTTGTTCTTGTTCTTTGCTGTAATTTTCTGCAGTTGGCTTGAAGAAAAACTCTAAAAGAGGCACCAACCCGAAAAATAGAATCAAGGGTAAAAACGTATACCATCCATTCATGGTAAACGAAAAATAAACACTAATAGGTAGTGAAAAAACAGTTAAAAATTTTAGGCTTTTCATATGATAAATGATTTCTGCCTAAATATACAAAATTAAGTACACGAATCCCAAATAGGATCTTTAGCTAAAGGAGCAGTAATAGAAATTGTTTCTTTACTTACAGGATGCGTAAAATTGATGTTTCGAGCATGTAAGTGAATACTTCCATCTTTATTACTTCTGTTGAACCCATATTTTAAATCGCCCTTAATAGGAGACCCAATAGTAGATAATTGACATCTAATTTGATGATGGCGACCCGTTTCTAAATCGATTTCTAACAACGAATAATTATCTAGTTTTTTAAGGGTTTTATAATGTAAAACAGCTTTTTTACTACCTTCAACTTCGTTGGTATATGCTGTGGATTTGTTGTTTTTGGGGTTCTTTTTTAAGAAATTAATTAAAGTGTCAAATTCTTTTTTTGGTTGATTTTTTACAACAGCCCAATATGTTTTCTGAATGGTTTTTTCTCGAAGCATTTTGTTTAAACGTTCTAATGCTTTAGAAGTTCTTGCAAAAATAATCACGCCACTAGTGGGTCTGTCTAATCGATGAACAACCCCTAAAAAAACATCACCTGGTTTGTTGTATTTTTCTTTGATGTATTCTTTCACAACATCACTCAAAGGCTTGTCTCTTGTTTTATCACCTTGCGTAATATCTCCAGCACGTTTATTTACAATGACAATATGATTGTCTTCAAATAAAACCTGTAAATTTTCTTTTGTAGATAACATGACTGTTATTTAAAATTATCTGCAACGTCTATATTTATGTTTTCAATAAAATCTAAAACTTCTTTTCTTCCAAGACTTGTAGATGAAGAGGTTAAAAATGATTGAGGAAGGCTTTCCCAGTATTGCAATAATTTCTTTTTGTAAGAGGTAATTTGTTTGTTGATTTTTGAGCTTCCTAATTTATCTGCTTTGGTAAAAATAATGCAAAACGGGAGTTGGTTTTCACCCAAAAACTGCATAAATTCTAAATCGATTTTCTGCGGATCATGTCTACAGTCAATTAAAACAAATGTACACACTAAGTTTTGGCGTTGTTTAAAATAATCTTCTATAAACTTTTGAAATCCGGCTCGCATTTTTTTTGAAACTTTAGCGTAGCCATAGCCAGGTAAATCTACTAAAAACCAAGACTCATTTATTTTAAAATGATTGATTAATTGTGTTTTTCCAGGAGTTCCAGAAATTTTAGCCAAATCTTTACGCTCCATTAACATGTTGATTAATGAAGATTTACCAACATTAGATCTGCCAATAAAAGCATATTCAGGAATAAATTCTGCTGGACATTTAGCAACATCTGTATTGCTAATGATAAAATCTGCTGATTTGATTTTCATTTGAAATTAAATATTTCTTGTAGTAAGCCAAGTGTCTAATACTTTATTAAACTCTTCAGGCCTTTCCATCATTGCAGCATGACCACATTTATCTATCCAAAACAAGTCAGAGTCTGGTAAAAACTTATTGAAATCTACAGCTACCTCAGGCGGAGTAACCTTGTCTTGTTTACCCCAAATTAAACATGTTGGTTGCTTCATTTTTGGTAAATCTTTCGCCATATTATGTCTAATCGCACTTTTAGCAATTGCTAAAGTTCTTATCAAAGAACTTCGGTCGTTAATTACAACATACACATCATCAATCAATTCTTCAGTAGCAATAGCTGGATCATAAAAAACATCACGTGCTTTTTTAGTTACATAGTCCCTGTCTCCTCTTCTTGGATAGCTATCTCCCATTGAGTTTTCGTACAATCCAGAACTTCCAGTAAGTACTAAAGCTTTTACTTTATCAGGATAATGTTTAGAAAAATACAGTCCTATGTGCCCCCCTAACGAGTTTCCAACAAGAATTACGCGCTCTAATTTTTTAAACACAATAAAGTCATTTAAAAATTTTGCTAAATTTTTAATATTGGTTTTTAATAACGGTAAAGAATACAAAGGTAATTCTGGAATTAAAACTTTATAGCCTTTGTTAGAGAAATAATTAAAGGTTTCATCAAAATTGCTCAACGCTCCCATTAGGCCATGCAATATAACTATTGCCTGTCCTTCACCTGCTTCTGCATACGTAAACTTACCTTCTGTAATTAAGTTTTCTGTCATGGTCTAAATTGATTTGACTTTGTGGCAAATGTAGTTTTTTTTTGGCACATATACATTTTTTATCCAAAGAGCAAAAAACGAAACGTATGTGCTAAAGGGTCAATATTTTACAGAAAAATTCGTTTTTTGTAATAATGTGGTAAAAAGTGGTAAAAAGTGGTAAAAAATTTTTACTTTTGAAAATCGAAGCAATGAGTAAATAACTGAATGAATCTAATTGGTACATACGAATGTAAAGCTGATGCTAAAGGGAGGGTGATGTTTTCATCTGCTCTTAAAAAGCAGTTGATGCCTGTTGTATCTGAAGGGTTTGTAGTTAAAAGAGCTGTTTTTCAGTCTTGTTTGGAATTATATCCAATGAAAGAATGGAACTTGATGATGGATAAAATCAATACGTTAAATCGTTTTGTAAAAAAGAACAATGATTTCATTAGAAGGTTTACAGCTGGAGTTAAAGTAGTGGAATTAGATGCTTCTGGGAGATTATTGATACCTAAAGATTTATGTCAATTCGCAGGAATAGAAAAACAAGTTGTTTTGTCTTCTGCAGTTAACATAATTGAAATTTGGGACAAAGACAAATATGAAAAAGCAATTGATAATGCAGCTGTTGATTTTGCAGAATTAGCAGAAGAGGTGATGGGAAAAACACAAGCAGATGAGTTATCATAATCCAGTTTTGTTAAAAGAAAGCGTTGATGCTTTAAATATTAAAGAAAACGGAATTTATGTTGATGTTACGTTTGGTGGTGGTGGACATTCTAAAGAAATATTAAGTCGTTTAGGAAAAGACGGAAAGTTATTTGCTTTTGATCAAGATCCAGACGCACAAGAAAATAAGATTGATGATGAACGCTTTATTCTGATTGCAGAAAACTTTAGACATATCACAAGGTTTTTAAAATTTTACAGAATAAAAAAAGTAGATGGAGTTTTAGCTGATTTAGGAGTTTCATCTCATCAATTTGATGTGGCAGAAAGAGGTTTTTCTACTCGATTTGATGGAGATTTAGATATGAGGATGGATCAGAAAAGTGAAATTTCTGCGAAACAGATCATTAATAAATATGAAGAAGAAAAACTAGCAGATGTTTTGTTTTTGTATGGTGAGTTAAGAAGTGCAAGAGCTTTAGCAAAAACAATTGTAGAAGCAAGAGTAGAAAAAAAAATTGAAACAAGTTTTCAATTAAAAGAAGTATTAAAAGGTCATTTGCCAAAAGCAAAGGAACATAAAATTTTAGCTCAGATATATCAAGCTATTCGAATAGAGGTAAATCAAGAGTTAGAAGTGTTGAAAGAATTTTTAAATCAAATTCCTGATTTATTAAATGAAGATGGCAGGTTAAGTGTAATCTCTTATCACTCTTTAGAAGATAGATTGGTCAAGAGGTTTATAAGAACAGGTTTATTTACCGGTGAACCTGATAAAGATTTTTATGGGAATACAAATGAGCCTTTAAAAAAAGTAGGAAAATTAATAGTTCCTACCCAAGCTGAAGTAAAAATAAATAACAGAGCACGAAGCGCAAAATTAAGAGCGGCAACATTAAAATAGAACAATGGCAAAAGTAAAAAGAAATATTTACGATTTATTACGTGGAAGCTTTCTTACAGATGCATCAGCATTTAAAAACTGGCGCATTATCATTTTTGTAGTTGCATTGGCTCTTTTTATGATTTCTAGTGCACATAGAGCAAACAGAAAAGTAATTGAAATTTCTGAGCTAAATAAAAAGAAAAGAGAGTTAAGAGCAGAATATGTTGATACAGGAACCATTTTAATGCGAATGAAAATGGAATCAAACATTCGACAGAAGGTAAAATCTAGAGGAATTATTCCATCAACAACATCTCCACAAAAAATAAAAATCATCAGAAAAAAGAACTAACCTTGGCAACCATAAAAAAGAGCATATTAAACAAACTATATATAGTCACTGCTTTAATGACGCTTTTTTTTATTGTAATTATTGGAAGAATTGTAGACATTCAATATGTACAAGGTGACAAATACAGAAAGCTTTCTGTAGAAAGTACCGTTAAAAACGATACTATTTTTTCTAACAGAGGAAATGTATATGCCGCAGACGGAAACTTATTAGCAACATCTATGTATAAGTACACAATCCGAATGGATTTGGTTGCAATAAATAGCTCAATTTTCGAAAAAAACATCAAAGCTTTATCAAACTCATTATCAGAATTGCTTGGCAAACCATCTTCCTTTTATCAGCAAAAATTAAGAACTGCTCGTAAACAGAAAAACAGGTATTTGTTGATTGCAAGAAACTTGGGGTACAATGATTATATGAAAATGAGACAGTTTCCGATTTTTAAACTAGGTCCGTATAAAGGCGGATTTATTACCGAACAAAAAACCATAAGAGTTAGACCTATTGGTAAAATTGCTGAAAGAACAATTGGGTATGATGATTATAGAGGAGGTGCAGGAATTGAAGGAGCTTTTACAAAATATTTAGAAGGAGAAAATGGATGGCGATTAAAACAAAAAATTGCTAAAGGACAATGGAAACCTATTAATGATGTAAATGAAAAAGAACCGTTAGATGGAAGAGATGTTATTACAACACTAGATGTTAATATTCAAGATATCACTCATCATGCTTTGTTAAAGCAAATGGAATATTTTGAAGCAGAGCATGGAAGTGCAATTGTTATGGAAACTGCAACTGGAGAAATAAAAGCAATTGCAAATCTTGGAAGAACGTCTAAAGGAACTTATTACGAGAAAAGAAATTATGCAGTTTGGGAGTCTCATGAGCCAGGCTCAACCTTTAAGTTGGCGAGTTTAATGGCTGCTCTAGATGATAAAGTGATAGACACATCGACGGTTGTAGATACGGGTAACGGAATTTTAATGTTGCATGGAAGTAAAGTTGAAGATTCACATCGAGGCGGATATGGAAAAATATCAGCAGCAAGAGTTTTTGAAGTTTCTTCAAATGTTGGTATCGTAAAACTGATTAAAAAGCATTACGATGATGACCCGATGAAGTTTGTGAACAAAATGAGGTCATTTGGATTGGATAAAAAACTTGGACTGCAAATTCAAGGAGAAGGAACTCCTTTTATTCCTTTTCCGGGAAACAAAAGAAACCCTTGGAATAAAATTTCTTTAGAATGGATGGCTTGGGGTTATGGTGTTTCTCTAACACCACTTCAAACATTAACCTTTTACAACGCAGTTGCAAATAATGGCCAAATGGTAAAGCCAAGATTTATCAAAGAGTTAAGGGTGCAAAATAAAACTGAAAAAGTTTTTGAAAAGGTAATTTTAAAAGAAAGAATTGCAAGTCAAGAAACCATAAATAAAGTTAGAAAAGTAATGGAGAATGTTGTTATAAAAGGAACAGCAGAAAACATTTACTCTCCTAATTTTTCTATGGCTGGTAAAACGGGAACTGCTAAAAAATGGGTAGATACACGTATAGATAATGAAGGAAATCGCATAATTGGACATTATTCAAATAAATTATATGTAGCCTCTTTTGCAGGTTTTTTTCCTGCTGATAAACCAAAATATTCTTGCATTGTTGTAATTCATGAGCCAAACAAAAAGAAAGGTTATTATGGAGCCACTGTTGCAGCTCCAGTTTTTAAAGAGATTGCACAGAAAATTTATACAACTACTCCAATCAATATTCAGCAAGTTTCAGGTGAGCCTACGATTACTGGATTAGATTCTAAATATCAAGACTATTATAAAAATTTACAAAAAGAACACGATGTGGTTCCAGATGTAAAAGGCATGTCTGGAATGGATGCGGTTTCGTTACTAGAAAATTTAGGTTTAAAAGTAAAGTTTGAAGGCGTTGGAAACGTAATGAAACAATCAATAAATGAAGGTTCAAAATTTAAAAAAGGAGATACAATCCTATTAAAATTGTCATAAAATAAGTTGAAAAATTTAAAAGACATATTATATAAAATTTCAATTGAAGAGGTTCTTGGAACAACAAATGTTAAAATTAAATCAATTCAGTTTGATTCTCGTAAAATAGAATCAAATGATGTATTTATTGCTCAAAAAGGGTTTACAGTAGATGGTCATTTATTTATTGAAAAAGCAATTTTATTAGGAGCTACAGTTATTATTTGTGAAGAATTTCCAAAAGAAATTTCAAAAAACATTACTTATATCAAAGTAAAAGACTCTAATAGTGCTTTGGCAATTTTAGCTTCCAATTACTATAACAACCCTTCTTCTAACTTAAAACTTATTGGTGTTACTGGAACAAATGGTAAAACAACAATTGCTTCTTTGTTATATCAACTGTTTAAAAAAGCAGGTTTTAAAGTTGGATTGCTATCAACAGTTAAAGTTCTGGTTGATGAAAAAGAGTACAATGCAACACATACAACGCCAGATTCTATCACAATCAACTCGTATTTAAATGATATGATAAATGAAGGAGTTGACTATTGTTTTATGGAAGTAAGTTCGCATGGAATTCATCAAAAAAGAACACATGGTTTGCATTTTGAAGGTGGAATTTTCACCAACCTTTCTCATGATCATTTAGATTATCACCATTCATTTGCAGCCTATAGAGATGTTAAAAAATCATTTTTTGATGCCTTGCCAAAGTCAGCTTTTGCCTTGGTAAATATGGATGATAAAAACGGATCAATAATGTTGCAAAATACCAAAGCTACAAAAAGAACCTATGCGTTAAAAACCATTGCAGATTATAAGGGAAAAGTGCTAGAAAAAAGAATGTCAGGTTTATTGTTAACTATAAACGGAACAGAAGTTTGGTCTAAGCTCATAGGAACTTTTAATGCCTATAATTTATTAGCAATTATAGGCACTGCAGAAATATGTGGTTTAGAAAAATTAGAAATTTTAAGATTGGTAAGCGAGTTAGAAAGTGTAAGTGGGCGTTTTCAATATACAATTTCTAAGACAGGCATTACTGCTATAGTAGATTATGCACACACACCTGATGCATTAAAGAACGTGTTAGAAACCATTGCAGATATTAAAACGGGTAAAGAAAAAGTAATCACCGTAGTTGGTTGTGGTGGTGATAGAGATAAAACAAAAAGACCTAAAATGGCAAGAATTGCTTCACAGTTAAGCAATCAAGCAATTTTTACTTCAGACAATCCAAGAACAGAAAATGCACAATCCATTATTGATGAAATGGAAGTTGGAGTTCCTGAAGAAAACAGTGCAAAAACACTTTCTATACTTGATAGAAAGCAAGCGATAAAAACAGCGTGTAAATTATCTGAAAGTGGAGACATTGTTTTAGTGGCTGGTAAAGGTCATGAAACGTATCAAGAAATAAATGGAGAACGATTTCATTTTGATGATTTAGAAGTTGTTTCCGAATGTTTAATTCAATTAAATAAATAAGGATGTTATATTATTTATTCGAATATTTAGAAAATCAGTTCAATTTGCCTGGAGCAAGTGTTTTTCAGTTTATCACTTTTCGCGCAGCATTGGCTTTTATTTTTTCATTGTTGTTTTCAACAATTTATGGAAAAAGAATCATCAATTATTTGAGAAAACAACAAGTTGGTGAAACCGTAAGAGATTTAGGTTTAGAAGGTCAAAAGGAAAAGTCAGGAACACCAACAATGGGCGGAATCATTATCATTCTTGCAACTCTAGTTCCGGTATTATTATTAGCAAAGCTAGACAATATTTATGTCATCATATTATTAATTACCACTCTTTGGATGGGCTTTATTGGTTTTGTAGATGATTATATAAAAGTATTTAAAAAAGACAAAGGGGGCTTAAGCGGAAAATTTAAAGTGTTAGGTCAAGTAGGTTTGGGTTTATTCGTTGGATCTATGTTGTATTTTCATCCAGATGTAACCATAAAAGAGCAATTGCCTGCCGACCAACAAATTGTTCAGAAAAATGGCAGAAAACAAGTTTTTGGTGATGCTCGAAAATCAACTAAAACCACCATACCTTTTCTAAAAGACAATGAATTAGATTATTCAAAAGCATTGAGTTTTATGGGTGATGGATATCAAACATATGCATGGATAATTTTCATTTTTGTTGTGGTTTTTATTGTTACAGGGGTTTCGAACGGAGCAAATTTAACAGACGGAATTGATGGTTTAGCAGCAGGTTCATCCGCCATAATTGTAGTTACATTGGCTGTTTTTGCATGGGTCTCGGGTAATATCATTTTTGCAGATTATTTAGATGTCATGTACATTCCAAATTCTGGAGAAATGACCGTTTTTATTTTGGCTTTTGCAGGTTCCTTAATAGGGTTTCTTTGGTACAATACGTTTCCTGCTCAAGTTTTTATGGGAGATACAGGAAGTTTAACTATAGGGGGCATTATCGCAGTAATTGCAATTGCTATTCGTAAAGAATTGTTGTTAGTATTTCTTGCAGGAATTTTTGTGGTTGAAAACATGTCGGTAATACTACAAGTTTCTTATTTCAAATACACAAGAAAGAAATTTGGAGAAGGAAGACGCATTTTTAAAATGTCGCCATTACATCATCATTATCAAAAATCTGGATATCACGAAAGTAAAATTGTAACACGTTTTTGGATTGTTGGAATTCTATTAGCAGTATTTACAATTGCAACATTGAAATTACGATAAATGAAGAGATTGGTAATTCTTGGTGGAGGAGAAAGTGGTGTAGGTACAGCCATTTTGGCAAAACAAAAAAAGTATGAAGTTTTTGTTTCTGATAAAGGAGCAATTACAGAAAAATATAAGAAAGTTCTTTTACATAATGAGATAGATTTTGAAGAAAATCAACATACAGAAGTAAAAATTTTAAATGCTGATTTGGTGATAAAAAGCCCAGGAATTCCTGATAAAGTAGCGCTGATTCAAAAATTGAATAAGCAGAATGTACCAGTGATTTCTGAAATAGAATTTGCATGTCAGTTTACTGATGCAACGATTATTGGCATTACGGGCTCAAATGGAAAAACAACAACAACAATGTTAACACATCATGTTTTAAAACATGCAGGTTTACATGTTGGAATTGCAGGAAATATTGGAGACAGTTTTGCGCAACAAGTTGCTGAGCAAAATTATGATTCTTATGTGTTAGAGTTGAGTAGTTATCAGTTAGACGGAATTGAAAAATTCAATGCACATATTGCAATAATTACCAACATAACACCAGATCATTTAGATAGATATGAATATGATTTTAATAAATATATCGAATCAAAATTTAGAATAACAAAAAATCAAACAAAAGAAGACTATTTGATTTATGATGCAGATGATGAAGCAATACATAAATGGTTAGAAAATAATAAAATACAAGCACAGCTTATTCCTTTTTCTATAGAAAGAGAATTAGAGTTTGGCGCTTTTTTAAAAGAAGATAAGATAATAACGAAAATTAATACAGAAGAATTTACTATGCCACTATCAAACCTAACATTACAAGGTAAACACAATGTAAAAAATGCGATGGCTTCGGCTATGGCAGCTCAATTATTGAAAGTAAGAAAGCAAACAATTAAAGAAAGCCTTTCAAACTTTGAAGGAGCAGAGCATCGTTTAGAAAACGTGCAAAAAATAAGAGATGTACAATACATAAATGACTCTAAAGCAACCAATGTAAATGCAACCTTCTATGCATTAGAATGTATGGATAACCCAACAATTTGGATAGTTGGTGGTGTAGATAAAGGAAATGATTATCATGATTTATTGCCTTTAGTAAGAGAAAAAGTAAAAGCAATAGTTTGTTTAGGAGTAGATAATAAAAAGATTATAGAAACTTTTGGAAACGTTGTTGATATTATTGTAGAAACAGCAGGTGCAGAAGAAGCAGTAAAAGTTTCGGCAAAACTAGCATCAAAAGGAGATACTGTTTTATTGTCTCCAGCTTGTGCAAGTTTCGATTTATTTGACAATTATGAAGATCGAGGAAGACAATTTAAAAAAGCAGTAAGAACAATTTTATAAATTTTTAGTGATACACCTATTTAAACATATTAAAGGAGATAAAACCATTTGGTCTATTGTGGCAGTATTGGCAATTTTTTCGTTTATGCCTGTATATAGTGCAAGTACAAATTTGGTATATGTTGTAGGTTCTGGTTCTACATTTGGCTATTTGATAAAACACATGATTTTATTAATTATGGGCTTTGTAATTATTTACGGAGTTCATAAAATTCCGTACAGATATTTTAGTGGAGGTTCTGTATTGATGTTGCCCATTGTTGTCTTATTGCTAATCTATACCTTATCTCAAGGCACCACAATTGGGGGCGCAAATGCAAGCAGATGGATTCGCATTCCGTTTCTTGGCGTAGGCTTTCAAACTTCAACATTAGCAGGGTTAATTTTAATGGTGTATGTAGCAAGGTATTTAGCAAGAAATAAAGAAAAGAAAATTGATTTTAAAGAAAGTTTATGGCAATTGTGGTTGCCAGTTGCATGCATTCTAATTTTGATTTTACCGGCAAATTTTTCTACCACAGCAATCATTTTTTCAATGGTTATTTTGTTGGCTTTTATTGGTGGATATCCGATAAAATATATTGGTTTTATACTCGGATTTGGAGCTGTTTTTCTAACGCTCTTTATTTTAACAGCAAAAGCTTTTCCAGATGCAATGCCAAATCGTGTGACTACTTGGGAAAGTAGAATAGAAAGTTTTTCAAAAAGTGATGGTGTAGAAGGATACCAAGTAAACAAAGCGAAGATTGCAATTGCTACAGGTGGATTAACAGGAAATGGACCTGGAAAAAGTGTTCAGAAAAACTTTTTACCACAATCTTCATCAGATTTTATTTATGCAATTATTGTAGAAGAATATGGGTTAATTGGTGGGCTATCTGTAATATTCGTTTACTTTTTACTTTTGTTTAGAATTATGATAGCAGCAAAAAAAGCCAATACAATTTTTGCTTCTCTGTTGGTAATAGGAGTCGGTTTGCCAATTATTTTTCAAGCCATGATAAACATGGCTGTTGCAAGTAATTTATTTCCAGTTACAGGTCAAACGCTGCCATTAATTAGTAGCGGAGGAACCTCTATTTGGATGACTTGTTTTGCACTCGGTATGATTTTAAGTGTAAGTGCATCCAAAGATGAAACTGAAGAAACAATATTAGATGATAATCCTTTAGATATTTTACATGAAGCAATCGATTAACATCATTATAAGTGGAGGAGGAACTGGCGGACATATTTATCCGGCGATTGCGATTGCGAACGAATTAAAGCTTCGATATCCTGATGCTAAATTTTTGTTTGTGGGTGCAAAAGATAAAATGGAGATGGAAAAGGTGCCGCAAGCAGGATACGAAATAGAAGGCTTGTGGATATCTGGAATTCAACGAAAATTGACATTTCAAAATCTTTCTTTTCCTTTTAAATTGATAAGTAGTTTGTGGAGGGCTTCAAGAATTATCAAAAAGTTTAAACCAACAATAGCCATTGGAACGGGAGGTTTTGCAAGTGGACCAACATTGATGGTTGCAAATCGAAAAGGGATTCCGACCCTAATACAAGAACAAAATTCATATCCAGGAATCACCAATAAATTATTGGGTAAAAAAGCAAAATTAATATGTGTTGCGTATGATAATTTAGAGCGTTTTTTCCCAAAAGGAAAAATTATTAAAACAGGAAACCCTGTTCGTCAAGATTTATTAAATAGTTATAATAAAACAGAAGAGGCAATCGATTTTTACGAGTTAGACGCAAGTAAAAAAACAATCTTGATTTTAGGTGGAAGTTTAGGAGCAAGAAGAATAAATCAATTGATTGAAGAACAATTAGAATTTTTTAAAAATCAAGAAGTACAAATTATTTGGCAATGTGGTAAAATCTATATAGATCAATACCAGAAATACAATCAAAAAGAAAATGTACAAGTACTTGCATTTTTAAACAGAATGGATTTAGCCTATGCAGCTGCAGATGTTATTATTTCTAGAGCAGGAGCAAGTTCAGTGTCTGAATTGTGTATTGTTGGAAAACCAACCATTTTTATACCGTCTCCCAATGTGGCAGAAGATCACCAAACAAAAAATGCAAAAGCGATTGCAGATAAACACGGAGCAATTTTGCTAAAAGAAAGCGAGTTAGATACATTCTCAATTGTTTTTGAAACTTTGATGAAAGACAAAGGAAAACAACAAAGTTTAAGTGAAAATATAAACGAACTGGCTTTGCCAAACGCAACAAGTCACATTGTTAATGAAATAGAAAAAATACTAAAACTGTGAATTTAAAAACAATACATAATGTTTATTTTATTGGTATCGGAGGTATCGGTATGAGTGCACTTGCTCGTTATTTTAAAGCAAATGGTAAAAACGTTGCCGGGTATGATAAAACAGAAACAAACATTACAATTGGTTTAGAAAAATTAGGAATTGCAGTGCATTTTGATGATGCAATAGATAGCATTCCTAAAGAATTTCTGTCTCAAAAAGAAACAGTGATAATTTATACACCAGCAATTCCAAAAAACCATATAGAATACAATTATTTAAAAGAGAACAATTTTATTCTATTAAAAAGAGCTGAAGTTTTGGGTAAAATAACGGAGCATACTTTTTGCCTTGCAGTTGCTGGAACTCATGGTAAAACGACAACTTCGTCAATTTTAGGGCATATCATGAAACCAAGTAATGCCACGTCTTTTTTAGGTGGAATTGCAGAGAATTATAACTCAAATTTAATTCTAGGAGAGGATAAAATTTCTGTGGTAGAAGCAGATGAATTTGATCGTTCTTTTTTACAATTATCACCAAATATTGCCTGTATTACATCAATGGATGCTGATCATCTAGATATTTATGGTGAACATAAAGAATTGATTAAATCATTCAATGATTTTTCTAAAAAAGTTTCAGATACTTTAATTGTTGCAAAAGGATTGCCAATAGATGGATTGACGTACGCTATTGATGAAGAAGCAGATTACAAAGCTTTTAACCTTCATGTAGAAAGTGGTAAATACATTTTTGATGTAAAAACACCGAACGATATAGTTACAAATATTGAGTTTTATTTACCAGGAAAACACAATGTAATGAATGCATTATCCGCTTTGGCAATTGCAAATGAATACGGAATTTCATTAGGGTTAATTAAAGAACAATTAAAAACTTTTAAAGGCGTTCAACGCAGATTTTCATATAAGATTAATACACCAGAATTGGTTTTGATAGATGATTATGCACACCATCCAACAGAAATAAAAGCAGTAGAAAATTCGGTTAGAGAAATGTATCCAAATGAGAAAGTACTGGCAGTTTTTCAACCACATTTATTTAGTAGAACTAGAGATTTTGTAGATGATTTTGCAGCTGAACTTTCAAAATTTGATGAATTGTTATTGTTAGATATTTATCCAGCTAGAGAGTTGCCAATTGAAGGTGTAAATTCTAGTTGGTTGTTGAATAAAATCAACTCGAAAAACAAAAAATTAATCACAAAAGAAAATGTGATGAATGAGGTTAAAAAATCATCAGCGAAAATTATAGTTATGATTGGTGCAGGAGATATTGGCGCGTTGATAAATGATGTTGTAAAAGAATTAAAACACAAAGAGTTAAGGTAAGTGAAAAAAGCAGCGACATATCTATTTTTTATACTATTAATAGCGTCTTTGACCTTTTTATATAGTTTTTCTTCTACAAAAAATTATAAGAAGAAAATTAAAAATGTAGCCATAGAATTTGTTGCGGGAGACAATGATTTTTTAACACAAGAAATGGTTAATAAATTGTTAATACAAAATAGCGGAGATATTAAAAAACAACCAAAATCTGTTATAGATTTACAAGGTTTAGAGCATGATGTCCTTTCAAATCCATATATAGAAAGTGCAACGGTTTTTTTTACAATAGATGGGGTTTTAAAAACAATAGTAAAACAGCGAACACCAATTGCTAGAATTAGTACTGCTAATTCTTCTTACTATATTGATAAACATGGATTTAAAGTTCCTTTATCAGAAAATTATTCTGCAAGAGTAATGTTGATAACAGGAAACATAAATGAAGAAAATTTACAGGAATTTACAAGGTTTGTGAATTTAATTTTAGCTGATGATTTTTTGAAAAAAGAAATTATTGGCATACATAAAACGCAGAATAACGAATTTGTTTTAAGCGTTAGAAGTGGTCAATATAAAATTGAATTTGGTTCTTTAGAAGAAATCAATGTGAAATTTAAAAAATTAAAGGCCTTTTATAATAAAGCATTTGTTGATAAAACAATTGAGCAGTACAAAACAATAAATTTAAAATATCACAACCAAGTTGTGTGCGCAAAATAAAACAAGATGGAAAACAGTAAAATAGCAGTAGGTCTTGATATTGGTACAACCAAAATTGTTGCCATGATTGGTAAAAAAAACGAATACAATAAATTAGAAATTTTAGGTATTGGTAAAGCTAAAAGTTTGGGTGTAAAAAGAGGTGTTGTTAGCAATATAACGCAAACAATTCAATCAATTCAACAAGCTGTAGAAGAAGCAGAAAGTGTATCTGGGCATAAGATAGAAGATGTAGTTGTTGGTATTGCAGGGCAGCATATTAGAAGTTTACATCACAGTGATTATATTACAAGAAACAATGCAGATGAAGTCATTGATGAAGACGATATTGATAATTTGGTAAACCAAGTTCATAAATTAGTGATGCTTCCAGGAGAAGAAATAATTCATGTGTTGCCACAAGAATTTAAAGTTGATAGCCAAGGAGAAATCAAAGAACCAATCGGAATGTATGGAGGTAGATTAGAAGCTAATTTTCATGTAGTTGTCGGTCAAGTTTCATCCATAAGAAATATTGGTCGTTGCGTAAAAAGTGCAGGGCTAGATTTAGCAGATATTACTCTAGAACCTTTAGCATCTGCTTCGGCAGTGTTAAGTCAAGAAGAAAAAGAAGCAGGAGTTGCTTTGATTGATATAGGAGGAGGAACAACAGATTTAGCCATTTTTAAAGACGGAATTATTCGACACACAGCTGTAATCCCTTTCGGTGGAAATGTAATTACAGAAGACATCAAAGAAGGGTGTTCTATCATAGAAAAGCAAGCTGAATTATTAAAAATTAAGTTTGGATCTGCTTGGCCAGGTGAAAACAAGGAAACAGAAATTGTTTCTATTCCTGGATTAAGAGGTAGAGAACCTAAAGAAATTACCTTAAAGAATTTATCGAAGATTATCCATGCTAGAGTTCAAGAAATTATTGAGCATGTGTATTTAGAAATAAAAAATTACGGACATGAAACGGTTAAAGGAAAATTAATTGCCGGAATTGTCTTAACAGGAGGAGGAGCACAGTTAAAACATTTAAGACAGTTGGTAGAATATATAACTGGTATGGATGCTAGAATTGGATATCCAAATGAACATTTAGCGGGCGATTCTGACGATTCATTATCAAGTCCGTCTTTTGCAACAGCAGTTGGTTTGTTAATGGAAGGGTTAGAAAAAGAAGGAAAAGGGTTTGTAGCTGAAAAACCTGAAGAAGAAGAAACAGTTTCTAGTCAAGAAGAAGTTACAGAAGAGAAAAAAGAAGAAGAGAAACCAGTTGAAAAAAGGAAATCGTTTTTCGACAAGTTTACAGAGCGTTTTAAAGAATTTTTAGACAACGCAGAATAAAGAATTAAAAGAATATATAAACCTATAAAAATAGAAAAGTTATTATGAGCGAAGAATTCAATAACATTTTATTTGAAATGCCAAAATCACAATCCAATGCTATTAAAGTAATTGGTGTAGGTGGAGGAGGAAGCAATGCTGTAAACTATATGTTTCAGCAAAATATTAAAGGCGTAGATTTTGTTATCTGTAATACAGATGCACAAGCTTTAGAAAATAGTGCGATCCCTAACAAAATCCAATTGGGGGCCGATTTAACATCTGGTTTAGGTGCTGGAGCAAATCCAGAAATTGGAGAACAAGCTGCTCAGGAAAGTTTGGTAGAAATTCAGCAAATGTTAAGTTCTCAAACCAAAATGGTTTTTATAACTGCCGGAATGGGTGGTGGAACAGGAACAGGTGCTGCACCTATTATTGCTAAAATAGCCAAAGACATGGATATTTTAACGGTAGGTATTGTTACCATGCCTTTTCAATTTGAAGGAAGAATGCGCTCAAATCAAGCTCAAATTGGAATAGATACCTTAAGAGATAATGTAGATTCTTTAATCGTAATTAATAACAATAAACTTAGAGAGGTTTATGGCAACTTAGGTTTTAAAGCTGGCTTTTCTAAAGCAGACGAAGTATTGTCTACAGCTGCAAGAGGAATTGCAGAGGTAATTACACACCATTACAAACAAAATATTGATTTGCATGATGCTAAAACAGTACTGTCTAATAGCGGAACTGCTATTATGGGATCAGCAAAAGAATCAGGAGTAAATAGAGGAAAAAATGCAATTATAAAAGCATTAGATTCACCATTGTTAAATGACAATAAAATTACGGGTGCTAAGAATGTACTGTTGTTAATTGTTTCTGGGGTAGATGAAGTTACTTTAGATGAAATTGGTGAGATAAATGATTATATTCAGATAGAAGCAGGTTATGAAGCTAATATTATTATGGGTATTGGTGAAGATGAATCTTTAGGTGATGCAATTTCTGTAACTATTGTAGCAACTGGCTTTGCTGCAGATCAACAAAGTTCAATTACGAATACAGAAGTTAAAAAAATCATACATACACTAGAGGATGAGCAAAAAGCAACCTATGATTTTTCTGAAAAAACAATAACAAAATCTAGTGAGTTAGATGCTCCATTAAGTAGCAAGCCTGAAGCTAAAATTATACATGTTTTAGAAGATGAAGTTGAAGAAGAGCCAGCAGGATTAATTCCAACAACAGAGTTTATTAATAACATTGAGGTGGTTTATGATGAGATAGAATTAGACACTGTTTCTGATGATGATTTTATCATTACAAATGCAAATCCAATTGTAGAAGAAGTAGAAGAGGAAGAATTTGCTCCGATTCAAATGGAAACCTTGTTTGATTTGCCACTAAATAGTTTTGAAGAAATTAAGCCAGAAACAAATGAAGTTCGTTTTGATTTATCTATTGATGATGTCAACGAAATTGAAGTAAAGGACGCAACAGAAATTGTAGCTGATACAAATGAAATTATTGAGAAAAGATATGTATTAGAAGACTTTAACGCAACACCTACAATTGCAAAGAGCTCTCACCCAAATCAGCAAAATCAAACTGTTGTAGAAGAAGATGAAGAGTTGGCTTTTGTGGTTAAAACAAAACCAGCAATAGAAGTTGATGATATTGAAACTATTTCTGAAGAAATTTCACCTTTAAGTTTAACAATTTCTGAGTTAGAAAAAACGGCAGAATTACGTCGTCAAAAAATGAAAGGATTCAATTATAAATTTACAGATCAAGTAAATAAAAATATTGATGAAATAGAAAAACAACCAGCCTACAAAAGATTGGGAGTAAATTTAGATGAAGTAAATTCTGATTTAAGTAAATCTAAAACAACATTAAGTACTGATGCTAATGATGATGTGCAATTGCGATCTAACAATTCATTTTTACACGATAATGTAGATTAATATTTTTTAAAAAAACAATCAAGTGTATGTAATCATATTTTTAAAATTCCTAAGAGATTAGGAATTTTTTTTATCCCTATATTTGCAATTATAAAAGAGAAAAGATGAGTTTAGAAAAATTAGTCATGGAGCAAATGAAAGCAGCAATGAAATCGAAAGATACCGTTGCTTTGCAAGCTTTAAGAGCAGTAAAATCAGCAATCTTATTAGCAAAAACAGAAAATGGAGCGGCAAGCGAGTTGCCAGAAGATTTAGAATTGAAGATTTTACAAAAACAAGTAAAACAGCGTAAAGACAGTGCTGCAATTTTTTTAGAACAAGGAAGAGAAGATTTGGCTAAGCCAGAATTAGCAGAAGCAGCAATCATTGAGCAATTTTTGCCAGAAGCATTGTCTGATGAGGAAGTTGAAAAAGTTGTACTTGCTGCAATTCAAAAAACAGGTGCAAGCGGAATGAAAGATATGGGAAAAGTAATGGGAATAGTTTCTAAAGAACTAGCTGGACAAGCTGACGGAAAAACGATTTCTACTTTAGTGAAAAAGAATTTAATATAAGTGTAATTTTAAAAGGCTCCGTAGTTCAACTGAATAGAATATCAGATTTCGGCTCTGAGGGTTGCAGGTTTGAATCCTGCCGGAGTCACAAAAAAAAGCAAGTAAAATTTTACTTGCTTTTTTAATTTAACCATAAAGGAGACTACCTCTTCGTTTGCGTCATATTATCTGCAACAACAATGGTGTAATTTGCTATTGTAGCTTTTTCTTCATCGGTCATTTTATCCCATTCAGATTGCATCACTGTTGTTACTGATGTTATTTTTAATCCTGGTTTAATTTTGTTAATCCACCAGATTATTCCCTGATTGTAATTTGAGTGATACGAACCTTCAATATGAAATAATAAATCTCCATCATTAAAATTCTTTAAAGAAAAATAAGCCATTGTTGCATCTTTTGCGGCTTGAGCTGTTTGAATATTTAGCATGTTTGGTGGAACATGACCGCCCATTTTACTAGCCATTTCTGCATAGGCTTTTACTGTTGGGTCAAAAAACTTTTCTAAATCTGGACCAATCATTGCTTTGGCTTGTGGACTTAACTCTTTCAAAGCTGCGATTCCTTTTTTATTAATCATAGCGGCATATCTTCTAGGAATATTTGTGGCAATAAAACGCAATTTCTTTTCTTTAGCAAATTCAACTAAAGGTTTGTAGTCTGTTTGATAGTTGCCCCATAATTGAGTAATTTCTGGTAGCATTTTTTTCTCATCATAAAATCCTGCTAAATATTCATCTAGTACTAATTGGTTTCCATTTTCAAACATTTCTGCACCAAAAAACAACTTTTCTCCTTTTTTCTCATAAAAACTTTTAGCCATTTCTATTTGTAGCCAATGCGATATTGGATTTGTATGATATTCACCAAAAAAGACCATGTCACTATCTGCTAGGTCTCTAATCATTTTGTTGTATTTTGTGATTTTTCCTTTTTGGTTAAAAAGTTGATATGCAGGTTTGTCTTGAGAAAATGATACACTTATAAAAATAATAAGAAAAAAACCTGTTGCTAATACTCGTTTCATACAATAATTCATTTAAGATTGGTGGTTGTTTTTGGTAAATTAAGTCGAAATGTAATAAAATTTAAAAGAAATAAAGTGATTTTTGTCATAATACTACTGTTTTTTTTGTGCGAAATTAGTACTAGAATTTTAAACGATTATCAAGATGAAAAGAAGAGAATTAGTATCTAAAATTATGTCAACCAATTTAATTACTGTAAATCATACAAATAATTTATTTGAAGCAGAAAAGTTATTTAATGAAAACGGAATACGCCACATACCAGTAGTTGATGGAGAAAGGATTATAGGAATGTTGAGTTTAACCGATTTACTTCGAGTTACTTTTGTAGATGAATTTAATTCTGATGCCTCAAATATAGATACAGCGGTTTATAATATGTTACGTATTGAGCAAGTAATGGCAAAGAATGTTATTTCACTTTCTTCTCATCAGACCATTAAAGAAGCTGTAGAGATTTTAGCTGTGAATGAATTTCATGCCTTGCCAGTTATAGATAATCATAAATTAGTTGGTATTATTACAACTACAGATATATTAAACTATTTATTAGAGCAATATTAAAATAATAAAAAAGCCGAAGTTGAGAACTTCGGCTTTTTTAAATTTATTATTTAGTACTAAAGAGCTTTCAAATTAGCGATAGTTGCCGTTGGATTCTCGCTTTTAAAAACAAAACTACCCGCAACTAAAACATCTGCACCTGCTTCTACCAAAGCATTTGCATTTTGATCTGTTACTCCACCATCAATTTCTATTTGACAATTCGATTCAGAGAATTCAATTAAATGCTTTAATTGAGCTACTTTTTTATAGGTGTTTTCAATAAACGATTGTCCACCAAAACCTGGGTTTACACTCATAATACACACCAAATCTAAATCTGCAATTACATCTTCTAAAACAGCAATAGGTGTATGCGGATTTAAAGCAACACCAGCTTTCATTCCTGCTGCTTTAATTGCCTGAATTGTTCTGTGTAAATGTGTACACGCTTCGTAATGAACGGTTAAAATATTAGCCCCTAATTCTGCAAATGTTTTGATGTATCTGTCTGGGTCTACAATCATTAAATGTACATCGATCGTTTTTGTAGCATGTTTAGAAATTGCTTTTAAAACAGGCATTCCGAAAGAAATATTCGGAACAAAAACACCATCCATAATATCAATATGAAACCAATCGGCCTCACTATTGTTTACCATTTCTATATCGCGTTGTAAGTTGGCAAAATCTGCCGCTAAGATTGAAGGAGCTATTAACTTGTTCATTTGTTTGTTGTTGTGTTTTGTTTCAGCAAAAATAATCATATAAAAAAGAAAACTCTCGAATTATTTTCGAGAGTTTTAAATAAGATATTTACATTTTAGATTGTTTAACCTAAATATGTCATTAATATTTTACTTCGAGAAGTATGCTTTAATCTGCGAATAGCTTTTTCTTTAATTTGACGAACACGTTCACGAGTTAAATCAAACGTTTCTCCAATTTCTTCTAAAGTCATTGGTTGATGTTCGCCTAAGCCAAAGTATAATTTTACGACATCTGCTTCTCTTGGAGTTAATGTTTCTAAAGCTCTAGAGATTTCTACTCGTAAAGATTCGTGTAACAACGCTTTGTCTGGATTTGGAGACTCACCAGAGTTTAAAACATCGTATAAGTTAGAATCTTCTCCTTCAATTAAAGGAGCATCCATTGATACGTGACGGCCAGAATTTTTCATTGATTCTTTTACGTCATTTACAGTCATGTCTAATTTTTTAGCAATTTCTTCTGCACTTGGTGGACGTTCGTTTTCTTGCTCTAAGAAAGCGTACATTTTATTAATCTTGTTAATAGAACCAATTTTATTTAATGGTAAACGAACAATTCTAGATTGTTCTGCCAATGCTTGTAAGATTGATTGACGAATCCACCAAACAGCGTACGAGATAAATTTAAATCCACGCGTTTCATCAAAACGTTTTGCAGCTTTGATCAATCCTAAATTACCTTCATTAATTAAATCTGGTAAAGTTAATCCTTGATTTTGATATTGTTTAGCAACCGAAACAACGAAACGTAAATTAGCTTTTGTTAACTTTTCTAAAGCTACTTGGTCTCCAGCTTTGATACGTTGTGCTAATTCTACTTCTTCATCGGCAGTAATTAAATCAACTTTTCCAATTTCTTGTAAATATTTATCTAATGATGCAGTTTCTCTATTAGTAACCTGCTTGGTAATTTTTAGTTGTCTCATCTATGTAAGTGGTTTTATTAAAGATTCATAATGCTCTACAAACTCTTATACGTGTATTTCTAAGTTTATGTTACAAAAAATTTTTTTTTAAAAAACCGATGTGCAATTATTGACAATGAAATGGAGTAGATTTAGGGCTAAGTGCTTAATTTTTAGAGTGGTGATTTTGGATAGGCTTAAAAAAACATTATTTTTTTTGATAGTTTCAATATTTTTTCTAAATTGCGGTCTGATAGGTATTGGGGGATTTCTATCAAAAAATCAAAAAGCCATTTGCAATTGTAAATGGCTTTTTCTTTTTTACTTAAAATAATCCGTTTATTTGAGCATCAATTCTGTCAATAACGTAGCCTAAATCTTCCTGATTATCAACAAAGTCTAGATTGTCTACATCTATAATTAACAGCTTTCCTTTTTTATAAGTAGAAATCCAAGCTTCATATCGCTCGTTAAGTCTGCTTAAGTAATCTATGCTAATTGAGTTTTCGTACTCTCTTCCTCTTTTATGAATTTGCCCTACCAAAGTTGAAATACTAGAACGTAAATAAATTAATAAGTCTGGTGGAGTAACTAATTTTTCCATTAATTCAAACAACGAACTGTAGTTTTGAAAATCTCTATTGGTCATTAGTCCCATTGCATGAAGGTTTGGTGCAAAAATATGAGCATCTTCATAAATGGTTCTGTCTTGTATAATTTTTTTACCAGTTTCTCTTAATTCTAAGATTTGTCTGAATCTACTATTTAAGAAGAAAACTTGTAAGTTAAAAGACCAACGTTCCATCTCTGAATAAAAATCATCCAAATATGGATTTTCTTCAACAGATTCAAAATGAGGTTTCCAGTTATAATGTTTGGCTAATAATTTGGTTAGAGTAGTTTTACCAGCTCCGATATTTCCTGCAATGGCTACATGCATAATTTATTTTTTCTAATACGTTTGAAAAGGGTTGATAAAGTTAATCAAATTTTAGAATTAGCAATGGAATTAACAAATCAATTTATAACCGTAGCCTCTAACATTTAGTATTTGTACGTTTTTATCTTGCTGTAATTTTTTTCTAAGTTTGGTTATAAACACATCCATACTTCTAGCATTAAAAAAGTCGTCATGACCCCAAATTTTATTTAAAATATAGGCTCTTTCAGAAATACTATTCTTGTGTTGGTTAAGTATAAACAATAACTCAGATTCTCTATTTGTAAGTGATATTTGTTGCTCTTTAAAAAGCAATATTTGTTTGGTATAATTAAATGTGTAATTGCCTATTTTAATATTGTTTTGTTGTTGCTTATGTAGTTTTCTGTCTAATAATGCATGAATTCTAACAATCAACTCTTCCATAGAAAAGGGTTTTTTTAAATAATCATTACCACCATGATTAAATCCTTCTAATACATCTTTTGTTTGTGACTTGGCAGTTAAAAATATTATAGGAATTTGTTTGTTTTCTTCTCGTATTTCTTTAGCTAATGTAAATCCGTCTTTAAAAGGCATCATAACATCTAATACTAAAATCTCAGGATTTTCTTCTTTATATAAATCATAAGCTTCCTTTCCATTATTGGCTAAAAAAACCTCAAAATTTCTAGTTTCTAAACTTTCTTTAATAATTTGAGCCAAACTAGGTTCGTCTTCAGCCAGAACAATTTTTATTGCAGTACTCATATAGGTAATGTTATTTTAAAAACTGTATTCTTAGAATTTGGAACTAATTGAATTTTCCCATCATGTTTTTCTACAATTTTTTTGGTGTAAAATAAGCCAATTCCAAAACCTTTTACATTGTGAGTATTTCCTTTTGGAATGCGATAAAACTTATCAAAAATCTTTTCTTGTTGGTTTTTATCTATTTGATTTCCATCATCTGCAACGGTAATTTCTAAATTACCAAGCACTTGGGTTATATGAATTTCAATTTCATTTCCACCATATTTTATGGCGTTATCAATTAGGTTAGATATTGCATTTTCAAAATGAAAAAGATCTAACATCACCAATAATTTTTCTTTACTACTGATAAATCGAATGTTTTTTCCGTCAGATTGAAAATCATTTCTTAAAGCGATGTTTTTTACAAGTGCAACAACATCAACTTCTTCTTTTTGAAGCAATAATTTTTCGCTATCTAAAGTTGCCGTTTCTAATAATTTTTCTACCATCTGATGCAATTTTGTTAATTGTAAAGTAGAAATGGAAAGATATTTTTTTGTTTTTTCTTTATCATCAATAGCATTAAAAGTACTGATAGCCTCAATTGCAGTAGAAACTGTTGTGATAGGTGTTTTAAATTCGTGTGTAATATTGCTAATTAGGTCATTTTTTATTTCTGCCAATTCCTTTTGTTTATTGATGATTTTAAGTAAATAAAACAAACAAGAAATAATTGCTAATGATAATAATAATGATAATAAAATTCCGGTAGAACTTCTTTTTAATGCCTCAACAGAAGAATCTTTAAATAAAATTCTAAACTGTTCATTATTCTTTAAAAAAGTAGATTTAGAATCTACACTTTTCCAATTAAAGAACACGTTATCTTCTTCGAGAATTGTTTTGTTGTCACCCCAATTAAAAGCTATATTATTGGCATCAGATTTAAAAATTATTGAATCACCAGCATAATGTTTTAAACGATAATCCAATACTATATTTTTATTGGTAAGTTGTTTTTTTAAGAGTGAATCTATTTTTGTGTATTCGATGGAATCTTGAGAAATTGAGATAATTATTTTATTAGCAAAACCCTCTAAATTTTTCACACTATCAATACTTTCACCTTTAAAAATTTTTATGGCTGATAAATGTTTTGTGTTAATATCTAAAATATTGTCGTTTGCTTTTTTAATTTTCTTGGATGCGTTGCCAGATTTAAATAAAGAGTCAACTTTAAATTTTGAAAAAAAAACTTCAAAGTTTTTTGTAGTTTCTCTGGAATTAGAAGTAGTGTCTAAAAAAGCAACTCTAGATTTTTTTGTGAGATACGCAAAATATTCTTCAATAGCATTGTCTAAACTCAATTGAATTTCATTTGCAATTGTTTGTTTGTGTTGCAGATAGTTTTTATAATTCCAATATGCCTGAACAGTTATTGTAGTAATAATTGTTAAGGTAATTAAATATAAAATCCAACGATATTTTTTCGTGTTCATAACTCAAAGGTACGTAGTTCAATTCATAAAATATAACCCCTTAACACACGTTAACACACGTTAACCGAAAGATATAAATTCTTTTTTGATATTTGTAGCAACAATAAATAACATTAAAATGAAAAATGCAGTTACAATTTTATGCTTGCTAATTACGACTACCTTATTAGCACAAAACTTTCAAGGAAAAGCAACCTACAAAACAAGCCGAAAAATGGATATCAAAATTGGAGGCAAAGAAGGTGCTTCAATAAGTGATGAGCGAAAAGCGCAGATGAATGCAATGATGATGAAACAATTTCAAAAGACATTTGTATTGACCTTTGATAAAACAACCTCAATTTATAAAGAAGAAAAAAAACTAAAAGCTCCAGCAACAATGCCTTCTAATGGATTTAATGTAATGGTAATGGGTTCTGGAGGAGGAAATGATGTAGTTTATAAAAACACAAAAGAAAATCGATTTGTGAACAAAACAGAAATCATGGGGAAACTTTTTTTAATAAAAGATAAACTACCAAAATACGATTGGAAATTAACAGATGAAACAAAAAACATTGGAGTATACACTTGTTATAAAGCAACCTACACAAGACAAGAAGATAGGACAAGTATGAATGTTGAAGACGGAAAAGTTACAGAGAAAAAAGAAAAAGTAGATGTGGTTACAACAGCTTGGTATACACCTGCAATTCCCGTGAGCAACGGTCCAGATAATTATTCTGGATTACCTGGTTTAATTTTAGAAATTAAAGAAGGCAATCAAACAATTATTTGCTCTGAAATTGTTTTAAATCCAACCGATACAATAAAGATTGAAGAGCCGAAAAAAGGAAAAGTGGTTTCTCAAAATGAATACGAAAAAATTATGGATAAGAAAACAAAAGAAATGATGGAGAATTTTAAGTCTAGAAGAAATAGTAAAGGTCGTACTATGCAGATAAGAATTGGTGGTTAATTGATTAAACCTTTTATGCTTTAATAAGTCTAACTCTCGTTATAAGATTAATATTAAACCAATTAAAATGAGATCACTTATTATACTATTCTTTGTGTTACTTACTGTATCAGCAAATTCGCAATCTAATTTTCAGGGAAAAGCAGTTTATATGTCTAAAACGACAATGGAGATGAATTTTGGAGGAAGGCAAATGACTGAAGACCAAAAGAAACGTATTGCAGATAGAATGAAAGGGTTTTTAGAGAAAACATTTGTGTTGAATTTTGATCAAACAGAGTCTGTCTATAAAGAAGAAGAAAAATTAAGTGCTCCTGGAGGTCAAGGAGGAGGAAGATTTGGAGGGATGATGAGTTTTGGTGCAGGATTAAAATATAAAAACACGAAGGATGCAATCGTTTTAGAAGAATCAGAATTTTTTGGAAAACAATTTTTAATTACAGAAAGTGGAACGAAGCCAGAGTGGGTATTGGGTGCTGAAACAAAAAAAATTGGAAATTATATGTGCTACAAAGCTACATTAACTAAAGAAGTTGATCCGTTTAGTATTGCTGGTTTTGGAAGAGGAAATAATAATAATGATGCAGAAAAGAAAGATGAAAAGCCAAAAACAATGATTGTTACAGCATGGTACACACCTCAGATTCCTGTAAGTCAAGGTCCAGGAGAATATTGGGGATTACCAGGGTTAATTTTAGAAGTAAATGCAGGCACAACAACCGTGTTGTGTAAAGAAATAACATTGAATCCTAACGAAAAAGTAACAATAAAAAAACCATCAAAAGGAAAAAAAGTTACTAGAGATGAATACAATAAAATTGTAAAGAAAAAAACCGAAGAAATGAGAGACCAATTTAGAGGTCGTGGTGGTAATCGAGGAGGCGGAAGAAGAGGATAAAAAATAAATCAAACATTTTATGAAAAAATATTTATTAGCAATCATAGTAATGGTTGCGTGGGGAACAAATGCTCAAATTAAGTTAACAGGTGTTGTTAAAGACAGTATTGGTGAACCCTTAGAAATGGCAAATGTAATTGCTTTAAACAAAACAACAAACACATTAGATTCATACGGATTTACAGATTCTAATGGAAATTATAAGTTGACTTTAAAAGAGAATACCACATATAGTATTAAAGCAAGTTATATAGGAAACAAAACTTCTGATCTGACTATAAATACTAAATCTGCAGATATTGTTAAGGATATTGTTTTAATGCCTGATAATAAATTAGATGAAGTTAATATTACGTATAAAATTCCTGTTACTATAAAAGGAGATACCCTAGTCTATGATGCCGATTCTTTTAAAGTTGGAACAGAAAAAAAACTTGGTGATGTTTTAAAGCGTTTACCGGGTGTTGAAGTAAACGCCGATGGAGAAATTGAAGTAGAAGGCAAAAAAGTTGGAAAAGTATTGGTAGAAGGCAAAGATTTTTTTGATGGTGACTCTAAAATTGCTGTTCAAAATATTCCTGCAAACGCAATAGATAAAGTACAAGTATTAAAGAATTTTAGTGAAGTAGGACAACTAAAAGGAGTGCAAGATAATTCTGATAATTTAGCAATTAATATTAGATTAAAAGAAGGAAAAAAGAATTTTTGGTTTGGTGAAATTAATGCTGGAGCTGGAGGTGATAATAGATTTGTGGCAAATCCAAAATTATTTTATTACAGTCCAAAATATAGCATCAATTTAATAACAGACATGAATAATATAGGTAAAATTCCTTTTACAAGAAGAGATTATTTTAGGTTTACGGGTGGATTTAGACCTGGAGGAAATTCTGGAACCGGTTTTAATGTAGCTTCTTCAGATATAGGTTTTTTAACCATGCAAAATAATAGAGCTAAAGAAATTGATTCTAAATTTGCTGCCGCAAATTTTAGTTATTCTCCTAAAAAAACATTGGATTTAAGTGGTTTTGCAATTTATTCATCTACCAAAACAGAATTAGAACAAAGCAGTACTAGAAACTATATAAACAATGCGTTCACCGAAACAACTACGAGTAATTCTAATCAAGACTCTAATTTAGGATTGTTTAAATTGAGCTCTAGTTATAAACCAAATGTGAACAACCAATTTGATTATGATATTTTTGCTAAAGTATCTGATCAAAAAGAAAGTCAACTGTTTACATCATCTCAAGTGCCAGGAAATATTTTGCAAGCACAAAATCAAAATCCATTTTCATTAAATCAGAATTTGAATTACTATTATACGTTAAATGAGCGAAATATTTTTGCTTTAAGCGCACAACATTTATGGCAAGATGAAGATCCTTTTTACAATGCTAATTTGCAACAGCTGTCATTTGCTAATTTATTAACATTAACATCACCAGCTGTTGGAGATCCTTATGATATTTCACAAAACAAAAGAGTAAAAACAAACAAGCTTGATGCGAAATTAGATTATTATTATGTCATTAATTCAAAGAGCAATATTAACTTTAACATAGGGGCAACAATCAGTGATCAGCAATTCAATTCAGATATTTTTGAAAGATTAAATGGGACACAAAATTCTATTACTTCTCCTTCAACATTAAATGATGTTAGGTATGCTTTTAACGATTTATATGCAGGTTTTGAATATAAATTTATCACGGGTATTTTTACGTTTACACAAGGAGGAACACTCCATTCATATTCTGCAAAAAATACTCAGTTAGGAACTGTTAGAGACGATAACTTTAGTGAGTTTTTACCAAGTGTTTCTGTGAAATTACAACTTAAAAAATCTGAAACATTACGTTTATCATATAACAAAGTTGTAAGCTTTACTGATATTAATAGGGTTGCTGAAGGGTATGTCTTTAACAATTACAACCGCTTGTATTCTGGTAATAGAAACTTAGAAAGTTCATATGCTCATAGTTTAAGGTTGAATTACTTTAGTTTTAATATGTTTAATTACACCAATGTTTTTGCTTCTGTAAATTATAACAAACAAATCAATTCTATTACAGGAAGCATTTTACCTGTTGGCGTAGATCAAATATCTACCTCTATAAATTCAATTTTTCCAAACGAATCGTTATCGGGTTCTGCTAATTTGCAAAAATCAATAGGTAAATTTAAAGGAACATTTGGAGCCAGAGTTTCATTGTCTAAATCTACAAGCACAATTGCGGCATTAAGAGATACAGATAACAACCCAAATACACCTCCAGTTAGAGTTGAAGAAGAAAGAGATTCAAGATCGTTTACAAGATCATTTAATACAGGTATCAGTACTAATTTTAGAACTGCTCCAAATTTCGATATCGGGTATAATGTGACCATTAATGATTATAATCAAGGAGGAAACATCAATAAATTTTACACTCATAGTCCGTATTTTAATTTAGATATTTTGTTTTTGAAAAACTTTACTTTCACTTCAAGATATACCTACAATAATTATAAAAATGAAACTCAAACCTTAAATAATTATAGTTTTCTAGATTTGGATTTAACGTATCAAAAGAAAGAAAGTAAATGGGAATATTCTTTAAAAATGACCAATGCTTTTGATACGATTTCTATTAATAATGATAATAGCAACGCTATTTTTAATAGTACCTCTTCTTATGTAATTCAGCCAAGATTTACAGTGTTTAGTGTAAAGTATAATCTATAAAAAAAAGAAATTTTTAAAATGACAAAAGCGAATAGAAATATTCGCTTTTTTTTATTCTAAAATGTGTGTATTTTCGTTGGATGAATTTTGAAACCGCAACCTCTTTATTTTCTTCATTTTTCAAAACCTTAGGGTATTTATTCCTTTTTATGGTTTTTGGCCTTTTTTTAGACAGTACATATATGTCTTCGATTCTCCCACAAACTCAGCATTTGGCAACTTTTGTGATGTTAATTGGTTTTGCTATCGTTTATTTTAAATCAGCATCAAGAATGAGGGAGCAAATGATTACAGCTGTGATTATTGGTTTTATAGGAGAACATTTGTTTTCTATTGGATTAGGAATGTACACCTATAGATTGAGTAACATACCGCATTATGTTCCTCCAGGTCACGCAATTGTTTTAGTAGCGACCATGTATTTCTGTAAAGAATCAATTGTAAGAGAATATCGAAAATTATTAGAAAAGATTTTTACAGTTTTTGTATTAGTTTATTCAACTTTGTTTTTATTCTTTGCTGGAGATGTTTTTGGTTTTATAATGTCTTTATTGGTGATTTTTCTTTTAAGAAATAAACCAAGAGAACGTTTATTTTATCTAAGTATGTACATAGCAGTTGCTTTTTTAGAAATTATTGGTACAAGCTATGAGTGTTGGTTTTGGCCAGAAACTGCTTATGGTAAGATCCCTTTTTTGACAAGTGCAAATCCGCCTAGTGGCATTAGTCTGTTTTATTTTTTATTAGATTTAGGAAGTTTGTGGTTGTATAAAAAAAGACATAAAATTGCCTGGGCAAGAATGAAAAATATTAGAAAATTACAAGAAAGCCAATAAGCTTATTTCATATGAAAAAGAATTTCATTTTACTATTTAGCATCTTATTTATCAGTTCTTGTATTAAAGATAAAGACTTTGCGGATACCGTAATTTTAAACGCAAACGTTTATACCTTGAGTTGGAACAACCCTTTGTCAAATGGAACTCCAGCAAAAAACGCTCCTTTTAAAGATGGTAAATGGCAGTTTGATGCTCAAGCAATAGCGGTTAAAAACAATACAATTCAGTTTGTTGGATCTAATAAGAAAGTAAAAGAATTTATCGGTGATTCTACAAAAATTATTGATGCAAAAAACGCGGTAATTGTTCCTGGCTTGATTGAATCTCATGGCCATCTTCAAGAATTAGGAGAGAAAAATGAAGCGATAAATCTCGAAAATTTAACCAAACAGCAAATACTAGATTTAATTATCAAAAGAGCTGCTGAGACGCCAAAAGGTGAATGGATTATTGCTTCTGGTTGGGATGAAGCAGTTTTTGCAAATGACTATCCAGATATGGTTGAATTAAGTAAACTAACACAAAACAATCCTGTTGTTTTAATAGGGTTGCGTGGTTTTGGAGTTATGGGAAATAAATTGGCTTTTGAAAATGCAGGGATTACAAAAAATACAAAAGCTACTGATGGTGGAGAAATTCTAAGTGATACAAAAGGGAACTTAAAGTATATCTTATTAAATAGTGCAAAGAATTTATTATTAGATAAAATCCCTAAGAAGACACTAGCGCAACAAACACGCATCATAGAATACGGATTTAACGAGTTGTTAAAATTAGGTTTTACAACAACCCATCACGCAGGGGTTGCAGAAGAGCACATGGATGTATATGAAGATTTGCTTAAGAAAAATAAGCTACCTATGCGAATTCATGCTTTTGTCGCAGCTAGAATGTATAACATCAATTTGGTAAATAAATGGTTGAAAAAAGGGCCTACAAAAAATGATGAATCATTTTTGCAAGTCAGAAATTTTAAAGCGTATTACGACGGATCGTTAGGTTCGCGTGGAGCAAAATTTTTAGAAGATTATTCTGATAAAAAAGGACATACAGGGGTTAGTGGATTGGCCTATGGCTTTCATGAAGACATGATTATTAAAGCTTTGGATGCAGGGTTTCAATTGGCAATTCATGCAATCGGAGATAAAGCAAATCGAGATGTCTTAGATTTATATGAGAACTATTTCAAAGCGCATCCTAAATCTAAAGAATTACGACATAGAATTGAACATGTGCAAATTGTGCACCCTGATGATTTTTCTAGATTCAGTAAATTAAATATAATTGCTTCTATGGAGCCAGCTCATGCAGTTGAGGATATGCCATGGGCAATTGACCGAGTTGGAGAAAAAAGAGCAAAAGGAGCTTATGCATGGCGTAAATTAAGAAACAATGATGCAACTGTGATTTTTAATTCAGATTTTACAGGTTCAGATCCGAGTTTCTTTTACGGAGTACACAGTGCCACTACCAAAAAGAAAAAAACGGATGATAAGCAATGGTTTCCAGAGCAAGCTTTTACCAAAGAAGAATCTTTAAGAGCTTATACCATTTGGGCTGCTTATGCAGCAAAACAGGAAAACCTAACAGGTACAATTGAAGTTGGAAAATGGGCAGATTTAACATTTATGGATGTGGATGTTTTAAATGCAAATCCAAATGAAATATTAAATGGTGTTATTTTGAAGACTATGATAAATGGAAAAGTAGTTTATGAGAAATAAACATAAAAAAACCTCAAACAAATTTGTTTGAGGTTTTCATATATAGTTTATTAAAGCGTTTTTAGAAACCAAAAGCTTCTCTTACTTTATCTACATAATCTAATTTTTCCCAGGTAAACGTTTCAACTTCTTGAGAAACAGTTTCTCCCATTGGGTTTGTAAATGTAACAGTCTTCACTTCCGGAGTTCTTCCCATATGTCCATAAGCAGCAGTTTCAGAGTAAATCGGCGTTCTCAATTTTAAACGTTGCTCAATAAAATATGGACGCATATCAAAAATAGATTCTACAATTTTACTAATTTCTCCATCTGTTAAATTTAAAGTTGATGTACCATAAGTTTCAACGTTAATACTTGTTGGTTTTGCAACTCCAATTGCATAAGAAACTTGTACTAAAACTTCTTTACAAACTCCTGCAGCAACTAAGTTTTTGGCTATATGTCTTGTTGCATACGCTCCAGATCTGTCAACTTTAGATGGGTCTTTTCCAGAAAATGCTCCACCACCGTGAGCCCCTTTTCCACCATACGTATCAACAATAATTTTACGACCAGTTAATCCAGTATCTCCATGTGGTCCACCAATAACAAATGTTCCTGTTGGATTGATATGATAGGTAATTTTATCGTTAAATAAAGCTTGAATATTTTCAGGTAATTTTGCTATTACTCTCGGAATTAAAATGTTTACAATGTCAGATTTGATTTTTTCTAACATTACTTGATCACTTTCATCAAAATCATCGTGCTGTGTAGACACAACAATGGCATCAATTCTTTGCGGAATGTTATCATCAGAATACTCAATAGTAACTTGAGATTTAGCATCAGGACGTAAATAAGTAATCTCTTTGTTTTCTCGTCTTAATTCAGCCAATTCAATTAGCAATCGATGCGATAACTCTAATGCCAATGGCATATAGTTTTCAGTTTCATCAGTAGCATAACCAAACATCATTCCTTGATCTCCTGCACCTTGTTCTTCTTTGTTAGCTCTATCTACTCCTTGATTAATATCTGGAGATTGCTCATGAATTGCAGAGAAAACACCACATGAACTTCCGTCAAACATGTATTCGCTTTTTGTATAGCCAATCTTGTTGATGACATCACGCGCAATTTTTTGAACATCTAAATAGGTGTTAGATTTTACTTCTCCAGCTAAAACTACTTGTCCCGTTGTTACCAGTGTTTCGCAGGCAACTTTTGATGCTGAATCGAAAGCTAAAAAATTATCTATTAGGGCGTCTGAAATTTGATCAGCTACTTTATCTGGATGTCCTTCTGAAACAGACTCAGAAGTAAATAAATATGACATATTTTTATTTTTTAATGTTATGGAAAAATAAAAAAATTGCTTGGAAGCTAAAAAGAAGTAGAAAATTACTGCTTTAGCTTTTTTTATAGAGGTTGCAATCAGTTCAAATTTTTCCTCGAATTATCGATTGCAAATGTACAGCTAAAAACATTACAAAAAAATAAAATGAAAAAAAGTTCAAATAAATTTGGTTATTAACTTTTTCTAACTGAATATTTGTGCTCAGAAAGTTCATCACTTATTGACAATGTTATCAAGAAAGGCGGAGGGATTAGACCCTATGAAGCCTTAGCAACCCTTTACACTTAGTAAAGAAGGTGCTAAATTCTACTTAATTTCAGATTCATTTATCAGAAATTGGATAGATAACTAAAAAAACAATTACTGCCGAGTAATTGTAATAATTCTTTATAACATTTTTCTAGTAAGTTCGTCAAATTATTGACGCATTTGACTTTTTGGTTTGTAATAAATCAAAAGAATATCATGGAGTTGAGGCAACTACATATTAAAAATTTCAGTACAGAAAAAGGCACTCAGTATGATACTATTCAATTGAGTTATCAATTATTTGGGAAAGAGTTGGGAACTCCTCCTGTAGTATTAGTCAATCATGCATTAACAGGGAATTCTAATGTTGCTGGCAAAGACGGTTGGTGGAAAGATTTAATTGGAGAAAAAAAGGCAATTAACACCCATGAATATACAGTTTTAGCATTTAATATTCCCGGAAATGGCTTTGATGGTTTCTTAATTGAAGACTATAAAAGTTTTATAGCAAGAGATATCGCAAAGCTGTTTTTAATTGGGTTACAAAAATTGAATATTGACCAACTTTTTTGCCTGATTGGTGGGTCTCTTGGAGGCGGAATAGGATGGGAAATGTTGGTATTACATCCATCCATCACAAAGCATTTTATTCCCATAGCTACCGATTGGAAATCTACGGATTGGTTGATTGCAAATTGTCAAATACAAGAACAGTTTTTGAAAAATTCTAGCAATCCAGTACATGATGCACGTATGCATGCCATGTTGTGCTATCGAACTCCAGCATCATTTAAAGAACGTTTTTATCGTTCTAAAAATGAAGAGTTACAAATTTTTAATGTAGAGAGTTGGTTGTTGCATCATGGAAAAAAATTGCAAGAACGATTTCAGTTATCTGCCTATAAATTAATGAATCAATTGCTAAAAACTATTGATGTTACTAATAATGGAAAACTTGCAATTGAAGTGTTAGATACTATTACTGCAGATATACACATTGTTGGAGTAGATTCTGATTTATTTTTTACGGCTGAAGAAAATAAAGAAACAGTCAAAAAACTAGCACTGACAAAGTCAAATGTTACCTACAACGAAATACATTCTGTTCACGGACACGATGCTTTTTTAATTGAATACAAACAATTACAAAAAATTATTGAGCCTATTTTTAATAATGATTTTAAGAAACAAAAAATGAAAGTTTTAAAATTTGGAGGAAAATCCTTAGCAAATGGCAAAGGAATTGAAAATGCGATTGAGATCATATCAAAAAGAGTGGCATTAGGAGACAAAATTATTGTTGTGGCCTCTGCAAGAGGGAATTCTACGGATGAATTAGAAGAGATTTTAGAGAAAGCATCAAAAAACATGGCCTATAAAAAACAATTAGAGGCTTTTAAAAAATATCAGTTAGCACCTGCTAAAAACATTGATTTTTCTAAAGAATTTTTGAAACTTGATACCATTTTTGAAGGGGTACAATTGTTAGAAGATTATAGTCAAAAAATTAAAGATGAAGTCTTAGCACAAGGAGAGTTATTGTCTGTTAAGCTAATAGAAAATTTATTAAAAGCGCAGCATATCAATGCAAAGTTTACAGATGCTAGAAAATTAATAATCACCGATGAAAATTTTGGAAATGCAAACCCTATCAACCAAACTTCGAAAGAAAAAGTACAGCATTATTTTAAAGAGCATCAAGATTCAATACTTATTGTCACGGGTTTTATTGGAGCCAATCTTAAAAATCAAACGACCACGTTAGGTAGAAATGGCAGTAACTATACAGCTTCTTTACTAGCAAATTATTTGGATGCAGAAGAGTTGCAGAATTACACCCATGTAAACGGAATTTTTACTGCAAATCCAGATTTGGTTTGTGATGCCAAAAAGATTGAACAGTTGACTTTTTCTGAAGCAAATGAAATGGCCAACTTTGGAGCAACTATTTTGCATGCTAAAACGATTATTCCTTTATTAGAAAAGAACATCAATTTACGAATTTTAAATACGTTCAACAAAGAAGATAAAGGCACACTAATAACCTCAAAAACTACTGCAAAAGGCATCAAATCTATATCTGTTTTAGAAAACGTTGCTTTATTAAATTTTGAAGGAAGAGGTTTGTTGGGTAAAGTAGGGGTTGATGCTAGAATTTTTAAAGCGTTGAGCAATAAAAATATTAGTGTAAGTATCATTTCTCAAGGGTCATCAGAAAGAGGTATTGGGCTAATTATCAAAGAAGATAAAGCAACCGAAGCTATTGTAGCACTTGAAAAAGAATTTGAGATAGATTTTATTACAAAGGATGTTCATAAAATTTCTGTAATTGATGATGTTGCAGTCATATCAATAATTGGACAAGATTTAAGTGAGTTTCAACACCCATATAGTGCGCTTATCAAAAACCAAATTGTTCCCTTATTATTTAACAATACAATTACCGGGAAAAATGTCAGTTTGGTGGTCAAAAAACAACACTTACACAAAGCAGTTAATGTAATTCATGGTCAAGTTTTTGGTATCGCAAAAAAAATAAACATTGCAATTTTTGGAAAAGGATTGGTTGGAGGAACTTTAATCAATCAGATTATTGAAAATACAACCTCAATTTTAGAGCGACGAAAAATCCAGTTAAATGTTTTTGCCATTGCAAACTCAACAAAAGTTGTGTTAAATGAAAAAGGAGTGTCATCAAATTGGGAAAACGAATTTTTAGAAAATGGCATAAAAAACAATTCTATTGATGCCATTGTAAACTTTGTAAAACAACATCATTTAGAAAATTTAATTGCTGTAGATAATACCGCAAATTCAGCTTTTATTTCAAATTACATTCCGCTTGTAGAAGCAGGTTTTGATTTGGTTTCGTCTAACAAAATTGCAAATACAATTTCGCATTCATTTTACAAAAACTTAAGAGAAGAATTAATAAAACACAATAAAACGTATTTGTATGAAACCAATGTGGGTGCAGGACTACCATTGATTGATACAATTAATTTACTGCATGAATCTGGAGAAAATATTACAAGAATTAGAGGTGTTTTTTCTGGCTCTTTAAGTTATTTGTTCAATCAGTTTTCTTCAAAAGACGTTTCGTTTTCAACTGTTTTGCAAGAAGCAATTGACAAAGGGTTTACCGAGCCAGATCCAAGAGAGGATTTGTGTGGAAACGATGTAGCTAGAAAATTGTTGATTTTAGCCCGTGAGCTAGATTTAGAAAATGAGTTTGAAGATATTCGTATTGAAAATTTAATTCCAACAGCATTTAGAGATATTTCTTCAGAACAATTTTTATTGAATTTAGATCATCTAAATGAGACATTTCGAAATATTAAATTAGCTCAAAAAGAAAACCATGTATTAAGATATATTGGTGATCTATCGGGAGATTTATTTCAAGACAAAGGACAATTAGATGTAAAATTGATATCGGTCTCAAAGAATTCGCCTTTGGGTTCTTTAAAAGGTTCTGATGCAATTTTTGAAATTTATACAGAATCATATGGAGATCAACCCATCGTAATTCAAGGTGCTGGAGCAGGTGCAGAGGTAACAGCCCGAGGCGTTTTTGGAGATATTTTACGATTAGCTAAGAATAACAATTAATAAATCAGTTCTAATTGAGGGCTAAAAAAGAAGAATATGAACAAGTATCATTTTGAAACAATGGCCATTAGAAATCAAACAGAAAGAACTCAGTTTGCAGAACATTCTGTGCCTTTGTATCTTACTTCAAGTTTTGTTTTTGATGATGCAGAAGACATGAGAGCTTCATTTGCAGAAGAAAAAGAGAAAAATTTATACAGTCGATTTTCAAACCCAAATACAACCGAATTTGTAGCTAAAATTGTTGAGATGGAAAAGGCTGAATCTGGTTATGCTTTTGCAACAGGCATGGCGGCAGTTTTTTCAACCTTTGGAACTTTATTAAATGCTGGAGACCATATGGTTTCTTGTCGCTCTGTTTTTGGGTCGACACACACCTTATTTACCCAATACTTACCAAAATGGAATATAGAGACCAGTTACTTTAAAGTAAATGAAGTTGATAAAATAGAAGACTTAATTCAGTCAAACACAAAAATTTTATATGCAGAAACTCCAACAAATCCTGGAGTAGATATTCTAGATTTAGAATTGCTTGGAGAAATTGCTAAAAAACATAATTTATTATTGGTTATTGACAATTGTTTTGCAACACCATATATACAAAATCCAATAGATTTTGGTGCTGATGTAGTCATTCATTCTGCAACAAAATTGATTGATGGTCAGGGTAGAGTTTTAGGTGGAGTTGCGGTTGGTAGGGCTGAACTAATTCGAAAAATTTATTTATTTTCTAGAAATACCGGTCCGGCTATGTCTCCTTTTAATGCCTGGGTATTGTCGAAAAGCCTAGAAACATTAGCAGTTCGAGTAGAAAAACATTGCGAAAACGCTTTAAAAGTAGCTGATTTTTTAGAAAGTCATTCAAAGGTAAATTTGGTAAAATATCCTTTTTTAAAATCGCATCCGCAGTATGAAATTGCTAAAAAACAAATGCGATTAGGAGGAAATATTATTGCATTTGAAGTACAAGGAGGAATTACAAAAGGAAGGGAGTTTTTAAATCAAATTCAATTATGCTCACTATCGGCAAATTTAGGTGATACAAGAACAATAGTTACACATCCTGCAAGCACTACACATAGTAAGCTCTCTTTAGTAGATCGATTAGAAGTAGGAATCACTGATGGATTAGTGCGTGCTTCTATAGGACTTGAACACGTAGATGATATTATTAACGATTTAAAACAAGCTTTAGAACATGTCTAATATATATAAAGAATTAAAACAAAGGATTTTAGTATTAGACGGTGCAATGGGAACGATGTTGCAAGCGTATAAATTTACTGAAGCCGATTTTAGAGGTGAGCGTTTTAAAGAGTATCCGACACCTTTACAAGGAAATAATGATTTGTTATCTATAACACAACCTGAAGCAATAAAAACTATTCATGCTAAATACTTTGAAGCAGGGGCAGATATTATTGAAACCAACACATTTTCTGGAACTACCATTGCAATGGCAGATTATCAAATGGAAGATTTGGTGTATGAATTGAATTACCAATCTGCTAAAATAGCCAAAGAAGTTGCCGTTGATTTTACAAAGAGAAAACCCGAAAAACCAAGGTTTGTTGCTGGTTCAATTGGACCAACAAATAGAACGGCAAGTATGTCTCCAGATGTTAACGATCCCGGATATAGAGCGGTAACTTTTGACGAATTGAGGATAGCATACAAACAACAAGTTGAAGCCTTGATTGATGGGGGTGTAGATATTTTATTGGTAGAAACCGTTTTTGACACCTTAAATGCAAAGGCAGCTTTGTTTGCTATAGAAGAGGTAAAAGAAGATAGAAATTTGGTTATTCCAACGATGTTAAGCGGAACGATAACAGATGCTTCTGGTAGAACTTTATCAGGACAAACAGCTGAAGCATTCTTGATTTCTGTTTCTCATATTCCGCTATTATCTGTAGGTTTCAATTGTGCATTAGGTGCCAATTTATTACAGCCACATTTAGAAGCCATTGCTAATAAAACCGATTTTGCCATTTCTGCACATCCCAATGCAGGGTTGCCAAATGCTTTTGGAGAATATGATGAATCTCCAGAGGAAATGGGAGAACAAATAGAAGAATATTTAAAGAAGAATTTGATAAATATTATAGGGGGTTGTTGTGGTACATCTCCAGAGCATATTCGTGTGATTGCAACGATTGCTCAAAAATACAAGCCTAGAAATTTTTCTGTCATACCTAATGAGTCAGAAATCGTATAGCTGAAAGAATATGAAAGTGAAACAACATAAATACATGCATCTTTCTGGTTTAGAACCATTGGTTTTAAACGAGAATAGTAATTTTATCAATGTCGGAGAACGTACAAATGTTGCTGGTTCTCGTAAATTTTTAAGACTGATAAAAGAAGAGCGGTTTGATGAAGCTTTGGATATTGCACGTCATCAAGTTGATGGTGGTGCGCAAATTATAGACATCAATTTTGATGATGGTTTGATTGATGGAAAAGAAGCGATGGTTCGTTTTTTAAATTTGATTGCTGCTGAACCAGATATTTGCAGGGTTCCTATTATGATTGACAGCTCAAAATGGGAAATTATAGAAGCAGGATTGCAAGTTGTTCAAGGGAAATGTGTAGTAAATTCTATTTCATTAAAAGAGGGCGAAGATAAATTTATTTGGGAGGCAAAACAAATTAAACGTTATGGAGCTGCTGTTATTGTTATGGCTTTTGATGAAGTAGGACAAGCAGATAATTACGAACGAAGAATAGAAATAGCAAAACGCTCTTATAAAATATTAGTGGACATTGTCCACTTTCCGTCAGAAGACATTATTTTCGATTTAAACATTTTCCCTGTAGCAACGGGAATGTAAGAACACCGTAGAAATGCCATTGATTTTATTGAAGCAACAAGATGGGTAAGAGAAAATTTACCTAATGTAAGTGTTAGTGGAGGTGTTAGTAATGTGTCGTTTTCTTTTAGAGGAAATGATGGTGTTCGTGAAGCAATGCACTCCGTGTTTTTGTATCATGCGATTCAAGCAGGAATGAACATAGGGATTGTAAATCCTGCACTTTTAGAAGTATATGATGACATTCCAAAAGACTTATTAGAACATGTTGAAGATGTTATTTTAGATAGAAGAGACGATGCAACTGAGCGGTTGTTGGATTTTGCTGAAACTGTAAAAGGGTCTAAAGTTGAAAAAGGCTTGGATTTATCGTGGAGAGAAAATCCATTGCAAGATAGAATTACACATGCTTTGGTAAAAGGAATTGATGCTTTTATCATTGAAGATGTAGAACAAGCAAGACAGAAAGCTGAAAAACCTATTGAGGTTATTGAGGGGCATTTAATGATTGGTATGAATGTGGTCGGTGATCTGTTTGGAGCCGGTAAGATGTTTTTGCCTCAAGTTGTAAAATCTGCACGTGTAATGAAAAAAGCGGTTGGATATTTAAATCCTTTTATTGAAGCTGAAAAAGGGGATCTTCAAGAACCAGTTGGTAAAATTTTGATGGCCACAGTAAAAGGAGACGTACACGATATTGGTAAAAACATTGTGAGTGTCGTTTTGGCGTGTAACAATTATGAAATTATTGATTTAGGTGTGATGGTGCCACCAGAAAAAATTATCGAAACCGCTATAAATGAACGTGTAGATGCAATTGGTTTGTCTGGCTTAATAACCCCATCACTCGATGAAATGGTGTATTTGGCAAAAGAAATGCAACGTCAAAATTTTGAGGTTCCACTACTTATAGGTGGAGCAACAACTTCGAAAGCGCATACTGCTGTTAAAATTGACACACAATATAAAAATGCGGTAGTTCATGTAAATGATGCTTCAAGAGCAGTTACTGTTGTTGGAGATTTATTAAATAAAAAATCTTCAAATGAATATGTGGCAAAATTAAAAAAGGATTATAATGAATTCAGAACTAAGTTTTTAAAGCGTGGAAAAGAGAAATCATATATTTCATTACAAGGAGCAAGAAAAAGGAAATATCAAATAGATTGGGAAACTTCAAAAATTACAACCCCTAAAGAAATTGGCGTTCAGGTTTTGAAGCAACTAAGTTTAAAAGAATTAGTACCGTTTATAGATTGGAGTCCGTTTTTTAGAAGTTGGGATTTACATGGTAAATTTCCAGCTATTTTAAATGATGAGATTGTTGGAGAGCAAGCAAGTCAGCTGTTTGATGATGCACAAGAAATGATTAAGAAAATCATAGTGAAACAATTATTAAAAGCGAAAGCTGTTTTCGGATTGTTTGAGGCAAACTCTATTAATGATGATGATATTTCCATTCAGAAAAGCGGAAATGAAATAGCTGTTTTTAGAACCTTACGTCAGCAATTAAAAAAGAGAGAAGGTATTCCTAATTTAGCCTTAGCAGATTTTGTTGCACCTAAAGAATCAGAGAAAACAGATTATATGGGCGCATTTTGTGTGAGTATTTTCGGAGCGCAAGAATTGGCTGAAAGTTATAAAGCAAAAGAAGACGATTACAATGCAATAATGGCTCAGGCAATAGCAGATCGATTTGCTGAAGCTTTTGCAGAATATTTACATAAACAAATCAGGACTAAACATTGGGGGTATGCTGTTGAGGAAAATTTAACTACTGAAGATTTAATTAAAGAAAGTTATAAAGGAATTCGACCAGCACCAGGATATCCTGCATGTCCAGATCATTTAGAAAAGGAAACTATTTGGGAGCTATTAAACGTTGAAAAAAATATAGGTGTTACTTTGACCGAAAGTCTAGCGATGTGGCCAGCCGCTGCAGTTTCAGGATATTATTTTGCAAATTCAGAAGCAAAATATTTTGGGCTGGGTAAAATCATAGACGACCAGGTAGAAGATTATGCAATCAGAAAAGGAATAACAAAAGAGAAAGCAAGAAAATGGTTACATCCAAATATTGCAAATAATTAATAAAATACTGAACTAAATTCAGCATACATGAAAGTAACAGAGCACATAAAAAAAGCAAACAACAAAACAGTATTTTCATTTGAGATTTTACCGCCACTAAAAGGTGCTCATATACAATCTATTTTTGATAATATAGATCCGTTAATGGAATTTAACCCTCCATTTATAGATGTTACTTATCATAGAGAAGAATACACATACAAAGAATTAGACAATGGATTGTTGAAAAAACAAGTGGTCAAAAAACGACCTGGAACAGTTGGTATTTGTGCTGCAATTCAGAATAAATATCAAGTAGATGCTGTGCCGCATATTTTGTGCGGAGGTTTTACGAAAGAGGATACTGAAAATTTTTTAATTGATTTAGATTTTTTAGGGATTGATAATGTAGTGGCGCTTCGAGGTGATGCCGTTAAAACAGAAACATATTTTAAACCAGAGAAAGAAGGACATCATTTTGCATCAGAACTAGTCAATCAAATACAAGACTTAAATTCTGGAAGGTATTTAGACGACGCATTGTTGAATTCTTCAAAAACTGATTTTTGCATTGGTGTTGCTGGGTATCCAGAAAAACATATGGAAGCTCCAAGTATAGATTCTGATATTCACTTCCTAAAGCAAAAAATTAATAATGGTGCAAATTATATTGTAACTCAAATGTTTTTTGACAATCAAAAATATTTCGAGTTTGTAAAAAAATGTAGATTAGAAGGGATTACCGTGCCAATAATTCCTGGATTAAAACCCATATCGACCAAAAAACAATTAAATTTAATTCCGCATAGATTTAAAGTAGATTTGCCAAACGATTTAATTAATGAAATTCTTAAGTGTAAAGATGATAAGGCTGTAAGGCAAGTAGGTGTGGAGTGGTCAATAGCTCAAAGCAAAGGTTTAATTGCAAACAAGGTATCTGTGCTGCATTATTACTCAATGGGTAAATCAGATAATATTCGTCAAATAGCAAGCGCAATATTTTAATATAAAAAAAGACTCGTAAAAACGAGTCTTTAATTTTATAAGATTAATAATGATTTTTAATTTTATGTGGGTTTTACCCAGCGATTACATCTTTTTTCATAATAAAATATTTTGTTATTATTTATTGTAATATAGACAATATTAATGCCAAAAGAGGAAATATCCAAATTTACAATGTTAAATTTTGTTAAGATACACTTAAATCATCACCAGAAACAAATTTTTTAGTAGTTATACAATCTTTAGTGTTGAAGTCTTTAAAAAAAACCTTGTTAAGACCTGATAAAGAATGTTTTGCTATAATTGTTAAACGAATAAAAGAAGAAGCATCTGTCCAGTTTTCGTCTAATTTTTCAATCGTTCTTATTCTAATAGAGTGTAAGTTATGCTTATCATCATTTTTGTTGCAAGGAATATGCATAAAAAAATCATCAACTAATTTTATATCTTTCCCTTGTAGGTTTTTACCTTTGATGTCACCTACAGGTTTGTAAAATTTAGGTTCAACTCTAATATCAAATATTTCAGAATT
>JALQYN010000032.1 GCA_023254055.1 Polaribacter sp.
AGTTACACAAGCAATCAATAAAACAAAATCGTATTTGGCAGCAAATAATATTGATATCAAAATTATTGTTGAAGCAAGAACATTAGAAGAAATTCAAGAAATTTTAGATTGTGGTGGCGTGTATCGGATTTTGATTGATAATTTTAATTACGAAGATACACGTAAGGCTGTTGCACTCATTGGAGACAAGTGTTTAACGGAGTCTTCTGGCGGAATCAATGAAGAAACCATCAGAAAATATGCAGAATGTGGTGTAGATTATATTTCATCTGGAGCTTTAACGCATTCGGTATACAATATGGATTTGAGTTTAAAGGCTGTTTAATTGAGTTGCAAAGGTTCATAGGCGCAAAGTTTCAAAACAAATAAATTTAACCCTGTAACTTTGACACTTTCAAAAAAAATAAATGATAGACAATTATTTCGATAGCGAAACCTATTCAAAAATTGATTTCACTAAAACAAAAATCAAAAAAGGGGAATATGATAATTGCACATTTACAAATTGTAATTTTGAAAATGTGCATGCTTCTAATATTCAGTTTGTAGAATGCGAGTTTGTCGATTGTAATTTTAGCAATACTATTGTAAAAAACACTGCTTTTAAAGATGTTCACTTTCTTAATTGCAAAATGATTGGGATGAAATTTAATGAGTGTGATACTTTTTTATTGCAATTAAATTTTAAAGATTGTCAGTTAAATTTTTCATCTTTTTATCAGTTAAAAATTCCGAAAACACACTTTAAAAGTTGCAATTTAGATGCTGTAGATTTTACAGAAACCGATTTAAGTGCCGCATTATTTGAAGATTGTGATTTAAAAAATGCAATTTTTACAGAAACCAATTTAGAAAAAACTAACTTTATCACTTCAATAAATTTTGATATCGATCCAGAAATTAATAAATTAAAAGGCGCAAAGTTTAGTAAAGATAACGTTATTGGTTTGCTACAGAAATATCAAATTATTGTTGAATGAAATTAAGAAATGTTTTTTTAATAGTTTTTTTAATCCATTTTGTTTCTTGTAAAAATGTTGAAAAAGAAAACATTAAATCTTATAAAGTTAAATTAAGTCAAGAAGTTAATGACTTTGTTATTGACGATAATAAAGACACTTTGTATGTGGTTAATGTTGTTAAAAGCATCAATTCTTATGATAGATTATCATTAGTCAGAAAAAATAAAGATTCTGTTATTGATTATAAATATTCATCAACAAAAGAATATAAAAACTTAAATCTTCGATATCATATAGAAAAAGATGTTTTAGTATCTGATAATACTTTTTTCTATAAAAATAAAGCATTTCAATTTCAAAACTTAAGCTTTAAATTTTACGGACTTTCGAAAGGTAAAGATTATGTAACTCATCCAAAATTATTATTTTTTAATAAAGATTATGGGATATTAGCAAATGTAACACATGGAGCGAATTTTCTCTTTTTAAAAGATTCTATTTCTGATCTAGAAAAAGAAAAACTTTTCAAAAGAATTATAAATAAAATAGAAGAATAAAACTTTGCGACTTTGCCGCTTTGTAACTACTTTTAACTTTGAACCTTTGCAACTAAAAAAATGACAAAAGAAATAGAAGACAAACTTGAGAAAATTCCCATTATTAACATTTTGGTGCGTTTTGGAAAAAAGATAAAAATTCCGGGTTTAGAAGGAATGTCTTTATACGATGTGCTAGAAATGTATGTAATTGGTATTGTAAAAGGCGCGTTAACAACACGTGCAGGTGGAATTGCGTATAGTTTCTTTATGGCAATTTTTCCGTTTCTATTATTTGTGTTAACGTTAATTCCGTACATTTCTATTGATGGTTTTCAAGACGGATTACTTTCATTAATTTCTGAAGTATTACCTCCAAAAACCTTCGAAGCAAGTCAGTTGGTAATTCAAGATATTTTAGTAAATCAACAAGCAGGATTGTTGTCTTTTGGATTTTTAGTTTCCATTTTTTTAATGACAAACGGTGTCAATGCAATCTTTGGGGGATTCGAGTATTCGTATCATGTAAAAGAAGTGAGAAGTGTTGTAAGAGCTTATGTTATATCACTTGGTGTTTCTTTGGTGATGGCATTTTTCTTAGTAGTTACAGTAGCGTTAATTATTTTTTACCAAATAGGATTAGACAAATTAAAAGAACGCGGTTGGCTTGATGATGATATTTTTTGGTTACAAATGGGTAAAGGATTTTTATTTGTAGCCATGGTTTTTACTATTGTTTCTATGTTGTATCATTTCGGAACGAAAACAGGAAAACACACACGGTTTTTCTCACCAGGTGCTATTTTTACAACCATCCTATCCATTTTTACATTTTACTTATTTAGTATTTATGTTACCGAATTCTCTAAGTACAACGAGTTGTATGGTTCCATCGGAACCTTATTAATATTGATGTTGTTTGTATGGTTAAATGCAATCATCCTCTTGTTAGGTTTTGAACTCAATGCAAGTATTTATAGTTTAAGACGTAGAAATAAAACCTTTACAACTCCCAAAAAATTATAACTTTTTCACGATATTTGCATGCGCAATTTCAATTTCGAGTGCTAAATTTTAAGTGATTAGTTTTGAGTGTAGCCACTAAAAACTAAAAACTAAAAACTAACAACTAAAAACTATTTAATGAAACCAAGCATCCCAAAAGGAACAAGAGATTTTTCACCCACAGAACTAGCCAATCGTAACTATATTTTTAATACGATTAGAGCTGCTTTTGAAACCTTTGGATTTCAACCTATTGAAACACCAAGTTTTGAAAACTCTACTACCTTGATGGGAAAATATGGGGAAGAAGGTGATCGGTTGATTTTTAAGATTCTGAATTCTGGGGATTATTTGAATAAAGTTGATGAGAAACTTTTATCAGAAAAAGATAGTACAAAGTTAACATCACAAATTTCAGAAAAGGCATTGCGCTACGATTTAACAGTGCCATTCGCAAGATACGTTGTGCAACACCAAAACGATATTACTTTTCCGTTTAAACGCTATCAAATTCAGCCAGTTTGGAGAGCCGATCGTCCGCAAAAAGGAAGGTTTAGAGAGTTCTATCAATGTGATGCCGATGTTGTTGGAAGCAAATCGTTGTGGCAAGAAGTAGAGTTTATTCAGTTGTACGATACCGTTTTTAGCAAGTTAGGTTTAGCCGGAACGACTATCAAAATCAATAATAGAAAAATATTATCTGGAATTGCAGAAGTAATTGGTGCAAAAGACAAACTCATCGATTTTACAGTTGCCTTAGATAAGTTAGATAAAATTGGTAAAGACGGTGTTGTAAAAGAAATGCTATCCAAAGGAATTACAGAAAACGCCATTAAAAAAGTGAGTCCGTTGTTTGATGTTGAAGGTTCAAATACAGCTAAAATAAATTCATTAGAAGCGATGTTGCAAACATCTGAAGAAGGAATAAAAGGTGTTGAAGAATTGCGTTTTGTATGTAATTCTGTTGAAGAATTAGGTTTGCAATCTGCTACTTTAGAAGTGGATGTTACGTTAGCAAGAGGGTTGAATTATTATACCGGTGCAATTTTTGAAGTTGCAGCACCAAAAGAAGTCAACATGGGTTCGATTGGCGGGGGTGGAAGATATGACGATTTAACAGGAATCTTTGGAATGCCGGATGTTTCTGGAGTTGGAATCTCTTTTGGATTGGATAGAATTTATTTGGTCTTGGAAGAATTAGGGTTGTTTAAAACGGTAGAACTACCAAAGCCAAAAGTATTATTTGTCAATTTTGGAGAAGCAGAAGCATTATTTTCGATGAAAGCAATTGCTGAATTGAGAAAAAACAATATCAAAGCAGAATTGTATCCAGACAATGCAAAAATGAAAAAGCAAATGAATTACGCAAACAAGCGTGAAATTGAGTTTGTTGTTATTGTTGGATCACAAGAAATAGAAAAAAATGAATTCACGTTGAAGAACATGATTTCTGGAGAGCAAACAAATTGTTCTTTACAAGAATTAGTAAAAAAATTAAAAGCATAAATGTTTGTCATTACGAGCCTGCCTGTCGGCAGACAGGGAAGTATGACGAAGTAATCTCTTTTAAACATGAGATTGCCACAGTTTACAAAAAAGTAAACTTCGCAAAGACGTTAAAAAAAAGATACAACAGAAAGCTAGCCCGAACGCCCAAATTTATAAGGTGAACGTGAATTAAATAAATAATTATAGATCTATAGTTTTAATTTATAGAGAAACTAAAATAATACGTTGCAAACACGTAAATTTGCATCCTAATTAAGAAAGAAATGTTTGAAGTGAACAGCAAAATGAATGACGAAAGAGTTGAAGAAATAGGAGAGAACCACGTTGGTACATCGGCAAAAACGCCTTTACGAGACGATGCGTTTGCTATTTCTAACGAAGAAAAAATCAATAAAATCCAGGAAAGTGTCAAAGATATTTTAGAGACCTTAGGAATGGATTTAACAGACGATAGTTTACAAGGAACCCCTAAAAGAGTTGCGAAAGCTTTTGTAAATGAGTTGTTTATGGGGTTAGACCCTGCAAATAAACCAGCGGCGTCTACTTTCGAAAACAATTACAATTACGGTGAAATGTTGGTGGAAAAGAATATTGTTGTGTATTCTACCTGCGAGCATCATCTATTGCCAATTATTGGTAGAGCACATGTGGCTTATATTTCTGATGGAAAAGTAATTGGTTTGTCTAAAATGAATCGAATAGTAGAATATTATGCAAAACGTCCTCAAGTGCAAGAGCGTTTAACCATGCAAGTTGTCCAAGCTATGCAAGAAGCTTTAGGAACTGAAGATGTTGCTTGTGTTATTGATGCAAAACATTTATGTGTAAATTCACGCGGAATTAAGGATATAGAAAGTAGTACTGTGACAGCAGAATTTGGCGGAAAATTTAAAAACAAAGAAACCAAAGAAGAGTTTTTAGGGTATCTAACAATGAATACAGATTTTAAGAATATTTAAGTTTTTCTTTTAAAAATAATAGAACGCCATTACGAAAGTAATGGCGTTTTTGTTTTGTATAAAAATATTTTCTTATTTTTTGAGACACAAATCCTTTTCTAACGTTATATGGATGTAAGGTTAACCAAACAGTATTTTTTTTGAATCAAAAAGACATCATACAACAATGTAAACAAAATAAATATACCGCTCAAATAGAGGTATACAAATTGTATAAGAATTTGCTTTACAATAGTTGTTATAGAATCTTAAAAAATAGGGAAGACGCTGAAGATCTTGTACAAGATGCATTTATAAAAGGATTTCAAAAAATTCATCAAGTAAATGAAGAAATGAATTTAGGAGGTTGGCTTAGGCGAATTGCGATTAATTTATGTTTTGATAAAATTAGAAAAGAAAAACACGTGTTTTCTATAGAAAATGTTCAAGAAATTGAAGCAGAAACAGTAGAGTTGGAGTTTGACAATGCAGAAGAACTTTCGATAGATTTCATCAAAGAATGTATTGATAAATTAAAAGAAAAACATAGAGTAATCGTAGTGCTGTACTTGATTGAAGAGTACAATCATAGAGAAATTTCAGAAATTTTACAATTAAACGAAAGTACCGTTAGAAATCAGTATGCTAGAGGTAAAAATCAATTGATAACAATGTTACAGAAACATCAAAAAAATGAATTTAAAAGAACACATACAACAGCATAAAAAAGAATTTGATTCGGAAAAAATGTCGGCATCATCAGAAATTCTTTTTAAGAAGGAACTTCAAAAAGAGTTGCATCCAACAAAAAAAACAAAAGTAGTGTATCTACGATTTGTATCAGTAGCAGCAAGTATCGTTTTAGTTTTTTCTATTTTCTTTTTTAATAAAAACTCAAATAAAGTATCAAAAACTTCAGAAGTATTAAGTTATTTATCTGATGAATCTGCCGGCAAACGCTTAGAAGGAGTTTATAAATTTGATGACGAGTTTAAGAATGAAGATTCTAAAATTATAGACGCTCTGTTAAAAATATTGCATGACGATGCGAATGCAAATGTGAAAATTGCAACAATAGATGCGTTGTTAAAATTCCCAACAAATGATAAAGTAAGAACTCATTTAATTACTGCTTTAGAAAAAGAAAATAAACCATTAGTACAAATAAAAATTATAAAATCATTGAGCTTTTTAAGAGAACATCGTGCACAAAAAACTCTTAAAGAAATCATAAATAACAATGAAACTTTTCCAATAGTTAAGAGTAACGCAACCTTGGCTATGAACCAATTAAAACAATAATCATGAAAAAAATATGTATAGTAATTGTAGCAGTTTTAACTGTTATAACAGTAAATGCACAAGAAAAGAAAATTAAATTTAATAAAGGAACCTTAAAAATTTGTTCTACTAAGAATTTTAAAATAGAAGGTTATAATGGATCGGAAGTTATTGTTAAAAGTTTGCATGACAACAAAAGTAGTTTTCCGCTTGTTAGAGATGCAAATAGAGTAGCGTATAAAACAGGTGGAGTAATTGTAAGCGGAAAAAATACATCGTCTAGCAGAAAAAATATTTCAGTTGCAAGAGCAAAGAATATTAGTTCAACATCAGGTAATTATGTTTTTTTTTCAAACCGTGATGAAGACAAAAAAAAGGGTTTGAAAAGGCTCGGTAAAAAACAAGAAAATAAAGAATTAGGAATCTATTTTACTATCGAAGAAAAAGAGGGAGAATTGATTTTTAAAGATGCTTCAGATGGCCAGTTTGTAATGTTAAGTAATGAAAGCTATTTGATTAAAATTCCAAATTCGATTAAGTTAAATTGGGATACAAGTAATTGCAAAAAATCAAATAGAAACCAAGCTATATTTTATTCTAATAAAACATCATCCTTGTCTAATTTTAATGGAGAAGTTGAGTTAACTACCTCGTTAAGTAATTTTAAATTAACGGATGTAACTGGCCCTGTTTCAATAAACTCCATTGGAGGGAATGTTTCAGTTGAGTTTGATAAAAAATTACCTTTACAGCTATATTCAGTATATACAAACAACGGTTTTATAGATATTACAATCCCTTCAAACTCTGATGTGAATGTAGAAGCAAATGGTGCTGCGATTTATAGCGATTTAGCTTTTAATGTGTTGTCTGATCTTGAATTTGACGGACAACAACACATGAAGTTAAAATTAAAACGCGGAAAAGTAAAAATGAAATTGGAAGCAGGTTTTGGAACGATATATTTAAGAAAGAAAAAATAAAAAAAGCCGATGTAAGCATTTACATCGGCTTTTTTATTGTTTTATTTAGAAACACTATTTTTTGAAGCTTTTCAATCTTCCAATTCCGCTATACAATATCAATCCCCCAAAAAACAAGTTAAATAAAATGTAAATAGATTTACTTTCTGTCTTTAGTGAGAAAATCAAGTAATAAATTTCATGTTCATTAAAGAATGCATAAAATCCTTTTGCAACAAAACTGAAACCAACGATAATATAGATAAATGGAATTATTTTCTTCATAAATAAAATTATTTAGTTAATACCCACTCTCCTTTTTCAATTAACGGAATAGCTTGTTTGTATTTGACTTCTTTTTCTTCTCCGCTCATTACGTTTTTAATGGTAACACGTTCGTTTCTGCCAATTTTTGGTTGTTCTCTCACTACAGTTTCAACAGGTTCTTGTTGTTGCTGTTTAGAGTTCTGAATAGCTTGTTCTGTGCTATTTTGTACATCTGCTTTACTCACATTTAAACGTTCTCTTTTTTGTTGACGCGCTTCAGAAATGTTTCCTTGATTTGGAATTTCTCCTTTAAATAAGAATGATAGTACTTCTTTATTTACGTCACTAATCATTTGTTTAAACAATTCAAACGCTTCAAATTTATAAACCAATAAAGGATCTTTTTGTTCGTATGAAGCATTTTGAACCGAACTTTTTAACTCATCCATTTTACGTAAATGTGTTTTCCAGTTTTCATCAATAATAGCAAGTGTAATATTTTTTTCAAAATCTTTCACCAATTCTTTTCCTTCAGATTCGTATGCGTTTTTCAAGTTTGTTACTACTTGTAAACTTTTTACACCATCTGAAAATGGAACAACAATTCGCTCATAACGATCACCTTCATTCTCATACACATCTTTAATTACAGGAAAAGCAGCAACTGCATTTCTAGCAATTCTATCTTGATAATGTGCATAAATCGTTTCATACAAAGAATCAATTAGTGCTTGTTCATCCATAGAACTAAACTCTTCTTCAGAAAAAGGAGAGGTCATCGATGAAAAACGAATCAATTCAAACTCGAAATTTTTAAAATCTTTTGTTGGTTTGTTTTCAGTAACGATTGCCTGACAAGTATCGTAAATCATGTTTACAATATCAATTTTTAGACGATCTCCATCTAAAGCATGCCTTCTACGTTTATATACAAACTCACGTTGAGCATTCATAATATCGTCATACTCTAACAAACGTTTACGAATACCAAAGTTGTTTTCTTCTACTTTCTTTTGAGCTCTTTCAATAGATTTGGTAATCATAGAATGCTGAATTACTTCGCCTTCTTTTAAACCCATTCTATCCATCATTTTGGCGATTCTATCAGAACCAAAAATACGCATCAAGTTATCATCTAAAGCAACATAAAATTGAGAAGAACCAACATCACCTTGACGACCCGCTCTACCACGTAACTGTCTATCAACTCTACGAGAATCGTGTCTTTCTGTACCAATAATTGCTAAACCACCAGCTTTTTTTACTTCTTCAGAAAGTTTAATATCTGTACCACGACCTGCCATATTTGTTGCAATAGTTACAACTCCAGCTTTACCAGCTTCAGCAACAATATCTGCTTCTTTTTTATGCAGTTTTGCATTTAAAATATTGTGCTTAATTCCACGCATTTGAAGCATTCTTCCAAGTAATTCAGAGATTTCTACAGAAGTTGTACCAACCAAAACAGGTCTTCCTTGTTCCACTAATTTTACAATATCATCAATTACTGCATTGTATTTTTCTCTGGTGGTTTTGTATACCAAGTCTTCTTTGTCATCTCTTTGTAAAGGTTTGTTAGTTGGGATTTCAACTACATCTAATTTGTAGATTTCCCAAAGCTCTCCAGCTTCTGTAATCGCTGTTCCAGTCATACCAGAAAGCTTGCGATACATTCTAAAGTAATTTTGTAAAGTTACAGTAGCAAAGGTTTGAGTTGCATCTTCAATTTTTACATTTTCTTTAGCCTCGATTGCTTGATGTAATCCGTCTGAATAACGACGACCGTCCATGATTCGTCCTGTTTGTTCGTCTACAATCATTACTTTATTATCAATTACAACATATTCTGTATCTTTTTCAAATAATGAATATGCTTTTAATAATTGATTCATTGTGTGAATACGCTCACTTTTAATGCTAAAGTCTCTATATAATTCTTCTTTTTTAGCGGCTTTCTCTTCAGGTGAATCTTCGCTTTCATCAATCTGACCTATTTTTACGCCAATATCTGGTAGCACAAAAAAGTTGTTATCACTTGTTTTTCCTGATAAATGAACAATCCCTTTGTCAGATAAATCGATGGAATTGTTTTTTTCTTCAATAACATAGTACAATTCTTTATCTACTTCTGGCATCAATTTGTTATTGTCTGCCATGTAAGTGTTTTCTGTTTTTTGAAGAATTTGTTTGATTCCTTCTTGGGATAAAAATTTAATTAACGCTTTGTTTTTTGGAATACCACGAAAAACTCTTAATAGTAAAAAACCACCTTCTTTCGTGTTTCCTTCAGCGATTAGTTTTTTAGCTTCTGCCAACACACCAACTAAATAGTGTTTTTGTAAGCTAACTATGTCAGCAACTAAAGGTTTTAGTTCGTTAAATTCATGTCTGTCTCCTTGTGGTACAGCACCAGAAATTATTAATGGTGTACGAGCATCATCTATTAATACAGAATCTACCTCATCTATAATTGCATAATTGGGTGCTCTTTGTACAAGATCTTCTTTGGTATGCGCCATATTATCACGCAGGTAATCAAAACCGAATTCATTATTTGTTCCGTAAGTGATGTCTGCATTATAGGCTTTTCTTCGTTCATCAGAATTTGGTTGATGCACATCAATACAATCAATACTCAATCCATGAAACTCTAAAATTGGACCCATCCAAGCAGCATCACGTTTTGCTAGATAATCATTTACCGTTACAACATGAACTCCTTTTCCAGTTAAAGCGTTTAGATAAACAGGCAAAGTAGAAACCAATGTTTTCCCTTCCCCTGTCATCATTTCAGCAATTTTACCTTGATGTAAAACAGATCCACCGATTAATTGAACATCATAATGAATCATGTCCCAGATAATTTCTTGTCCAGACGCATCCCAAGTATTTGACCAAACAGATTTATCGCCAACTAAAGTTACATTTTCTCTAATAGCAGAAAGCTCTCTGTCAAATGGAGTAGCGGTAACTTCGATTTCAGAATTGTTTGTAAATCTTTTTGCAGTTTCTTTGACAACCGCAAATGCTTCTGGCATTATTTCTTGTAAAACAGCTTCAGACGCTTCATAAGCTTCATCTTTTAAAGTGTCTATTTCAGCATATATTTCTTCTTGCCTATCTATACCTGCCGATAAAGCTTCTTGTTCTAACTCAGTTATTTTTGTGTCAAAAGAATTGGTTGCTTCTTTTATTTTAGATTTAAATTCTTCTGACTTAGCTCTTAATTCATCATTTGATAAATTGCCTATTGCTTCAGCAAAAGAGTTTGTTTTTTCAACGATTGGTTGTAGTAGTTTTAAATCTTTTTGTTGTTTGTCTCCAACAAATATTTTTAAGACCGAGTTTAATAAGCTCATTGTATGTGTTCTATTTAAAATTCAATTTTATCAATTGAATATTGATTTATAATTAGTTGATAATAAATAAGTTGATATTTATTGACAGCAATTACAATTTAATGTTAAATGTAAACAAAAAAAAAGCCTCGATTGAGACTTTTTTGATGTAAATTTTTGTTAATATTCATCTTCGTTCCAAAGATAATCTTCTTCAGTCGGATAGTCTGGCCAAATTTCTATAATAGAATCATAAGCATCGCCTTCATCTTCAATTTCTTGTAAGTTTTCTGCAACTTCCAATGGCGCTCCTGTTCTAATAGCGTAATCTATCAATTCATCTTTCGTTGCTGGCCAAGGTGCATCTGCTAAATAAGATGCCAATTCTAGTGTCCAATACATTTTTAGTATAGTTTAATTTTCTGCAAAAATAATTTTTTTATTCAGAAAACCAAGTTTTTTTTGATAAATCTGTCAATAAAATAAAAGAACTTATTTTTCTTTTTCAGGAATCCAAGGAGTTTCCTTTATTGATAAGTCTTTAGACAACTTCCGTGCCAATACAAATAGGTAGTCAGAAAGTCTGTTTAAATATTCTAATATAGCAGGATTAATTGTCTCGTTTTCGTTTAAGGCAGTTGCTAATCTTTCGGTTCTACGGCATACACATCTAGCAATGTGACAGAATGACACCGTTTGACTTCCGCCGGGTAAAATAAAATTTGTCATAGCAGGCAAGTCTAAATTCATAACATCTATTTCTTGCTCTAAGGCTTTAATGTTTGCATTTGTAATTTTAGGAATATTTAACCGCTCTTTGCCATTTTTTAAAAGTTCTTTTTCTGGAGGAGTTGCTAACATCGCACCAAGAGTGAATAATTCATTTTGAATTCTAATCAAAGAGTTGATAGCGTTCTTGTCAATTTTCTGATCTCTAATTAAACCTATATAAGAGTTTAGCTCATCAACGGTACCATAAGATTCTATTCTTAAATGATGTTTTGGGACTCTAGTTCCTCCAAACAAAGCTGTGGTCCCTTTGTCTCCTGTTTTGGTGTAAATCTTCATTAGATAAAATTACGAATTAACTATTTAAACTCTTATTATAAAATGTTCTTTTTCTTGCTCTTTCCTAAAAAAAACAATTCCCCACTGATAGGTGTCTATAGAAACTTTCACTTTTGGATGTAGTTTTATTTCCTGCCAAGCGCTTTCCATTTCTTTGCTCCAATGAATGTCATTAAAAATAAAGAAACTATCGTTGTTAATAAAATTAAGACAATGATTGAAATATTTTAAGGTTGCTTCTTTTTGATGATTTCCATCAAAATAAACCATATCTAAAGAATTTTCAAATTTTAATGTTGATAAAGTTTTGGTAAACTCTCCTGTGTAAACATCAATGTTTTTGAAAGAAAATTTTTCAAATTGTTTTATTGCAATTCCGGCAGTGTTTTCGCAACCTTCTAGTGTGCTTATTTTTGAATTCGGATTTCCAATATGCAATGCTGCAGTTCCCATGCCAAGAGAAGTGCCAAATTCTAAAATGGTATTTGGCTTGAAATAAGACGTAATTTTAATTAATAAATTTGCTCTTTTGGTCTGTATTCCAGCATGTTTAGCAACTCTAGAAACTTCTCTTGTATTACTTTTAAAAATTTTTGACCCTGCTCCAAAATCTGTAACCTCAATTACATTATGGTTATTTAAAAGACTTCTTTTGTAAGATTTAAAAGCTGCATTTTCGAATGTGTTATTTCTCTTGTAGAAACATTTTGTAATTAAATCAAAAACAAAAGGAGAGTGGATTCCATGATGATTTGTTGAATTAAAAAGGAATCTTATATAGGAAATAATTTTTTGCATAGAAATAATAACAAAATTAAAAGAAAATTATAGGATTAGCGATATAAAAATTATATTTTTGAGTAGTCAACATATTTTAGATTTATGCTTAAGCGATTTTTTATATTCCTCTCTTTAATTTTTTTAGCTTCCTGTGTTCCAAATAAAGATTTAATTTATTTGCAGGGAGAACCCATCACCAAAAAAAATGTTTACAAGCTAAATAATGAACCTTATAGGTTACAAGTAGATGATGTTTTGTCTATAGAACTTAAGGCAGAAGATGAAAAGTATGTGGCACTTTTTAAAAAAACGAATGTTCCAAGTCAGTTAAGGTCTAACAATGGAGGTTTTGAAAGTGGATCAAGTCCGCAAGTTGGTTATAGAATAGACAGACATGGTAACATTAGATTGCCAATAATTGGTGAAATAAACGTATTGGGATACACCACAAAAGAAGTTCGTTTAAAATTAGAAGAGGAGCTTTTAGAGTATTTAATAGACAGAAAGAAATTTTTTATAACTGTTGATTTGTCTGGAATTAAATATACCGTAATTGGAGAAATTCAAAATCCTGGACCAAAGGTGATTTATCAAAATAAAGTAAGTATTTTAGATGCAATATCTAACTCTGGAGACATTACCGTTACTGGAAATAAGAAAAAAGTTGAAGTTTGGAGAAATACGATAAATGGTAGAAAAAAGTATGTGCTAGATCTAACAAAAGCTAGTATTTTTGACTCAGAAGTGTTTTATATCCAACCAACGATTACATAAACATCATACCTTTAAAACAGAAATCTTGGGGTACAGGAACAACTGGTTTACAATCTTTATCTACTTTAGTTTCTATATTTACTTTAGTTACATCTACTATTTTATTAGTTAGAAATTTATAAAATTATGAGTAAAAAAAATTCGTATAATAATAACTCTACAGCGAACTCTATTGATATAAAAACCTATGCATTTAAGGTTTTTTCTTACTGGAAATTATTTGTTGTAACTATTATTATCGGATTAATTATAGCCAAGTTTATGAATGGCTATAAAGAAAAAGTATATAGTTTAAATACAGTAATTAGTGTTAAAGAGGAAAACAACCCATTGTTTTCTACAGGAACAAATATTGCATTTAATTGGGGAGGTGAAAGTGATGCAATGGGTACTGTAAAAGTAGTTTTAACTTCTAGAACACATAATGAAAAAGTTGTTGATGCTTTGCAGTTTTACATAGATTATTTAAAAGAAGGAAGATATAGGCAAGAGGATGTTTATGGCAGCACTCCTTTTAAAATAGTAATAGAAAAAGACAAGCCTCAGTTATATAATAAACTTATTAAAATTGAAGGAATTAGTGAAGATAAGTATAGAATTTCTTTTGATTATGAAAAAGAAGGAACCAACCCTCTAATTAGTTACTTAAATGATATTGAAAAATTTGGTTCAGGGAATAAATTTTCTAAATATAAATCTACTGAGATAAATTTTTCCGCAGAGTATTCTTTTGGAGAAAAAATAAGCTTACCGTTTTTCAATTTTACCATTAATTCTGTTGGCACAATGTCTCCTGGAGATGTTTATTTTATCAAGTTTAATAGTTTTGATGACACTGTAAAAAATTACAGAAACATGAAGGTTAATGATTTAACTGATGGAGCATCAATTCTTGAATTAAAATTAGAAGGTTCAAATAAAAAAAGGATTGTAGATTATTTAAATGAGTCGGTTAAAGTTTTAGAAAGGGATAAAAAATCAGCAAAAATTGCTTACGCTGAGAATACTAAGAAATACATAGACAATCTTTTTGAAAAGGAGTCTGATAGCTTAAAAATTTTAGAAAAAGAATTAAGTAGGTATCGATCAAAAAATAATATTTTTAATCTATCTGCCCAGGGAACGAGAATTTTAGAAGAGATTACGCTATTAGATCAACAGAAAAGAGCTGTAACAAACAATATTGAGGAGTTAGATAGTTTAAATAATTACATTATTACTCATAATAAATTTAATAATATTCCTGTGCCAGCTATTATACAAATTGCTGATGGAAAAATACCTCAAGAAGTAGGGGAGTTAATTAGTAAAACCACAGTTAGAGAAAAACTAAGAAATGTTGTTACTGATAATCATCCTGATATCATAAGATTAGACAATGAAATTAGAACTACTAAAAAAATCATTGTTGAAAACATAAGAAATTTAAGAAATACTTTTAGTAACGATTTAGAGAAAATAAATAAACGATTATCAGTTACTTTAGATAAGCAAAAAGCGTTGCCAGAAAAAGAACAAGGATTGATAGCTTACGAAAGAAGTTATGATATGTCTGAGGCAAATTACAACTATCTAAAACAAAAAAGTTACGAAGCAGGTACTGCCATTGCAGCAAACGTATCTGATGTTAAAATTATTGATACAGCGAAAGACTTAGGAAATGGGCCTATTTACCCGATACCTAGTTTTAATTACTTAGTAGCCATAATGTTGAGTATTGTTTTGCCACTTTTCTACATAATAATTTCAGAAGTTTTAGACAATAAAATTCATACAGTTGAAGAAATAGAAGGGACTTATGCTATACCGGTTTTAGGAGTTGTAGGAAGAAACAATTGGAGAAACAATTTGGCTGTTTTTGAAAGACCAAAATCTTCAGTAGCAGAATCTTTTAGAGCTTTAAGATCTAATATTCAGTTTTTATTTACAAAAAACACAGAGTCAAAAACAAAAACATTGTTGCTTACTTCTTCTGTTAGTGGAGAAGGAAAAACAATGATATCTATAAATATGGCATCAGTTTTTGCATTAAGCGGAAAGAAAACGGTTTTAATAGGATTGGATTTAAGAAAACCAAAAATATTCTCAGATTTTGAACTAACCAATGAAAATGGTGTTGTTAATTATTTAATTGGTCAAAATGAAATTGAAGAGGTCATTAACAAAACTCAAATTCCTAATTTAGATGTAATTTTATCTGGACCTATACCGCCGAATCCGTCTGAATTACTAATTAGTGATAAAACGGCAGTAATGATAAAGTATTTGCAAGTGAAATATGATTATGTAATTATTGATTCACCTCCTATAGGATTGGTTTCAGACTCTTTGGAGTTGTTTAAGTTTTCGGATGCAATTATTTATGTAATTCGTCAAAATTATTCTGAAAAAGGCATGATGAAGATGATTGATGACAAATACAAGAACAAAGAGGTTACAAATATTAGTTATGTTCTTAACGACTTCTCTTTACAAGGAAAATATGGTTACGGTTACGGTTATGGATACGGCTATGGTTATGGATACGGAAAATACGGAAACGGATATCATGAAGATGAACCCTCATCTAATTTCTTTACTAAGATTTTTAAATTATTAAAACCTAAATCTTAAAAATAAAAAGGACCAAAGGACCATGTTTAACATGGTCCTTTTTATTTTTAAAGAATTGTAATTTACTTTAAGCTTCCAGTCATTTCTTCAGGCTTAACCCATTCATCATATTGTTCTGGTGTAACATACCCTAAACGAACTGCTTCTTCTTTTAAAGTAGTCCCGTTTGCGTGAGCTGTATTTGCTATTTCTGCAGCTTTATAATATCCTATTTTTGTATTTAAAGCTGTAACTAGCATTAAAGAATTATTCAATAATTCAGTTATTCTTGACTGATTGGGTTCAATTCCAACAGCACAGTTTTCATCAAAAGATTTACAAGCATCTCCAATTAATTGAGCAGATTGCAATACGTTTGCAGCCATCATTGGTTTAAAAACATTTAACTCATAATGACCTTGTGTACCACCAACAGTAACAGCAACATCGTTCCCCATAACTTGCGCACAAACCATAGTTAATGCTTCTGCTTGAGTTGGGTTTACTTTCCCTGGCATAATAGAACTTCCTGGCTCGTTTGCGGGAATGATAATTTCTCCAATTCCAGATCTAGGACCTGAAGCCATTAAACGAATGTCATTTGCAATTTTATTTAAAGAAACTGCTAATTGTTTAAGTGCTCCGTGAGTTTCTACTAAAGCATCGTGTGCTGCAAGAGCTTCAAATTTATTTTCTGCAGTTACAAAAGGTAAGCCTGTAAATTCTGATATGTATTTTGCGACTAAAACATCATATCCTTTAGGTGTGTTTAAACCTGTGCCAACAGCAGTTCCTCCTAAAGCTAATTGTGACAAATGTTCTAATGTATTTTTTAAAGCTTTGATACCAAAGTTTAATTGTGCAACATAACCAGAAAATTCTTGTCCTAAAGTTAGGGGAGTAGCATCCATTAAATGCGTACGCCCAATTTTTACAACATCTTTAAAAGCTTCTGATTTTTTTTGTAAAGTATCTCTTAATTGTTCAACACCAGGAATGGTAACTTCTATAATTTTCTTGTATGCAGCGATATGCATCCCAGTTGGAAAAGTATCGTTTGAAGACTGAGATTTGTTCACATCGTCATTAGGCTGAATTGTTTTTTCTCCCTCGCCAATAATATTTCCTGCAATTTCATGGGCTCTATTGGCAATTACCTCGTTACAATTCATATTAGATTGTGTTCCAGATCCAGTTTGCCAAATGACTAATGGAAATTGATCATCATGCTTTCCTTCTAAAATTTCATCACAAACCTGAGCAATTAAATCTCTTTTTTCTGAAGCTAATACATTTAAATCGCAGTTGGCAAAAGCTGCCGCTTTTTTTAAATATGCAAAACCGTAAACAATTTCTATTGGCATTGATGCAGGCGCACCAATTTTGAAGTTATTTCTAGAGCGTTCTGTTTGCGCTCCCCAATATTTATCAGATGGAACTTTTACTTGCCCCATTGTGTCTTTTTCTATTCTGTATTTCATTGTGTGAATTGTTTTTTAGCTACTACAAAATTACTAAAAGTATCACAATCGGTTATCAACAATACAAGAAAATACTTGTTCAAAATAATTTTTAATTATTAGTGTAAATTGAAAATATGTATTATTTTTGTGCTATTAATTTATTTTAAAGAAACACAAATGTTAGATTTTTCAGAATTTTCAGGATTTTTATTATTCATGTTTATTTTTACAGCTGGTTTTTGGTTGTTAATTTTCTTATTAACGTTTGTGGTTCCTTACTGGATTGGTGGTACAATTTGGGAGAACATGAAATTAAAAAGAGAAGCTAGAAAAGCTGCTGATAAAGAGTAGTTTTTTAAAAAAAATATTTTCAATTAAAAAAGGGTTTGCAAATGCAAACCCTTTTTTAATGTTATAGAATGTGATTATTTTCCAAACCCTTCTCCACCTTCTTCAAAATCATCATTTTGTTGAGGTCTTCTTTGTCTTTGGTTTTTCTTTTGATTAAATCGATATACAAAACTGAAAGAAACTTGTCTTTGTCTCCATTGATTTTCTCCATAGGTAGAAGAGTTTGGAGTATAAGAGTATCCTATACGTTTTCTTGAATTCAGCACATCACTTATATTTAAAACCATTGTACCGTTGTCTTTAAATAAATCTTTACTAAACGCTAAGTTAGCACTGAAAATTCCTTCACTAGTACTTTGAGCATTTCGCTGTTCGCCTCTATAAGACATGGTGGTTTGCCATTGAATGTTTGCTGGCAATGTAATTCTAGAATTCAATCTTGCAGACCAGTTAGAATCTTTATTTCCAAAGTCAATATTATTCAATTTCCCAACAGTTTCAAATCCGTAATAATTAAAACTTCCTGAAAAATTTACTTTTTTAGAGGCAGTATAATTAGCATTAAATTCAAAACCATATCTGTCTTCTGAAGATAGGTTTATAGGAGATCTAACAATCACTGGAACTCCGTTTACAAAATCACCTCTTTCTTGGCTAATAAACTGATAAATACCTGTTGAATGACGATAATAAATAGAAGAATTTAAAGTTACTTTTTTCAATTTCTTTAAATATCCAACATCAAATGAATTGGTATACGTAGGGTCTAAACCTACATTTCCTTTAAAAATGTTCGTTTCTGAGCTTCTTGATTCAAACGGGTTTAAAAAATAAGATCTTGGTCTTCTTAATCTTTTACTATATCCAAACGTTATACTTTCTGTATCGTTAAACTCATACCCTAAATTTACAGTAGGGAAAAAACCGATATAAGATTTGTTATAGTTTTCATTTGTTGTAAGCAAATCTATTTTTTGATCTGTTAATTCTGTTCTTAACCCTAATAAATAAGAAAGTTTATCATGTTTTTTTCCGTATTGAGCATACAACGCATATACATTTTGCTCAAAATCTAAATTATTTGATGGATCGAATTTGGGATCAGAATAAGGAACTAAAGGAGTGTTTTTATAATCTGAATTCGATTTATCTAAATTAGCTCTATAACCCAGCTCAATTTGAGAACCATCTTCTTTTGGATATACATAATCAATTTGGAAAAGTTTTCTAACCGAATTTTGAATGGTGTTATTATTTTCTACAAAAACATTGTTTTGAAAAATACTACCTGCTTCATCCTGATCACTTTTACTGTATTGTAAATCAATTGTCAGCTTTTTTCCAGTTGCATTTAATTTATTTGTGTAGTTTATAGAATACTGAATTGATTTAGAATCTGATAATTCATTTTCATTTCTTGTACGAGTATCCGTTAGCACTTTATTAGCGTCAAAAACGGCTACATTGTTAGATGTTGTATTTTCTCCGTCAGATTTTCGGATAACGATGTTTCCTAAAATTGAGCTATTGTCAGTTAAATAATATTCTATACCAAAGCTAGAGTTAAATCCTTTTCTTAACCTATTATTGTTTCTTAACTCGTTAAGATATCCTGTAATGTTTTTTGAGTTGTCAAAATACGTTGAATTGTTAATACTATTTCCTGGACCATCTCTGTAACTATATCCTGAATTTGTAAATAAATTGAACTTTTTAGTTCTGTAGTTTAAATTGGTGGAAATACCGTATTGTGTAGGGTCTCCAATAGTTGGGTTAATAGAACCATTGAATCCTGTTACTTTTCCTTTTCTTAAAATAATATTTAAAATCCCAGCAGTTCCTTCAGCATCATATCTTGCAGAAGGAGAAGTAATTACTTCAACTCTTTCTATTGCATCTGCGGGTAATTGACGTAAGGCACTCGTGCCATCTAAACCTACTAAAGAAGAAGGTTTTCCATCAATTAAAATACGAACATTTTCGTTTCCTCTTAAGCTTACATTTCCTTCTATATCTACACTTACAGATGGAACATTGTCTAGAACATCAGCAACATTTCCACCTTTAACGGTCATGTCTTTACCGACATTGTATATTTTTTTGTCAAGTCGAATGTCTACAGTAGATTTTTCTGGTATGATGTTTACTTCATCAAGTATTTCTCCATCTTCAGATAAGACAATGGTTCCAAGCTTAATGTCTTTGTCAATAGTTCTGTTTTTGAAACTGATAGTTTTAAAAGAAATAAACTCCACACTTATGTCATAAGTGCCTTTAGCAATTTTGATGTAAAACTCACCTTTGTTATCAGTAATTCCACCGCTAATTTTTTTTGTTTTTAAGTTTCTTAAAACAACTGTAGCATACTCTAGAGGTTGTTTAGAATCTTTGTCAATTACTGTACCTGATACGGCAAATGTTTCAGATTGAGTAGGTCTTTGTGCAAAAATTGCCGATATACTAAAAAGGCAAATTAAAACTAAAATTCTTTTGTTCATTAGTTTGATTTATAATTATAAATTATAAGACTATGGGTTTGTTGATTAGTTTAAATACAGTGTTGTTAAACTTCTGTTAAAGAAATGGGGTTAATAAGAATTTGGTATTATCAAATAATAGTTGAAATATTTTCTAAAGGTCTGCCAATCACAGCTTTATTCCCGTTTATAACAATTGGTCTTTCTATTAGTTTTGGCTTTTGAATCATGGCAGAAATAATTTCTTTATCAGATAACTTTTTTCCTTTATAGTTTTCTTTCCAGATTGTTTCGTTTTTTCTAACCAAATCAATAGGTTTAATTTGAAGTTTTTCTATAATAGATAATAGTTCGCTATAACTTGGAATATTTTCTAAGTATTTTATTATTTCAAATTCTTTACCCGAGTTTTCTAAGATTTCTAAACCTTGTCTAGATTTGCTACAACGTGGATTGTGGTATATTTTTATCATGTCTTTTTTATAAGGTTGTGTCTGTTTCTTTTTGACCGTTTAACATTAGAAATGCTTTTAAAAACGCATCGATATCTCCATTCATAATAGCATCTACATTGCCAGTTTCATGAGCAGTTCTAACATCTTTGACTAATTTATAGGGGTGCATTACATAATTTCTAATCTGACTTCCCCATTCGTTTTTCATTTTTCCAGCTTCAATATCTGCTCTCGCTGCTTGTCTTTTCTGTAATTCTATTTCGTACAATTGAGATTTTAGCATTTGCAACGCTGTTGCTCTATTGTCATGTTGTGAGCGTGAATTTGAACATTGAATTTGAATTCCGGTTGGTTTGTGTGTTAGTTGGACTTTTGTTTCAACTTTGTTAACATTTTGACCTCCAGCTCCACTAGATCTAGCGGTGGTTATTTCAATATCAGCAGGGTTTATTTCAATTTCAATAGAATCATCAGCAACAGGATATACATATACCGAAGCAAAAGAAGTATGTCTTTTGGCATTGCTGTCAAAAGGAGAAATCCGAACCAATCTATGCACACCATTTTCGCCTTTTAGCCATCCAAAAGCATAATCACCATCAAATTCTAGAGTAACAGTTTTTATTCCAGCAGAATCTCCGCTTTGATAATTTAACTCTTTAATTTTAAGTCCATTTCTCTCAGCCCACATCATATACATTCTCATTAGCATTTCTGCCCAATCACAACTCTCGGTACCTCCAGCTCCAGCAGTAATTTGTATGACTGCACTTAAATTATCTCCTTCATCAGAAAGCATGTTTCTAAATTCTATAGCCTCTAATAGTTCTTCAGTTTTTGAAAATTGATCTGCAATTTCTTCCTCAGAAATTTCATCTTCTTTGTAAAAATCAAACAAAACTTGGGTGTCTTCTAATAAGCGAACAGCTGAATTATAATCGGTTACCCATTTTTTTTTGATCCGCAGCTCTTTCATAAAAGCTTCTGCTTCTTTTGGATTGTTCCAAAAGCCTGGGGCAACAGTTTTTTCTTCTTCATTGGTTATTTCTATTAGCTTTTGTTCAATATTTAAATACTGTTTTAGCTTAGCAATTCTATCAGAAATATTTTTGATTTGTTCTTGTGTAATCATAGTTAGCACAAAAATAAGTTAAAAAATGTGATTTAATATTTTATTCAATCTTATTTTCTCGTCAATATTTTATAGTTTTATGCAAAATCTTTTAACCATGAAAAAAATCACAATTTTATTATTATTTGTTTTTGTAAATCAGACGTGTTTTTCACAATTTTTCAAAGACGATAAAAAGGTCACTAAATATGAGGGCTATTTTAATTTTTATTATGATAGTAGTAAAGACAAAATATTTTTAGAAATCTCAAAGCTAGAATCTGAGTTTTTATATGTAAACGCTTTGTCTGAAGGAGTTGGTTCAAACGATATCGGTTTAGATAGAGGGAAATTGGGAGGTGGAGCCGTTGTGTTTTTTAGAAAGGCAGGAAATAAAATTTTATTAATTCAGCCAAATCAAGACTATAGAGCATTGACAGATAATCTCGAAGAGAAAAAATCAATCAAAGAAGCATTTGCAAAATCGGTTTTACATGGTTTTGTTATTAAAGAAGAAAAAAACAACACTTATTTAGTTGATGCAACCTCTTTTTTTATGCAAGATACTTTTGGTGTCTCAAACACCTTGTCTAGAAGCGGAGAAGGAAGTTATAATGTAGATGCTTCTAGAAGCGCCTTTAACTTAGAAAGAACAAAAGCATTTGAAAAAAATGTAGAGTTTGATGTGTTGTTAACATTTAAAGGGAGTCCAAGAGGTAGAAATTTAAGATCTGTTACTCCAAATTCAACAGCAGTAACAGTGTATCAGCATCATTCTTTTGTAGAGTTGCCAGATAACAACTACAAACCAAGAGTATATGATCCTCGTTCTGGTTCATATCCAATGTCTTACATGGATTATTCTACGCCAGTTAATGAATCTATTACTAAAAGATTTATAATGAGACATCGATTGGAAAAGAAAAACCCAAATGCAGCTGTTAGTGAACCTGTTGAACCAATTGTCTATTATTTAGACCCAGGAACCCCAGAGCCAGTAAGGTCAGCTTTGCTCGAAGGAGCAAGGTGGTGGAATCAAGCATTTGAAGCAGCTGGATATACAAATGCTTTTCAAGTAAAAATGTTACCAAAAGATGCAGATCCGTTAGATTTAAGATACAATGTAATTCAATGGGTGCATCGTTCTACGAGAGGGTGGAGTTACGGTGGAAGTATTTCTGATCCTAGAACAGGTGAAATTATTAAAGGACATGTAAGTTTAGGGTCATTAAGAATTCGTCAAGACTTTTTAATAGCACAAGCATTGCAAGCTCCCTATGATACAAACACTGCAAATGATAAATTTGCTTTAGAAATGGCATTGGCAAGAATTAGACAATTATCTGCGCATGAAGTTGGACATACAATCGGATTTGCTCACAACTATATTGCAAGTACAATTAATAGATCCTCTGTAATGGATTATCCACATCCACAGTTTTCATTAAAAAACGGAAAAATTGATTTTTCAAATGCCTATGCAACAGGAATTGGAGAATGGGATAAAGTATCTGTAGCATATTCGTATCAAGATTTTACAACAAATGAAGAGGATGGATTGCAAAAAATCCTAAATGACGCTTTTGCAAGAGGGTTACGATTTATAACCGATCAAGATGCAAGACCAAAAGGAAGTGCTCATGCTTACGCACATTTATGGGATAATGGTAAAAATGTAGCAGATGAATTAAATGCATTATTAGAAATTAGAAAAAATGCAATTTATAAATTCTCTGTGGATAATATTAAAAGTAAAGAACCATATTCTGTTTTAGAAGATGTTTTTGTCCCTTTGTATTTTTTACACAGATATCAAACTGAAGCAGTTGCTAAAGTTATTGGAGGGTTGGATTATAATTATGCTATCAAAGGCGGAAGTCAGACCATCGTGAAAAGAGTTCCTGGTTCTGTAGAACGCCAAGCACTTGCGTCACTTCTAAAAACAATTGATGTAGAAACGATAGCGATACCAACTTCAAAATTAGAGTTGTTTCCGCCAAGAGCTTTTGGTTATGGAAGGACTAGAGAGTCTTTTAAAAGTAAAGTTGGTGCTGAATTTGACCCTTATGGTGCTGTAGAGACAGCTTCTGAAATGACTTTAGAGTTCTTATTTCATCCAGAAAGAGTCTCTCGTTTAGTAATGCATAAAAGCTTTGACTCATCTCAATTAGGTTTAGAAGAAATGATTGATGAAGTGATTAAAAATTCATTTAAAAAATCATATAAAAACACCTATTACCAAGAATTACAAAACGTTGTAAATGAGCAAGTTTTAAATCATTTGTTTTATTTGTCAGCAAATAAAAACAATTACAAGCAAGTTACAGCCATCGTTAATTCTAAAATAGAGGAGATTGCTTCTTGGTTACGAACAAGAAAATCTAAAGGTGTTCAGTTAATGTATGATAAAGAACTTGTAAGAAGTATTTCTACATTTAAAAATGATCCTTCTAAATTTAAAAAAGCACAATCACCAAAAATTCCAGATGGTTCACCAATCGGAATGCATTAAAAGAGATTAAATAATGAAAATAAATTTAATTAGTGATACCGTTACAAAGCCAACAAAAGGGATGTTAGCGGCAATGATGAATGCTGAAGTAGGAGATGATGTTTTTAAAGCAGATCCAACTATTAATCAATTACAAGAAAAAGCAGCTCAAATGTTTGGTACAGAAGACGCCTTGTTTTTTCCATCTGGAACCATGGCAAATCAAACAGCCATTAAATTGCACACGCAACCCGGAGATAAAATGTTTTGTGATAAATGGGCTCATGTCTTTAATTTTGAAGGAGGAGGAGCAGCATTTAACTCAGGTGTTTCAAGCCATTTAATTGACGGAGAAAGAGGGATGTTTACTGCAGAGCAATTGGCATATGCTGCTTCTGGAGGTATAGATATTCATTCACCATATTCGCGTTTAGTTTGTATTGAAAACACAACAAATAAAGGAGGTGGAGCTTGTTGGGATTTTGAGGAACTTAAGAAGATAAAACAAATTTGTTTGGACAATGAATTAGCGTTGCATTTGGACGGAGCTAGATTGTTTAATGCCTTGGTTGCAAAAAACGAAACACCAAAGCAATATGGAGAATTATTTGATACAATTTCTATTTGTTTATCGAAAGGATTAGGTGCTCCAGTTGGTTCTATTTTATTGGGAACAAAATCTGACATGGCCAAAGCATTGAGAATTAGAAAATTATTTGGCGGCGCAATGAGGCAAGCAGGTTATTTGGCTGCAGCTGCAATTTATGCATTAGATAATCATGTAGAAAGGTTGACAGAAGATCATAGAAGAGCTAAGACTATTGGAAAAACTTTAGAATCGTGTTCTTTTATTAAAACGGTAGAACCGATTGAGACAAATATTGTTATTTTTTATGTAAATGATTCGATAGATGAAATTGAATTTGTGAATAAAATGACACAAAAAAACATTCATTTTATTTCTATGGGCGATGGTAAGTTAAGAATGGTTACCCATTTAGATTTTACTGAAGAAATGTTAGATAAACTCATAAGTGAATTGCATAAATTTTAAAACAAAAACGCCAGCTTAAGCTGGCGTTTTTGTTTAATTCAAATTCTCTAAATTGTCGAGTTCTTTGTAGTTTTTATTTAATTTTTTAAGCAACCTACCATAAGTAAATCTGTAAAACAGCCAAATAATCGTAAGCATAACTAACACCATTATAACACTTGTAACGATAAAGATTGTTATAACTTCATTTGCTTCCATATTCAGCCCATCAGCATTCATTGCTTTGATTAAATCTTTAGGTTGTCCAAGTAAAATAAAAATTAAGACAGCATTAGATAACACTATCCCTCCTAAATTATAGTAAACATAGTATTTAACTGTTTTTCTAACTGATAAAATTCTATTCATTAATCTTCTTGTATTGTCTGTTATAGATATAGAATTATAATTTTTATAGAAGAGCACTAAGAAAACGAGTATCACAACATAGTGAACATAGGTGCTAACTTTTATCAATTCCATAACTTTAAAATCTTTATAGAACTCAAGATACTTTTGAGGGACCATAAAATTTAAACTTGTCCAGAAAATTAGCTCAAGTACACCAATTATAAATATCCATTTTACAATTGATGAAGATTTTGAGCGCGACATTTTGTAAATATCAACACTAGTGTTTTCTACTTGTTGATTTCCCCAAGATTTTTTATATGTTTCTAAATCCATTATTTAAGGGTTTAATATGTTTTTTAATTTGTCTTTTGCTCTATTCATTTTAACTCTTGCATTTACTTCAGTTATACCTAGGGTTTCTGAGATTTCTTTGTAAGGTTTATCTTCTAAATACAAAAAAATTAATGCTTTATCAATATCATTTAATTGACGAATGGCTTTGTATAGTGCTTTTAATTGTAACTCTTCAGTATCATCATATTCAATAGATTGTATTTTGTAACTAAAATCATCTATATCTTGCGTTGTAATGGTTCTTGTTGATTTTCGATATAAAGAAATTGCTGTATTTAGAGCTACTCTGTACATCCAAGTACTAAATTTTGAATCACCTCTAAACTTGCTGTAATTTTTCCACAGCTGAATTACAACTTCTTGAAACAAATCATTGTGAGCATCCTGATTTGTTGTATAGATTCTGCATATCTTATGAACAATATTTTGATTCTGTTCAAAATCCTGTAAAAATTTAGACTCTAAATCTTTTTGCACGTATATGGTTTGTTAGTTCTAGCTTATAAGTAGTTCAAAAATAGAAAATGTTACAGAATTAATCTTTTAAAATCTATTATTAAATAGAAAACTGTATATTTGTTTAACAAAAATAAATAAGAGTTGAACAATATTAAGACAAGCTTTACCATAAAAGATTTAGAAAACTTATCTGGAATTAAAGCTCATACGATTAGGATTTGGGAAAAAAGATATCAGCTTTTAATACCAAAGAGAACCAGTGGAAATGCAAGGTATTATGATACAAACGACCTTCAGAAGCTACTAAATGTCTCATTGTTAAGTAAAAATAAGTATAAAATTTCTAAAATTGCAGAGCTATCTGAAGATGCAATTGTTTTATTAGCAAGAGAGTTGGCAAATAAAAATGCTTTAATAGATGATTCGATCAATTCTTTTAAAATGTCAATGTTTAGTTTTGATCAAGCTTTGTTTAATCAAACCTATAATCAATTACTTATAAACAAAACCTTTAGAGATGTTTTTAAAGAAGTGTTTATTCCTTTTTTGGATCATATAGGTTTAATGTGGCAAACAAACACGTTAACTCCTGCTCATGAGCGCTTTATATCAAATCTTATTTCTCAGAAAATACAGATCAATACTGAAAAAATTCAACAAAGCTTATTGGTAGATGATAGCGAAGTATATGTGTTGTTTTTACCTGAAAACGAGATTCACGAATTAGGTTTGATGTATTTAAACTATGAGTTTTCACTTAGGGGTAAAAAAACAATATATCTAGGACAAAGTATTCCAACAGATAACCTAAATTCTTTATTGGTTATGTTTCCTAAAATTAATTTTATTTCTTCTTTTACAGTTTCTCCAGAAGACTCAAAATTAGATAGTTATTTAAATGAAATTGATGCCAAATTAAAAAACACTCCACATGAGCTTTGGGTGTTTGGTTATAAGGCTCAACATTTAAGCCCTAAAGGGTTTAATAGTAAGTTTGTTTTTTATAAAAGCTTAATCGATTTGTTAAAAGAAATTTAAATTTTTTAATAATTACAAATTTTTGTTTAATTAATTTGTATATTTGTTAAACAAAATGAAAAAAAAGATACACATAATAGGTTCAGGGTTTTCATCGCTTTCAGCTTCATGCTATTTAGCAAAAGCTGGTTACGATGTTACTGTTTACGAAAAAAACAAAAAAACTGGAGGTAGAGCAAGACAGTATAAAAAGGAAGGCTTTACTTTTGATATAGGTCCAACTTGGTATTGGATGCCAGATGTTTTTGAGAAATTTTTTAACGATTTTGATAAAAAACCTTCAGATTATTATGAGTTGGATAGGTTAGATCCAGCTTATCAAGTCTATTTTTCTGAATTAGAGTCTATTATTATATCTGGGAAGTTAAAAGAGATTTTTGAAGCTTTCGAAGAAGAGGAAAAAGGAAGTTCGAAGTATCTTAAAGATTTTTTAGATGCTGCAAAATTTAACTATAATACGGCAATTAAAGATTTGGTATACCGACCTGGAGTGTCTCCGCTAGAATTAATAACTCCAGTTACCATTAAAAGAGTAAATCAATTTTTCTCAACGATTAGAACACAGGTTCGAAAAAAAATAAAAAGCCAAAAGTTAATTCAAATATTAGAGTTTCCGGTATTGTTTTTAGGAGCAAAACCAAGCAATACACCTGCATTTTATAATTTTATGAATTATGCAGATTTTGGCTTAGGGACTTGGCATCCAAAAGGAGGAATGTATAAAGTTGTTGAAGCAATGACAACTTTGGCATCTAGTTTAGGTGTTGTTTTTAAAACGGATTCAAATGTCGAAAAAATTTGCTTAGATGATAAAGGTAGAACTACAGGCTTGATTGTAAATGATAAGTTTGTAGAATCTGATATTGTTGTTAGTGGAGCAGATTATCATCATACAGAAACATTGTTACCAGCTAAATACAGACAGTATTCTGAAAATTATTGGAGTAAAAAAGTGTTTGCACCCTCATCATTATTGTTTTATGTTGGTTTTGATAAAAAATTAAAAGATGTTTCTCATCATACATTATTTTTTGATACAGATTTTGATGAACATGCAAAAGCAATTTACGACTCACCTTCTTGGCCAGAAAAACCTTTGTTTTATGCTAGTTTCCCTAGTATAACAGATGCTAGTTTGGCTCCTGAAGGAAAAGAAGCAGCAACTTTTTTAATTCCCTTAGCTCCAGGATTAGAAGATACTGAGGAACTGAGAGAGCAATATTTTATAAAAATTATTGAAAGACTAGAAAGATTGACAAATCAAGATGTCCAAAAAAGTATTATATTTAAAAAATCGTACTGTGTAAACGATTTCATTAAAGATTATAATTCTTATAAGGGAAATGCATATGGTTTAGCAAATATTTTAACTCAAACAGCTTTTTTAAGACCGAAAATAAAAAGTAAAAAAGTGCAAAATCTCTTTTTTACAGGTCAATTAACTGTACCAGGTCCAGGAGTTCCTCCTTCTTTGATTTCTGGAAAAATAGTATCAGATTTAATTATTAAAACACATTTTCATGAAAGCACTATTTGATCAAGTATCTAACAACTGCAGTAGGTTGGTTACAAAAAAATACAGCACTTCATTTTCTTTAGCTGTAAAGATGTTATCGCCAAAAATTAGGACAGCTATTTACAACATCTATGGATTTGTTCGTTTTGCTGATGAAATTGTTGACTCTTTTCATGCTTACGATAAAGAAAAATTAATCAATAAATTTGAAGCTGACTATTACGAAGCCTTAGAAGATGGAATTAGTTTAAATCCGATTTTGAATGCTTTTCAAAAAACAGTGTTTCAGTATCAAATTTCTGATGACTTAGTGCAAGCCTTTTTAAAGAGCATGAAAGCTGATTTACATAAAACAGAATATACAACAAAAGAAGAATATGATTCGTATATTTATGGTTCTGCAGATGTGGTTGGCTTAATGTGTTTGCGAGTATTTGTTAATGGAGATACGGAAAAATACAATGAATTAAAAGATGCAGCTATGCGATTAGGTTCAGCATTTCAAAAAGTTAATTTCTTAAGAGATTTAAAAGATGATATTGATAATTTAAACAGATCTTATTTTCCGAATGTAGATTTACGTGCTTTAAATAATGAATCTAAAAATCATATCATTAACGAAATAGAAGAGGATTTTGAAGTTGCATTTAAAGAAGGAATTTTAAAACTTCCTGTTGAGGCAAAATTTGGTGTATATATTGCGTATAGGTATTACAGAAAGTTATTGAATAAATTAAAAAATACACCCTCTTCTAAAATATTGGAGACAAGAGTTAGGATTTCTAATACAATGAAAATTAACTTATTAGCAAGAAGTTTTGTAAAGTATAAACTAAATTTAATTTAATGATTTTTCCAGTAATCACATTGTTGACGTTTGCAATTATGGAAGGTGTAACTTGGTGTACACACAAATATATAATGCATGGCTTTGGATGGTTTTTACATGAAGATCATCATCAACCTGGCTATCCACATGTATTTGAAAAAAACGATGCTTTTTTTGTTGTTTTTGCTGTGCCAAGTATTTTGTTGTTTTATTTCGGAATTAGACCCGAGTTAAACTATTTATTCTTTATTGGATTGGGAATTTTATGCTATGGAATTGCATATTTTTTGGTACATGATGTATTAATTCATAGACGATTTAAATGGTTTAGAAACACAAATAGTAGGTATTTAAAAGGATTAAGGAAAGCACATAAGATACACCACAAACATCTAGATAAACCTGATGGAGAGTGCTTCGGGATGTTATTTGTTCCTTTAAAATACTTTAAAAAACCCAATGCATAATGTACTTATATTTGCTGTTAAACTTAGGTTCTTTAATAATTCCTTTGGTGTATTCGTTTAATAAAAAAATGAATTTCATCAAACAATGGAAATCTGTTTTTTTGGCCATTTTTTTAGTAGCAACTTTTTTTATCATTTGGGATATTATTTTCACAGCTAATGGTGTTTGGGGTTTTAATGCCGATTATCACTTGCCATATAAAATTGCTGGTTTACCAATTGATGAAATGTTGTTTTTTATTTGTATTCCGTATGCGAGTATCTTTATTCATTATTCATTAGAATATTTTAAACCAGGTTTATTACTTTCAGAAAAAACGGTAATAAATACGTCAATTCTTTTATTGGTCTTGATTGCAACGGTGTTATTTTTTAACCTAGATAAATGGTATACAAGCGTAAATTATGCGATATTAATTGTTACTTTATTGATAGGGTTCTTCTACGGAAAAGAAATCTTAAAAAGATTTTACATTGCATTTATGATTATTTTAATTCCGTTTTTTTTAGTAAACGGTATTTTAACTGGAAGTTTTATTCCAGAACCTGTTGTATGGTATAACAATTCAGAAAATTTAGGAATTCGATTATTTACAATTCCTGTTGAAGATATTGGTTATGCATTTAATATGCTATTTTGGGTAGTTTTTTTAAATGAAAAATTTAAAGAAATAAAATTATTTCAGTCAGTAAAATATTCAAAAAAGTTAGCAAACCATGAACAATAAGTACATTTTATTTTTAATTTTTTTAATAGCAAACTTTGGTGCTCTAGGCATTGGAACTATTTTAATGAATGAGGGTCCAACTTCTAATTGGTACACTTCTTTAAATCAAGCTCCTTGGACACCAGTAGGTTGGGTTTTTGGAGCAGCATGGACAACAATTATGTTCTTGTTTTCTGTTTACATGACCAAATTAGCATTACTTTTTAAAGAAAAAAAAACCTTCTTGATACAATTGTTTCTTTTACAATGGCTGTTAAATGTAAGTTGGAATTTTGTTTTCTTTAATCAGCATTTAATAACAATTGGTTTGATTGTAATACTTTGTTTGTGGTTGTTGATAGGTTACTTTACATTCAATTACATCAAGCAATTAAAATGGGCAACCTTGTTAATCGCACCCTATTTAATTTGGCTAACCATAGCATCTAGTTTAAACGCATATATTGTATTATACAATTCATAAAAAATGAAACACATTCAATTAATTTGCCTAATTATTGGCATTAACTTTATAAGTAACTTCACTAAAATGGAAACAAAAGAATCATTATACAACATAGAAATTAATAGTATTTCTGGAGAGAAAATAAATTTAGCTGATTACAAAGGCAAAAAGATATTGTTTGTAAATGTGGCTTCAGAATGTGGTTTTACTCCACAATATGAAGGTTTGCAAGAATTGTATGAATTGCATAAAGACAATTTAATGATCATTGGAGTACCGTCTAATCAATTTGGTGGACAAGAACCTGGAACTGCAGCACAGATTCAATCTTTCTGTAAATTGAATTATGGAGTTACTTTTTTAATTACTGAAAAGGTTGATGTAAAAGGAGAAAACCAACACCCATTATATGCATGGTTGACAAAGAAAGAAAAAAATGGAGTTAAAAATTCTTCTGTAAAATGGAATTTTCAAAAATATTTAGTAGATGAAAATGGAAACTTTATTGACTATTATTTTTCATTAACTAAGCCAATGAGTAGAAAGATTACAAAACACCTAGAGTAATGATTAAATTCTCAAAACATTCTGGTATTTATACCTTAGAGGCATCACAAGAATTAAATATTTCATTGTCATTGGCGTGGGATTATTTCTCATCACCTAACAATTTATCAAATATTACGCCACCAAAAATGGGCTTTGATATTACTTCTAAAGTTGATAGAAAAGTGTATCAAGGACAGATCATCACCTATAAAGTTTCGCCAGTTTCATTTGTAAAAACAAACTGGGTTACAGAAATCACAGCGGTTAAGGATCAACAATACTTTATTGATGAGCAACGTTTTGGACCTTATGCCATGTGGCATCACGAACATTTCTTTGAGTCGTTACCAAACGGAAATACATTAATGAAAGATAAGATTTCGTATAAAATCCCTTTTGGTTTTTTAGGGAGTATTGCACAAAACTTATTTGTTAAAAAACAACTACTCTCAATTTTTGAATATAGAAAAGAAGTTTTAGATATTATTTTTAAATAAATGAATGTATTCTGGTTCCGTAGAGATTTACGTTTAGAAGATAATGTTGCATTGTATAAAGCAACTTTAGAAAAAGAGCCTGTTATTCCACTTTTTATTTTTGATACAGAGATCATTGCTTCGTTGCCAAAAGACGATGCAAGAATCACATTTATATACTCTACTTTAAAAAACATAAATACTGAATTAAAAAAACTAGATTCGTCATTATTAATAAAAATCGGAAACCCATTAGAGGTTTGGAAAAGCTTAACGACTGAATATAAAATTGACAATGTTTTTTTCAATAAAGATTACGAACCCTATGCAATTGTAAGAGATTTAGAACTAACTCACTATTTAAATTCAAAAAACATAGATGTTTTTGCTTATAAAGATCAAGTAATTTTTGAAGAGTCTGAAATTGTTAAGGATGACGGCTTACCATATACAGTTTTTACTCCCTATAAAAATAAATGGTTATCAAAGTTTACTAAAAGTTTAATCTCAGTATACAATCCAATATCTAATTTCTATAAATTTAAATTAGATTTTCCCTCATTAGAAACCCTCGGATTTACTGAAAGCAGAATCAAAGTAAAGCCTTATAATTTATCCAATTTAAATAAGTACGATGCCATCAGAGATTTCCCTTCTCTTGATCAAACATCTTACGTGTCTCCTTATTTGCGATTTGGTTTAATCAGTCCAAGAAAATTAATTAAAATAGCCTTAAAAAAGAATGCTACGTATTTAAGTGAATTAATTTGGAGGGAGTTTTTTATGCAAATCCTATTTCATTTCCCTAAGGTAGTTACAGAGAATTTTAAAAGCAAGTACAATCAAATAGTTTGGAGAAATAACGAGCAAGACTTTGAAAAATGGTGTAAAGGGGAAACAGGTTTCCCAATAGTTGATGCAGGAATGCGTCAACTAAATAAAACAGGTTATATGCACAACAGAGTTCGGATGATTACTGCAGGTTTTTTGTGCAAGCATTTATTAATTGATTGGCGTTGGGGAGAAGCATATTTTGCAGAAAAGCTATTAGATTACGATTTGTCCGCAAATAATGGAAACTGGCAATGGGCAGCAGGAACTGGTTGTGATGCTGCACCTTATTTTAGAATTTTTAACCCTTCAGAACAAATAAAAAAATTTGACAAAGAGTTGAAATACATCAATAAATGGGTTACAAACTTTAACGAACTTTCGTATCCGCAACCAATTGTTGAGCATAAATTTGCTAGAGAGAGAGCATTGTTAGCCTACAAAAAAGGACTCAATTCGTAAATTCTACAATTCATCCTTCAAAAAACACAATTCGGTTTCTTTTAATTTTCAAGAATAGATTGTTGTTACATCTTTGCTGTGTAATTAATAATTTAAAAAAATCATGAAAGTATTCGCAGCAATTTTCGCATTCGTAGTTGTATTTCAATCTTCAATAAATACAACTAACAAGACAAACACAGAAAAAAGAACCATTACAGTAATAGTTGAAAATGTCTCTAATGACAATGGTAAAGTGAATTACGCTTTGTACGATAAAGATAGTTTTATGAAAGTGCCTGTACAAACGCAATCAAATACTCCAAAAGGAAAGAAAAGCACCGTTGTGTTTACAAATATTGCTCCTGGAAATTATGCTGTTATTTGTTTCCACGATGCAAACAATAATGATAAAATGGATTTTCAACCAAACGGAATGCCAATCGAAGATTATGGAGTGTCTAACAATCCTATGAGTTTTGGTCCTCCAAATTTCGATGAAGCTCAGTTTGAAGTTTCAGATAAAGATGTAACTTTAAAGATTAGATTTTGATAGTGTTTATTCTATAATGTTCTAATCATAAATAAAAAGTCAATGAATCAAGATAAAAACAAATCAATATTAAATAAGATTAAAAAAGATGTTATTATTTGTTTAAAGTTAACTATTGGGTTTGGAATCTTCTTTGTGATTGTAAATCAACAATTTACCTTAAATGGTGTTGGGTTAACATTTTTATTCTCAGCAATGTACTCTTTTGGTTTGGGTCTAGGGAACGGCTATATTAACGAGTATTTAAATACGAAATGGAGTTGGGTAGAACAAACAAATCAAAGGGTGGTAGCTGGAATTATTGCAACTTTAATTTATACAATAGTTATTGTGCTGCTTATTCACTATGTGCTATATGTTCTTATTTTAAGGAGTAGTTTTGATGATTTTTTCTCGGGAAATTTATTTTGGGTACATCTATTTACAATAATTATTGCTTTGGCAATTGCAACCTTTTTCCATGCTCGTGGATTTATGATCAATTGGAAAGCATCTATAACACAAAAAAGCAACAAACAAGAAATTGTAGCAAAAACTGAAACTGCAAAATTTGAATCACTAAAAAATCAGATTGATCCACATTTTTTATTTAATAGTTTAAATGTACTTACCTCTTTAATTAGTGAAAACCCAAAACAAGCAGAACGTTTTACAACAAAATTATCTAAAGTGTATCGGTATGTTTTAGAGCAGAGAAACAAAGAATTGATTCCGCTTTCAGAAGAATTGCAATTTGCAAGAACGTATATGGAATTGTTACAAATGAGATTTGAAGATGCCATACAATTTGAGATTCCATCAGAAATTAGCAATGAAGAATTAAAAATTGTGCCTTTATCACTACAGTTGTTGTTGGAAAATGCTGTAAAACACAATGTAGTTTCCTCAAGTAAGCCTTTAAAAATTAGAATATTTGAAGACAATGGAGTTCTAATCATAGAGAATAATGTCAATCATAAAGAAGCAATAGGTAAGAGTACTAAAATCGGATTAAGAAATATTACAGACAGGTACAATTTACTTACCAAAAGAAATGTAGAAATTACAAATGATGGCTTAGTTTTCAGAATAAGCTTGCCATTATTAACAAAAAACAACAATATTATGTATACAGAAGAAATAAAAAATACAAGTTACGTAAGAGCTGTAGAAAAGGTGGAAAAGTTAAAAGAATTTTACCAAAATGTAGTGTCTTATTGTATAGTTATTCCTTTTTTAGTGTTTGTAAACTTATACACATCACCACAGTTTCATTGGTTTTGGTTTCCAATGATTGGATGGGGAATAGGCGTGTTGTTTCACGGATTGGATGTGTATAATTACAATCCTTTTTTAGGGAGTAACTGGGAAAGTAAAAAGATCAAAGAATTGATGGAGCGAGATGATGATTCTTCTAATTGGGAATAGTTTAAATAAAGTTTAAAAACATAAAATATGGAACTTAATAAAGAACAAAAATATTTAAAAGCTAAAAAGCAAGTAGACAAATTAAAAGGGTTTTACGCGAATGTAATGAGTTACTGTATAGTTATCCCTTTTTTAATATTTATCAATTTACGATTTGTGCCAGAATTTCATTGGTTTTGGTTTCCAATTTTTGGTTGGGGTATGGGGCTGACTTTTCATGCCATGGATACCTACAATTACAATCCGTTTTTAGGAAAGAATTGGGAAGAACGAAAAATTAAAGAAATGATGGAAGAAGAAGAGAAATACAAACGGTTTAAATAACAATACTATGAAAGATCTAGAGACTGCAAAAGGGATTAAATACCTTAGGGCAAAAAAAAGAGTTGAAAAAATTAAAGGATTTTATGTTCATTTAATTGTATATGTTATTGTAAATACATTTTTAAGCGGAATCATAATTTTTGGTTTAATGGACGAAGAAGGAGATTCTTTTAGAGAAGCCATAGAAAATTTTGGAGTATACTCAACTTGGGTATTTTGGGGAATTGGAATCTTTTTTCACTGGTTAGGAGTTTTCGGTTTTAATGCTATAGGAAAAGATTGGGAAGAAAGAAAGCTTAAAGAATTAATAGAAAAAGAAGAACGCAATTCAAAATTTTAAAATACCATGGAAACTGAAGAAATGAATAAAAAATACCTAAGAGCTAAAAAGAGAGTTGCAGAGTTAAAAGGGTTTTACAAACATGCATCTATTTACCTTGTAATTAATGGTTTTTTTATTCTTAGAAGAATCTATGTAGATATTTCTTATGGAGATTCTTTTATAGAAGCCATTACGGCAATCAGTAATTATCGTTTCTTTTTTTGGTGGGGTGTTGGATTGTTAGTTCATGGATTAAATACATATCGACATCATTTTTTTAGTAAGAAATGGGAAGAGCGAAAAATACAAGAAGAAATGAATAAGCATAATAGTAAATTTTAAAAAAAGATGGAAGATCAGTATAAAAAGGAAAAGGCATATTTAAAAGCGCAAAAAAAAGTAAAAGATATTAAGGGGTTTTATATTCATTTATTTGTAAATGTATTATCTCTCCCTATCATAATTGTTGTAAATTTAGTGTTCTCACCAGGGTTCCATTGGTTTTGGTTTCCAGTAGCAGGAATCCTAATTGTAACCTTTATTCATTGGTTTATGGTATACGGAGAATCAACTCTCGGCATGGGTAAAGACTGGGAAGGAAAGAAGATTAAAGAACTTATGGATATAGAAGAAGAAAAATCAAAAAGAAAGTTGTAATAAACGATAAAGAATGAACGTAATTATTATAGAAGACGAAAAACCAGCAGCAAGAAGATTAAGCAGAATGCTCGAAGACTTGGGGGTAAAAGCAAACCAAATGCTACATTCTGTAGAAGAGTCAATCGAATGGTTTCAGAACAATGAACATCCAGATTTACTTTTTTTAGACATTCAATTATCAGACGGTTTATCTTTTGAAATTTTTGAGCATGTAACAATTTCTAGTGCCATTATTTTTACCACAGCTTATGATGAATATGCGCTCAAAGCGTTTAAATTAAATAGCATAGATTATTTATTAAAACCGATTGACGAAGACGAATTAAAAGCAGCCGTAGAAAAATTTAAAAATCAACATGCCCAACAAGCAGATGTGCAGCTTAATTTTGAAGATATCAAAAAATTACTTGTAAATCCAATTGATAGAAAATACAAAAAGAGGTTTACCATAAAAGTAGGGCAACATTTAAAGATTGTTTCTATAGATGATATTGAATGTTTTTATAGCGAAAATAAGGCAACCTATATTCATACTTCTGCCAATAGGAGTTATTTGTTAGATGGCGCTTTAGAGCTAGTACAATCAGAATTAGATCCAGAAAAATTCTTCAGAGTAAACAGAACCTTTATTGTGCAGTTATCTGCAATCAAAGATATTGTTGCCTATACAAATAGCCGATTAAAAATTATTTTACAATCCTACAATGAAGCAGAAATTATTGTGAGTAGAGAGCGTGTAAAAGACTTTAAAAATTGGATAACTTAATTCTGTTGATTTTTAAGCACTTACCTAAATAACAATCTTTTAATTTTCAATTGTTTAATTACAAATATTTTGTACATTTGCACTCCTTTTTACGAGAACAGATTTATAAAAGGAATAAAAAAAGAACAATTTATATAAACATCTCTTGATGTTATTGTCGTTAATAATCTGAATAACAACAAGATACAAAGTAAATTCAGAATGTCTGAAGAAACAAAAAACACTGAAGAGCAAGTAGTTGCTCCTGAAGTACAAGAAACAGTTGTAGAAACTGTAAATCCACAAGAATTTTTAGCAAACTTTGATTGGTACAAATACGAAGAAGGTATTGAAGCAGTTGATGAAGCAAAATTAAAAGAATTTGAAACAGCGTTAGAAGGAACCGTAGGTTTTGTAAAAGAACGCGATGTTATCGAAGGAACTGTAGTAAGATTAACAGAAAGAGATGCTATCATAGATATCAACTCTAAATCTGAAGGAGTTATTTCTTTAAACGAATTCCGTTACAACCCTAACTTAGCTGTTGGAGACGTAGTAGAAGTTTTAGTAGATAAAAGAGAAGATAGCTCTGGTCAGTTAGTATTATCTCACAAAAAAGCGAGAGTAATTAAAGCTTGGGATAGAGTTAACAATGCACATGAAACAGGAGAAATCGTTAATGGTTTTGTAAAATGTAGAACAAGAGGAGGAATGATCGTTGATGTAGTAGTCCACGTCCACCGGCAGCGTGGCATCCTCGATGCGGTTGCACACCTGGACGTTCCACCCGCTCTCCACGCCAATCTGTCGCCACTCGTCGGGCTTGCGGGCCAGCGGCGGCATCCACTTGATCAGCGGCTTGCCACCCTTGGCGATGTAGTACCGCGTGGTGTTCTGCACCTGACCCTCGCCCCACTGGAGGTACGACCCGCGGGGCACCTTGATGCGCAGCATGAAGTCGTGCTTGTCGGACCACGCGGCCACCGTCTCGCGGATCGGTGCGCCCTCGATCAGCACCTTCTCGGCCACCTTGGGGATCACGAGGCCGCCTGCGTTCTGGTGCCACTCGACATCCCACTCGTAGGCACCCTTGCGCTTGACCGACCCATCCTCG
>JALQYN010000042.1 GCA_023254055.1 Polaribacter sp.
ACCATTAATAATATTCCCATAAAATAAAGAATCGAACTAATATCTACCTTAGTTAATGCATAAGCTACTGAAAACTTGTCTTTTTCTTCCTGAGACTTATTTCTATGGTAAACAATTGAAACTAAAGACACCATAGATAGCGAAATTAAAACTCCTATAAAAGGAGGTAATCCAGTTATGGCTTTTATTACTGGCACCATTACTAAACCTAAAACACCTGCAATAAAAACACTCATACTACCTCGCATTTTTTCTTCTTGTCTTACCTGCGCCATGGATACTTGTGCTCTAAGGACTGCAAAACCTTTCATTCTAAAACCTGCAATAATAACAGGAACTAATAAAACCATGATTGAAGGTAAGATTAAGGTTTTAACTATTCCAAAAGCACTTACTTGTCCACCTATCCATAATAAAGTTGTTGTTACATCTCCAATTGGACTAAAAGCTCCCCCAGCATTAGCTGCTATTACAACAATACCTGATAAAATCATTCTTATCTCACCTTTTGGCATTAATTTTCTTAACAAAGTAACCATAATAATTGCAGTGGCTAAATTGTCAAGCAATGAAGACAAAAAGAAGGTAATAAATGCAACTATCCATAACAATTTAAAAACAGATGTTGTTCTAATTCTACTTGTTATAACAGTAAATCCTTTGTGAAGATCCACTAATTCTACTATAGTCATGGCTCCCATAAGAAAAATCAACAAACCAGAAATCTCACCAAAATATTCCATTAATTTTTCAGTAACTAAATGTTGATCGTCATGGCTGTAAATGGCAATAACAACCCAACAAACTGTTCCGGTAAGTAATGCTGTAATAGTTTTGTTTATTCGAATAGGAGATTCTAAAATAACTGACAAATAGCCAAGAATTGCAACTAAGAGTAATATTGGGATCATTTTTTAATTTTTAAAACGGCACTAAATTAAAACATTATTTAACATTAATTTAATATTTGATAAATATTTTTAAGCTTTTTAAAAAAGAAAATAACATTTACTACCTTTGTGATTCAAATACGATAAAACATGTCAGTAGCAAAGAAAGATTATAAAAGAATAACAACAAGAACCTTAATAGATATGAAAGAAAATGGAGAAAAAATCTCCATGCTTACTTCATATGATTTTACAATGGCAAAAATTGTTGATTCAGCTGGAGTTGATGTTATATTGGTGGGAGATTCAGCTAGTAATGTAATGGCAGGACATGAAACAACTCTCCCAATTACATTAGATCAAATGATTTATCATGCTTCAAGTGTAGTTAGAGCTTGTGAAAGAGCCTTGGTTGTTGTCGATTTACCTTTTGGAAGCTATCAATCGGATTCTAAAGAAGCTTTGCGTTCTTCTATCAGAATAATGAAAGAAAGTGGCGGACATGCTGTAAAATTAGAAGGTGGAAGCGAAATTAAAGATTCGATTAAAAAAATATTAAATGCCGGGATTCCCGTTATGGGACATTTAGGATTAACTCCTCAATCTATTTATAAATTTGGAACATATACCGTAAGAGCAAAAGAAGATGCTGAAGCCGAAAAATTATTAGAAGATGCAAAAATGCTTGAAAAATTAGGTTGTTTTGCCTTAGTTTTAGAAAAAATTCCTGCTGCTTTAGCTGAAAAAGTAGCTAAAAGTATCTCTATTCCAGTAATAGGAATTGGAGCTGGTAGTGGTGTTGACGGACAAGTATTGGTAATTCACGATATGTTGGGTATGAATAACGAATTTAGTCCAAGATTCTTGCGTCGTTATTTAGATTTATATGATCAAATGACAAGAGCCATTGGACAATATGTTACCGATGTTAAAAGTCAAGATTTTCCTAATATTAATGAGCAATATTAATTGTGTCTACTAAAGAAATTTCAACCAAAAACAATCTTCAAATTCTGCATGAAGACAATCATATAATTGTAATTAATAAACGTGTAGGCGATATTGTTCAAGGTGATAAAACCGGAGATAAACCACTTTCGGATGTAGTAAAAGAATACATCAAAGAAAAATACAACAAACCTGGAGATGTTTTTTTAGGTGTTGTACATCGTTTAGATCGTCCAACCACTGGAATTGTTGTTTTTGCGAAAACTTCAAAAGCCCTTACTCGTTTAAATGAAACGTTCAAAAACAGAGAAACTCAAAAAACCTATTGGGCAGTTGTGAAAAATTGTCCTCCAAAAGAAAAAGATACTTTAGTTCATTTCTTAAAACGAAATACGAAAAACAATACTTCAAAAGCGTATTTGAAAGAGGTTCCAGAAAGTAAAAAAGCAAGTTTGAGTTATCAAATCATCAAGAAATTAGATAATTATTTTGTTTTAGAAATAGATTTACACACCGGAAGACATCATCAAATTAGAGCGCAACTACAAGCTATCGGTTGTCCAATAAAAGGAGATTTAAAATATGGTTTTGATAGAAGTAATGCTGATGGCGGAATTCATTTACATGCTAAAAAATTGATTTTAAAACATCCCGTTTCAAAAGAAATTCTTAAATTTATAGCAAACACACCTGATGATACCATTTGGAAATCAATTTAAAATTATAACATTATGAAAAAAATTCTACTCTCATCTTTATTGATTACTTCATTTTATTCATTTTCTCAAGAACACTTTAGCGGTATTTCAACTTCTAAAAGAGGTGGCTTATTATCTGCCGCTAACAACCCTGCCGAATTAACAAACATGAATACTAAGTTTGAAGTTAATGTTTTTAATTTCTCTATTGCAATGGCAAATAATAAATTATCCTTTTCTGATTTAACAAGTAGTGACAATCTTGAAGATAAAATTTTTGAAGGAAATGACCCTGTTAACTTACGAATTGACGCTCAATTGTATGGTCCTGCATTTGCATTTAAAAAAGGGAAATGGGCTTTCGGAATTAATTCATCTGCTTATATTAAAGCAAACGTTGTTAATGTTGACCCAAATTTAGGGGAAGCAATAAGCAATGGAAATTTAAGTAATTTATTAACCCAAACTACTTTATCTTCAAACGATAATCAACGTTTAAACGCAACCACTTGGGGAGAATTAAGTTTTAATGTTGCTCGAAATATTGTTGATTTACCAAAACACAAATTAAGTGTAGGAAGTAACATTAGACTTTTATTTCCTGGAGCTTATGCTAACTTTTCAGCAACAAACTTGAATGCAACATTAGTAAACAATTTTGGTGATATTTCATTAATAAACGCTACAGCTAATGTAAATATTTCTTATGCTGGTGTTTTAGCAAATAATTATAATGATCAAAGCAATTATAATGAATTCTTTTCACAAGGAATAAATGGATTTGCAGCCGATTTTGGATTTAATTATCGATTAAAAGATGAAACTGATGCTAATAGCTATAAATTAA
>JALQYN010000043.1 GCA_023254055.1 Polaribacter sp.
ACTACAAACTCTTTAATAAAAGTAGCTACATTGTAATTTCTTACTACTACTGCGTCCCATTTCTTAATTCCGAAGATTTCTTCTGGAATAGAAATATCCATGTCTTGTTTTACTTTTACTTGACAAGACAAACGAGCTCCGGCAGCTAATTCTTTACGTGTAAAGTGAGGAGTTTCTGTTGGTAAAGCTTCACCTCCACCAGCATTTACATGACATTCGCATTGAATACAGGTTCCACCACCACCACATGCAGATGGTAAAAATATTTTTTCTGCTCCTAAAGTTGATAATAAAGTTCCTCCAGAACCAACTTCAATTGTTCTTTCGCCATTAATGGTAATTTTTACAGGACCAGACGGTGATAGTTTTTGTTTTACAAATAATAACAATGCAACCAATAACAAAGTTATTACTAAGAATGCAGCTACTGTAGCTGTCATTGTTCCTAATGTACTTGCCTCTAATATCATTATTCTTGTATTTCTTTAGAGTTATTTGCTAATTCCTTTTTCTTCAATTCTTTAGCTTTTAAGTCTTCCTTGTTTTCAACTTTCTTCGAACTAACAACTTTTTCTTTTGGAGCCTCTTCATCACCACCTGTTAACATTCCTCCAAAACTCATAAATCCAATCGCCATTAAACCCGTTACGATAAATGTAATTCCTAAACCTCTTAATGGAGCAGGAATGCTAGAATATCTGATTTTTTCGCGAATAGCTGCAATAGCTAAAATTGCTAAAAACCATCCGATTCCAGAACCAACACCATATGTTGTTGCCAAGGCTAAAGATGGAATTTCACGAGATTGCATAAATAAAGACCCTCCTAAAATTGCACAGTTTACTGCAATTAAGGGTAAGAAAATACCTAATGAATTGTATAAAGAAGGAGAGAATTTCTCTACGATAATTTCTACCAATTGTACCATAGTTGCAATCGTTGCAATAAACAAGATAAATGATAAGAAGCTTAAATCGTACTCAGCATACTCTGGACCTAACCAAACCAATGCGCCTTCTTTTAATATGTATTGATCTAACAACCAGTTTAACGGAACCGTTACGGCTAATACAAAGATTACCGCAGCTCCTAAACCAACAGCTGTAGATACTTTTTTAGATACAGCAAGGTAAGAACACATTCCTAAGAAGGTTGCAAATACCATGTTATCTATAAAAATCGACTTGAAAAATAATTCTATATGTTCCATAATTTATATTTTTTCCTCTTTTCTCTAATTCAAAATACTATTAGAGAAACTGAAGAGGATTTTAATCCTCGATTAATGCTACGTTTCTACTACGTTGTATCCAGATAATAATTCCAACTACAATCAATGCCATTGGTGCTAATAACATAAATCCGTTATTTTCATATCCAAAGGCATACAATCCTGTTTTTTCAATTGGGTCTCCTAATACTTTAAATCCTAATAAAGTACCAGAACCTAATAACTCTCTAAAGAATCCTACAATAATTAGAATCACTCCGTATCCTAAAGCATTTCCGATTCCGTCTAAGAAAGATCTCCAAGGACCGTTTGCCAAAGCAAAAGCTTCAAAACGTCCCATAATAATACAGTTGGTAATAATCAATCCAATAAAAGCTCCTAATGTTTTACTTAATTCGTAAGCAAAAGCTTTTAATACTTGATCTACTATAATTACTAAAGTTGCAACTACTATTAACTGTACAATAATTCTAATTTTTGAAGGAATGATATTTCTCATTAAAGAAATAACCACATTTCCTGCACCTAACACAAACAATACAGAAACAGCCATTACAATAGATGCTTTTAGCTCTGCTGTAATTGCCAATGCAGAACAAATACCTAATACCTGAATTGTAATTGGGTTGTTATCCGCAAATGGGTCTGTGATTAATGCTGCGTCTTTTTTTGATAAAAGTCCCATATTAATTTGTTTTTAAAGTGTTAAAGAATGATACATATTTTTTCAACTCTGACTTGATCATTGCTGAAACTCCATCACCAGTAATTGTTGCACCGGCAATTGCATCTACTTCGTTATCTGTTTTATCTTCGTTTTTTGGATCGTTATTCGATTTAGAAATTGTAATTCCTTTGAAACTACCATCTTTCATCAAATGCTCTCCAATAAAATCATCCATAAAGAAACGTTGTTTAATATTTGCACCTAAACCTGCTGTTTCTCCTTTATGATCAAAATAAGCACCTTGAACAATCATGTCAGCATCCATGGCTACATAACCCCAAATTGCATCCCAAAGCCCTTTACCTCTAATTGGAGCGATGTAAAACGTTTTACCATCTTTCTCTCCAACAAATAAAGGCAATCTTCTTTCGTTTCCTTCTTTAGCGGATGTTTGTTCTTTTTTTACATCTATTAAATATGCCTTAGCATCTTCTGTAACTTTAGAACCTTGAATTACTAATTGCTTTGTAATATATTTTGCAAACACATCTGCAACTTTGTCTTTAGAAACAAAGATTGCACTCGTCTCATCATTTTCATTTACGCCCATAGCGTATAAAATGTTTTGCTGTTTTTCGATTCGTTTGTTTTCATTGATTGTTGGTTTCAATGCCGATGCGAAAAACGCTAATAATGCCCCTACTACTAGCACCATTCCAGCTGCAAATAATACTGTATATAAATTACTATCTGTTCTCTTACTCATAACTAGGCAGTTTTAACTTTAGCACGTTTTAATCTTCTCTTCACATTTCCTTGAACCACATAATGGTCAATAGTTGGAGCAAACACATTCATTAATAGAATTGCTAACATCACTCCTTCTGGATATGCTGGGTTGAATACACGAATCATGATTGAGAGAAACCCAATTAAGAAACCATAAATCCATTTTCCTTTATTTGTTTGTGATGCTGTTACAGGGTCTGTTGCCATGTATACAGCTCCAAATGCAAAACCTCCAATTAATAGGTGATGCCAATATGGTGTGTTCATTAAATCAAAGAATTTACTTCCTTCTCCTACCCATCCTTGTTCTACAACTTGATTGAAAATCAATCCCATTGCCATCGCTCCAAGTGCTGCACTTAGCATTATTCTCCAACTTCCAATTTTGGTGAATATTAAAAATAACGCTCCTATTATAATTAATAACGTAGAGGTTTCTCCAACTGAACCAGGTATAAATCCTGCAAACATATCCCAGGCAGAATACACAACTTCTTTTCCTTGTGCTAAAGTTCCTAAAATAGTTTCTCCAGAAATTGCATCTGCAGTTCCTGCTTTTTCAACAGCACCTGTTACCCAAACTTTATCTCCAGACATCCAAGTTGGATAGGCGAAGAATAAGAATGCTCTAATAGTTAATGCCGGATTTAAAATATTCATTCCTGTTCCACCAAAAACTTCTTTTCCAATCACTACACCGAAAATTACCGCTACAGATAACATCCAAAGTGGAATATCAACAGGAACAATTAAAGGAACTAACATTCCTGTTACTAAATATCCTTCTTCAACTTCGTGCCCTTTAATTACTGCAAAAATAAATTCAACCAATAAACCAACTCCGTAAGAAATGATTACCAAAGGTAAAATCTTAACTGATCCAATAAATAAATTATCTAAATTCCAGAATTCTCCACTAAAGAAAGACATTCCTGAAGTAAAGTTTCCATTTACAGCAACGTTGTGTTGAAATCCTGCATTAAACATCCCGAAAAGTAAACATGGAATTAATGCCATGATTACAATGTTCATCGTACGTTTTAAATCGTCTGCCGCTTTGATATGAGTTCCTCCGTGAGTGGTCTCATTTGGCATATATAAAAAGGTATGGATTGCATTAAATGCAGGAGCCATTTTTGTCCCTTTATATTTTTCCTTTAAATTATGTAAATTTTGTTTTAAGCCCATAATCTTATCCTAATTCTTCTCTCATTAAGTCCAATCCTTCTCTAAGGATTTTCTGATGAGGTTGTTTTGATACACAAATAAACTCTGTCAAAGCAAAATCTTCTGGCGCTACTTCATAAGCTCCTAAAGACTCCATTTCATCTAAATCTTTATACATACATGCTTTTAATAATTGCATCGGATATATATCTAACGGAAAAACTTCTTCATAAGAACCTGTAACTACAAAAGCTCTGTGTTCTCCGTTTGTATTTGTATTTAAATCGTATTTTTTTCTTGGATTCATCCAAGAGAAAGTCAATGCTCTAGATGCAGAAATTTTATTGAAAACTGGTTTGTTCCATCCAAAAAATTCATAGTCATCTCCTTCTGGAATAGCCGTAATTTGATTGTCGTAATACCCTAAGTTTCCTTCTAATGAAACTTGAGTTCCAGACAAAACATTTCCGCTGATTATCCTAGAATTTTCTGCATTTAAGTTATCAGAAACTAGAGTAGAAATTGTTGCCCCAGGATATGCAGTAACATATTTTGGCTTAGAAAACTGAGATCCTGTTAAGGCTATTGTTCTTTTTGCATTAAACTTTCCTGTTAGCAATAACGTTCCTATAACTACTAAATCTTGTGCAGAAACAACCCAAACAACTTCTCCTTTGTTAATCGGATTAACTTGCGCAATCTGAGTACTTACATTTCCTACTGGATGCGGACCAACTAAACCATGAAGTTCTGCACCTTTAACTCCGTTAAAGGGAGATAAATTTGCCCCTTTAGAAATTGAAACATGCACTTTACCTTCTGTTAATTTACCTAACGCAGTAATAGCTTCTTGAATTTCTGCTTCTTTTCCTTTTAAAGCATAATCAAAATCTGCAGCCAATGGTGCGCTATTATACCCTGAGATAAAAATAGCTTTTGGAGCTTGATTTGGATTTGCAACAACATCATACGGACGCTGTTTTACAAATGGCCAACAACCTGAAGCAAGTAGGTGTGCTTTTACCTCTTCTCCAGACATTTTAGCTGCCTCTTTTTTACCAAAATCTGCAAATTGCTGCGTGGCATCTGCTTGGATTTTAATTTCTAATACTTTTCTTCTTTCTCCTCGAATAATATCTTCTACTTTTCCACTAACAGGTGAAGGGAATAAAATACGTTCATCACTTTTTGAATAAAATAGCGAATCTCCTGCTTTTACTTCTGCTCCAATTTTAACGGTAAGTTTAGGTGTTATTCCGTGAAAGTTTTCTGGCTTTATTGCATAAACACCACTAACGTTAATCTCTGCTGTGGTTTGTTCTGCTTCGCCAACAAGTTTGATGTCCAAACCTTTTTTTATACGGATGTCTTTTGACATAGTAAATATGACTTTTAATTATCTTAAAAAAACATGCAAATTTATAAATTTTGTGAGTGTTCTACTGCTTATTTAAAGTTTATCTTAACTAAAATATCTTATTTATATTAATTCTAAATAATGGGTAATTCAACTAATTTAATATTTAGTACGTTTGTATAATTACAATGAATAACATCTTTTAATACCCAAAAAATGCTTCCATGAGAAAAAAGAAACTATTAACGATCCTATGTCTTTCTCTTTGGATGTTTACTTTTTCTCAGAATCACATAAAAAGCATCCAGCTCAGACCTTTAGATGCTGCTAATTTCTCAACAATAATTCCTTTAGGAAATACGCTACAGCTTTCTTTTGACGATTTAGATGCAGACCAAAAAGAGTATTCTTATAAAATAGAACACATGAATTCTGATTGGGAACCTAGTAGCATTTCTACAAACGAATATATTATTGGCTTTAGCCAAAATAGAATTTTAGAGCTCGAAAACTCCTTTAACACTCTACAAAATTACACGCATTATAAAGTTCAAATCCCAAATCAGAACACCAAAATAACCAAAAGTGGAAACTATCTTATTTCTGTTTTAGACATCGATCAAAATGTTGTTTTTAAAAGAAGATTCACTCTTTATGAAAGCAAGGTTTTAGTTGGGGTCACAGTTGTAAGAGGCAGAAATACAAGAGAAGTCAATCAAGAACAAACAGTTCAGTTTACCATTAATTACAATGCAAATGAAATAAGAAACCCTTCTCAAGAAATTAAAGTAGTCGTTCTGCAAAATGACATTTGGCAAACAGCAATTTCTGATTTAAAACCTCAGTTTTACAGAAACAATCAATTAATTTATAAACATTACAACACTTCTAATTTCTGGAGCGGTAATGAATATTTAAATTTTGATAATAAACAAATACGCAATAGCACGGTTCAAATAGCTCGAGTTGAAAAAAAAGATATTTACCACACCTATTTGTACACTCAAGAACCGAGAAATGAGAAATCTTATACGTATTTTCCGGATATCAACGGACAGTTCGTAGTTAGAACAACCGAAGGAAACAACCCCTCTACAGAAGCAGATTATGCACGAGTTTATTTTTCATTAAATACACCTAAACTTAAGAACAAAGAAGTATATATCTATGGAGCTTTTAATAATTTTAATACAACTCCAGAAAATAAAATGATATTCAATACCGTCACAAAAAAATATGAAACTTCTATCTTATTAAAACAAGGTTTTTACAACTACACCTTTGCAACAAAAGATAAAAATAACACACTAAACACATTCGAATTAAACGGCTCTTTTTATCAAACAGAAAACGAATATACAGTACTGGTGTATTACAAAGCCTTTGGAGAAAACTACCAAAGAGTCATCGGAATTGGAACTGCAAAAATTAATCCTCAAGAATAAAACCCTCTAATTTTTCTCTATTTAGCTAAAGTTGTTATATTTGATAAGCTAACTTTTCTACGATTGTATGATACAACAAATTACAAAGGGTATAAAAATTTCTGTAAAAGCGAAGTATAACGGAGTTATAGAAAGAAATCTTAACACATTTAATGCATTCAGTTATTTCATTACGATTGAGAATGAATCGAATACTGTTGTGCAATTATTAGAGCGTTTTTGGGAGATTTCTGATGCTTTAAACGACAAAGAATTTGTTGTTGGCGAAGGTGTTGTTGGGCAAAAACCAATTTTAAATCCAAATGAACAATACACCTACAGATCTAATTGCTTTTTACTAGGAGATACAGGCTCAATGAAAGGGACTTTTAAAATGATCAATAAGAAAACAAATTCTCTTTTTCAAGTAATCATTCCAACTTTTCAACTAACAACCACACCACTACTTAACTAATGAAATTACAAGTTAGAAAGAAAAAAAACAACAAACTTGCTAAAGTTCTAGATCCTGAATGTTTTAATTGTGGACATCCATTTTCTGGACATGAAAAATTTTGCCCTGAATGTGGACAGGCAAATAAAGATAAGCGCATCACTTTTAAAAATTTTATTCACGAAGTTTTTAACGGATTTATTTCTTGGGATTCTAAATTTTGGACCACTTTTATTCCGCTTTTAATAAAACCAGGTAAAGTTTCTAGAGATTATATTGATGGGAAACGCATGCGATATGCAAATCCATTTCGTTTTTATTTAACTGTTTCTGTAGTGTTTTTTTTAATTGTTGGTGCCACAGAAAGTTATGATAAATTTAATGAATTTAGAAAAGGTAAAGTAAAAGAAGAAACGATAAGTTCTAATTTTAATAAAGCAAAAAACGCATTAGATTCTTCTTCTACAAAATTTAAAACCAACATAAAAGAAGCTCTAAAAGATATAGATTCTGCCGATAGGGCCGAAATAATAAAAGCAATTCCCGCGATTGCTTCTGACTCTCTAGATAAAAAAAAATTAAAAAACACCAAAGGTGTGAGCCGAAAGAACAACGGAATTCAAATAAATGGGCTTGGCAATTGGGATAAGTTTAGTGATTTTTATGATAAAAATAAAGACATGGAAATAGACGATGCTCTTGACAGCCTTAATGTTGAAAAAACTTTTTGGAATCGTTTTTCTTATAGTCGGGTTAAATTAATGCATGATATTGCTAAGGACAACGATAAAAAACAAGAAATGATAAAACAAATAATTTCTTATCTGTCAATTTCTTTATTTATACTACTCCCATTTTTTACGCTATTTTTAAAATTTTTCTACCTAAGGAGAAAATTTACGTATGTAGAACATTTGGTTTTTGTTTTTCATACACAAACAGTTTTCTTCCTGCTGCTAACCATTTTCTATTTGCTCAACCATTATAGTGCTCAAAGCTATGCCATTCCTATTTTTTTATTATTGTTTTTAATTTACTTGTTTTTGGCAATGAAGAAATTTTACAATCAAGGATACTTTAAAACATTTTTCAAATTTATCTTTATAAACATGTCTTTTACTTTAATCTCTTCAATTGGATTTGCTTTTGTTGCCATTTTAGCATTTATGTTGTACTAACAAAATTTTGGTAATTCATTGCAATTTCTTGACTTGATTTTTTAATAGAAGTTACACTAACTGTTTCTACATAGCTCCGTTTCATTTTTATGGAGTTTTCTGGAGTTCCAATTTCTGAATTGTGGTGAAATTTTAAAATTTCTTCTTGTGTAAATTCCGATTGATTTTCTAACCAATCAGCAAACCACTTTTTCCTTAATGATTTTTCTTCCTGTGTATATAATGTTGCAGAAGACCAAATTTTTGGTTCTTTTTTTAATTCAGAGAAATGCTTTTCTGCTCCGTCCCAAACTAATTCATAGGTCTTTAATTCGGTATTCCAATCTAACAAAACAATGGTAAAAGGTTCTATTCCTACAAAATCAAAATTATTGATATAGCTTTTAAAATCATCTGACTTTAAAATAGCCTTCACAATAATTCCTCTACTCATTTTATAAGAAGCTTCACGTTTATAGGTTTCAAAACCACCATTTAACAAACACACCAATCTGTTTTTATCACTTAAACCAATCCACGTTCCGCCTGCTAATTCATCTTTTGGATACGTGAGTTTCACACCATCTTCTATATAATCTTTTGGTTCAATCGTTTTTCTAGAAGGTTGCTCATCTCTATTAGAGGTCAATATAAAATCAGCCTCTCCAATTGGTAAATAGGTAACTGTACACATAAATAGTATTTGTTTTCGATAATTTACAACCGCCAATCGAGTTCATAAAACTAAAAATAAGTTGTAACTTTGCACTTCAAAATTAGTAGATAAATACTTAAAATCACACAAAATGGCAAGAGGATTTTTTAAAGTTCCAACAGCAGTAAACGAACCCGTAAAAGGATATGCTCCAGGATCTCCAGAAAGAAAAGAATTATTAGCAACCTACAAAACAATGTTTAACAGCAATATTGATGTACCAATGCATATCAATGGCGAAGAAGTTAGAACAGGAAACACTAAAAACATTACTCCGCCACACGATCATAAACACATTGTTGGTCAATATCATATTGCAGATAAATCTCATGTAGATGCTGCAATTTCTACTGCTTTAGAAGCAAGAGAAGCTTGGTCTAGCGTAAGTTGGATGGAAAGAGCCTCTATTTTCTTAAAGGCTGCTGAATTATTAGCAGGCCCTTACAGAGCAAAAATGAATGCGGCTACGATGATAGCACAATCTAAAAATGTACATCAAGCAGAAATTGATGCGGCTTGTGAAATGATTGATTTCTTCCGTTTTAATGTACAATACATGACGGATATTTTTAAAGACCAACCAGATTCAGCACCTGGAATATGGAACAGAGTTGAATACAGACCACTAGAAGGTTTTGTATATGCAATTACACCATTTAACTTTACTTCTATTGCTGCTAATTTACCAGCAGCAGCTGCATTAATGGGAAATGTTGTTGTTTGGAAACCTTCTGATCATCAAGCATACTCTGCGCAAGTAATTGTAGATTTATTTAAAGAAGCTGGTTTACCAGACGGTGTAATTAATGTAGTGTATGGTGATCCGGTTATGATTACTGATACGGTTTTGTCTTCTCCAGATTTCTCTGGATTGCACTTTACGGGATCTACACATGTTTTCAAACATTTATGGAAACAAATTGGAAATAACATCAATATATACAAAACATATCCTAGAATTGTTGGAGAAACTGGTGGAAAAGATTTTATCTGGGCACACAACTCTTCAAATCCTTTACAGGTAGCAACTGCTATTACAAGAGGTTCTTTTGAATATCAAGGGCAAAAATGTTCTGCGGCTTCAAGAGCATATATTCCTGCTTCAATGTGGCCTGCAGTAAAAAAACATATAATTGATCAAGCAAACGAATTGAAAATGGGTTCTCCAGAAGATCCTTCTAACTTTATCAATGCAGTGATACATGAAGGTTCTTTTGATAAAATTGCGAGTTTCTTAGACGCTGCAAAAACCGATGCAGATGCAGAAATTATTATTGGTGGTGGTCATGACAAATCTGTTGGATACTTTATTGAGCCAACTGTTATTGTTGCAAAAAACCCGATGTACAAAACAATGTGTACTGAATTATTTGGACCTGTTATGACTGTTTATATTTATGAAGATGCCGAATGGGAAGCTTCATTAAAATTAGTAGATGAATCTACAGAATATGCATTAACTGGAGCAATTTTCTCTACAGATAGATATATTGTAGAAAAAGCCTCTAAAGCATTAGAAAATGCTGCTGGAAACTTCTATATAAACGACAAGCCAACAGGTGCTGTTGTGGGACAACAACCATTTGGAGGAGCAAGAGCTTCTGGAACAAATGACAAAGCTGGTTCGGCACAAAACTTATTACGTTGGACATCTGTTCGTTTAATTAAAGAAACATTTGTAACACCTACAGATTATAAATATCCTTTCTTAGGATAAGAACAAAATATCATTCAATAAAAAACCTCATCAAATTCTGATGAGGTTTTTTTATGTACCCAATACTCATATTTCTAAAATAGTATTGAAACTCAATATTTTGTATATTTAACGCTCTTAAAAATAAATACTAAAAATATAATGACTAAAAAAATATTTCTTTTTGCCTTTGCAATTGTATTAATTGCTTGCAATACCGAAGAAAAAGAAACTTCACTTAATGTTCCTTTTGAAAAATTTGAATTAGAAAACGGCTTACAAGTTGTCATGCATGTAGACAAATCTGACCCTGTGGTTGCAGTAGAATTAATGGCACATGTTGGCTCGGCAAGAGAAATTGAAGGAAGAACAGGTTTTGCTCATTTATTTGAACATTTATTATTCTTAGAATCAGAAAATTTAGGAAAAGGCGGTTTGGATAAAATGAGTGCCAGAATTGGTGGCTCTGGAGCAAATGGCTCAACTTCTAGAGATAGAACAAATTATTTACAAACGGTGCCAAATGATGCCTTAGAAAAAATGATTTGGGCAGAAGCAGATAAATTAGGTTGGTTTATCAATACCGTTACAGATCCAGTTTTAGCAAAAGAAAAACAAGTTGTAAAAAACGAAAAAAGACAAAGTTATGATAACAGACCTTATGGCCATAATCAAGTTATTATTGATCGTAACTTATACCCAAAAGATCATCCATACAATTGGCAAGTAATAGGTTCTTTAGAAGATTTACAAAACGCAACTTTAGAAGACGTAAAAACATTCTTTAGAAAATGGTATGTACCTAACAATGCAACCTTGGTGTTGTCTGGAGATTTTGATCCTGTTCAGGCAAAAAAATGGGTACAAAAATATTTTGAAGAAATTCCGAGAGGACAAGAAATTACCCCTTTAGAAAAAAGACCTGGTGTTGTAAAAGAAACAAAGTACTTGTTCTATGAAGACAACTTCGCAAGACTACCATTGTTAACATTGGCTTGGCCAACAGTAGAATTGTATCAAAAAGACTCGTATGCTTTGGATATTTTAACGCAATATTTATCTGAAGGAAAAAAAGCACCCTTAAATCAAGTGTTGGTTGATGATTTAAAATTAACTTCTGCTACTTCTATGTATAATTATTCTGCAGAAATAGCTGGACAAATGCAATTGGGTGTTCGTGGTTTTGCAAATGTCGATTTAAATGAAGTGTATAATGGCATCAAAAAAGCATTTGAAAAATTTGAAAAGGAAGGCATTTCTAACAAAGATTTAAACAGAATTAAAGCAGGATTGGAAACTCGTTTTTACAACAGCTTATCAAGTGTATTAGGTAAAGGAACCAATTTAGCTTCTTTTAATACCTATGCAAATGACCCAGGGTTTATCAATAAAGAAATCAATTATACGCTGGGTGTTACAAAAGAAGACGTAATGCGTGTTTATAATACTTATATTAAAAACAAAAATTTTATTGCCACTAGCTTTGTTCCTAAAGGAATGGCAAAATTAGCCATCAAAGATTCTAAAGAAGCTATTATCAAAGAAGAGAAAATTATTCAAGGGGCTGAAGAAAAATTTGACCCTAAAATTGCTGCAAAATATAAAAAGACTCCATCAAAAATTGATAGAGCAACAGAACCTCCATATGGAAAATCACCAGAATTATCAGTGCCTAAAGTTTGGAAAGATGAATTGTCAAATGGAATTAAAGTATTTGGAATTGCAAATAGTGAAGTCCCTTTAGTTCGATTCAATTTAGTAATCGATGGCGGTCAATTATTAGAAAAAATGGACAAGTTAGGTGTCGCAAATTTAACTGCTCGTTTGATGAATAGAGGTACAAAAAACAAAACTGTGGCTCAACTAGAAGAAGCAATTCAAGAACTGGGTGCATCAATTAGAATCTATACATCCAAAGAAGATATTACAATTGGCGTAACTACTTTAGCAAAAAACTATGATCAAACACTAGCTTTGGTGGAAGAAATGCTTTTAGAACCACGTTGGGATGCAACAGAGTTTGAATTGCTTAAAAAATCTGTGGTCGGTAATTTACGTCAACAAAAGGCTAGTCCCACAACAATTGCTAGCAATGTGTATAATGAATTGATTTATGGAAAAGAGAATATTCGTTCAAAGAACATCTTAGGAACTATAGAATCTGTTGGCAATATTACGTTAGATGACTTAAAGTTATTTTATACAAATTATATTTCACCATCGGTTGCAAAAATACATGTTGTTGGTGACATTGATAAAGAAAAAGTAATCACTTCTCTGTCTAATTTAGAGTCTAAATGGGCATCAAAAGAAGTAAACATTCCAGTATACAAGACGCCAGAAGCACCAAATAAACCTACTGTTTATTTTTACGATGTTCCGAATGCAAAACAATCAGTAATTAATTTCGGAGCTCCGGCTCTAGCTGCTACAGATGCAGATTTTTATCCTGCAACGGTAATGAATTATATTCTTGGTGGTGGTGGTTTTGCTTCTCAATTAACTCAAGAATTAAGAGAAGGAAAAGGATATACCTACGGAATTGGCTCTGGTTTTTCTGGGACAAAAGCCGCGGGCCCGTTTACTATTTCTAGTAGAGTAAGAACAAATGTAACATTAGAATCTGCACAGTTGGTTAAGAAAATCATCACTGATTATCCTAAAAATTATTCTGAAAAAGATTTGGCAACTACCAAAGGTTTTTTAATTAAAAGCAATGCTCGTAGATTTGAAACTATGGGCGCTAAATTAAATATGTTGCAAAATATGAGTGCCTACGGATTTAGCTCTAATTATATAAAAGATAGAGAGAAAGTTGTGAATGAAATGACCATTGAAAGGATTCAAGAATTGTCTAAAAAATATGTAGATCCAAATAAAATGATTTGGCTTTTTGTTGGAGATGCAGAAACACAATTAGACAGACTAAATGAATTAGGTTTTGGAGCACCAGTATTATTAAATAACACGAAAGAAAAAATTAAACAATAACCAATGAGTTCAAACAAAGATCGCAGAGCTTTTTTTAAAAAAGCAGGTGTTTTAAGTGCTGCCACTCTATTATCACCCTATTTACTGCAAGGAAGAAGCTTTCCTGAAGAATTAGTTCGTAAGCTGCCTACAATTTCGAATGATGAGATGCTTTGGAAATGGGTACAAAACTCATATACGGTATCCGCAACAATCTCAAATTTAAACAATGGTGGGGTTAGTCCGCAACCAAAGGTTGTCCAGGAAATGTTTGAATATACCAATAGAATGTTTAACGAAACCCCTTCTCGATTTATGTGGAGTAGTCAGGGCAAAATGGAATCAGTTCGTGAAAAACTTGCTTACTTAGCTGGGTGTTCTGCAGATGAAATTGCTATTAATCGCAATACTACAGAAGCAATGAATACCGTGATATGGGGTATAGATTTACAAAAAGGGGATGAAGTAGTTCTTACAGAACAAGATTATTCTACCGTAATGCGTACATGGGATCAAAGACAGAAGCGACACGGAATTGTCTTAAATTACATTTCTTTTTCATTACCAATTGAGAATACTGATCTAATTGTAAAAAAATACACAGAAGCTGTTACTTCAAAAACGAAAGCAGTAATGATAACACATGTCAATAATTTGAATGGAAACATCATGCCTGTTCGTGCTATTGCAGACGCTGTTAAGAAGAAAAACCCGAATATTCTAGTCATTGTAGATGGAGCTCATGCTTTTGCGCATCTCGACTTTAATATTTCAGATTTAAATTGTGATTATTATGGTGCCAGTCTTCATAAGTGGCTTTGTGCTCCTTTTGGAAATGGACTTTTATATGTGAAGAAAAACAGAATAGCTTCTACCTGGCAGCTATTCCCTTTTGTAGATCCTCAAAGTGATGACATTCGTAAATTTGAAACTTTAGGAACAAGAATGTTACCTGCAGAATTAAGCATTGCTAGAGCCATAGAATTCCATGAAACTATAGGCTCAAAAAGAAAACAAGACCGTCTATTTTACCTTAAAAATTACTGGATGGAAAAAGTAGCAAAATTTCCAAATGTAATTATACAAACTTCTTTTAGTCAAGAATTTTCTGGAGCATTAGGAGCCTTTTCTCTAAAAAATATGAAACTAGGAGACATCGGAAAAAGATTGATGAACGATTACCACATACATACTTCAAGTAAAGCAGATAGACACGGAAAATATACAGGCATGCGGATTACACCACATGTATACACCAAAATATCTGAATTAGATAGATTTGTTGCTGCTGTAAAAGATCTTTCTGAAAAATCATAAATTGCCAAAGTAATAACTAAACAACATCACATGAAAAATTTAATTCACATGAAAAAATCAATACTTTTTAAAAGCATTTCGTTTTTATTATTCTTCATTGCCTTATTTCTGTCAAGCAATACCTTCGCTCAAGAAACAAGATTGCTTAGACAACCAACTATGCATGAAAATCAAATTGCATTTGCTTATGGTGGAGATATTTGGACAACCAATTTATCTACTAACATTACCAAAAGATTAACAAGTACTCCGGCTATGGAAAGTACTCCTCACTTTTCTCCTGATGGAAAATGGATTGCGTTTACATCAAACAGAAGTGGTTCTTCAGCGGTATATGTTGTTTCTGTAAATGGTGGAGAGGCAACAAGACTCACGTGGCATACAAGTCCGGATGTTGCAAGCGGCTGGACAAATGATGGTAAACATGTTTTATTTGCTTCAACTAGAGATACTGCACCTTCTTCTTTTGATAGATTGTATACAGTTTCTGTTGATGGTGGTCCTGCTACAAAAATAATGGAACAATGGGCAACTTCTGGGTCTTATTCTCCAAATGGAAAACAATTGGTTATTGATAGAATGCGACGTTGGGATGTTGAATGGAGAGACTATCGAGGAGGGCAAAATACCCCGCTTATTATTGTAGATTTAAAAACATTAGACGAAACCTTAATCCCTAATAATAAAACTACCGACAGACATCCTATCTGGTTAGATGATGTGGTTTATTTTCTTTCAGACAGAACACATACCTCAAATGTTTGGGCATACAATACCAAAACAAAAGCACTAAACCAGATAACCAAATTTAATGGAACCGCTGTAAAGTCTTTAAGTGGATATAAAAACACCTTGATTTTTGAACAAGATGGATATTTACATACACTAGATTTAAAAAACAATCATTCAAAACGATTGAAAATTTCTGTGAAAGGAGATTTTCCTTGGACGGCAACCAAATGGGAAAACGTAAATGATAGAGTAGACTTTGCTAGCATTTCTCCTAATGGAAAAAGAGTGGTAATGGCATCTCGTGGAGATATCTTTACAGCTCCAGTAGAATTTGGTGATTCTAGAAACATAACACAAACTTCTGGTACTGCAGACAGAGCGCCTATTTGGTCTCCAAAAGGAGATAAAATTGCATGGTTTTCTGATGCAAACGGAAAAAATTACGCACTGCATATTACCAATCAAGACGGAACAGCAAAAACAGAAGTTATTTCTATTGGCATCTCTAAAATGGCTTGGGAGCCAACATGGTCTCCAGACGGAAAACACATCGCTTTTGTAGATGACGACACACGTATTAGAATCATCAACTTAGAAAAAAAATCGATCATAACCATTGATAATGCTGGGAACAATTTAGAACGTGGTAGAATGGGAATTACTTGGTCTCCAGACTCAAATTGGTTGGCTTATTCAAAATCTGGCGACAATAGCATGAAACAAATTAAAGTTTGGTCATTAGAAACAAATACAGTTACCGCAATTACAGATCCTTTTGCAGATTCATTTTCTCCTGCTTGGGATTTAGACCATAAACATCTCTATTTTTTAGCAAGTACAGATGTTGCCTTAGGTTCTGGTTGGGCAAATACAAGTGCCATGACTGCTCAACCAAATTATGCAGCCTATGTGATCAATCTTGCCAAAAAAGATGATTCGCCTTTTAAACCAAAAAGCGATGAAGAAAAAGTAAAAGAAGAAAAATCTGATGACAAAAAAGACGACAAGTCAAAAAGTAAAAAACCTGATGCTAAGAAAGATAAAAAAGTTGTTATCGATTTTGACGGAATTGCACGTAGAATAATGGCGTTGCCATTAAGAGGTAATTACAACAGTATTATTGCAGGTCAAAGTGGCTTTGCATTTATTAGCGAAGGCACAACCCTACATAAATTTGATTTAAAGAAATTAAAAGCTGTAGAATTTGGAAAAGGATTAAGAGTTTCTGCTATTTCAACCAATGGAAAACACATGGTTGTAAGAGCAGGTAGAACTTGGAAGGTTGCAAACACTTCTGGACCAAATGCAAAAGCGGCAAAAACATTGAAATTAGATTTTAACATGAAGCTAAACAGAATTAGCGAATGGAACCAAATGTTTGAAGAAGCTTGGCGTTACGAACGTGATTATTTTTATGACCCAGGAATGCACGGTAGAGATTGGAACAAAGTGTATAAGCGTTACGCTCCATTAATTCCGTTTGTAAAACACAGAGCCGACTTAAACTATATTTTAGACCAAGTAAATGGTGAGTTATCTGTTGGTCATAGTTTTGTTGGTGGTGGAGATTTTCCAACAATTGACAGAGCAAAAGGCGGATTGTTAGGTGCTGATTTCACTGCAAGACAAGGCAAATGGCAAATCAAAAGAATTTATACTTCAGAAAGTTGGAATCCAGGATTAAACGGTCCTTTAGATCAACCTGGAATGAACATCAAAGCTGGACATTATTTAGTAGGGATCAACAATCAAGAAATTACGGATAAAGACAATATTTACAAATATTTAGATGGTACAACAGGCAAACAAACCACACTCCATATCAACTCAAAGCCCTCTTTTGAAGGTGCTTGGAAAGAAATTGTAAAACCTATTAGAAGCGAAAATTCGTTACGTCAAAGAACATGGGTAGAAGACAATAGAAGAATGGTTGATAAATTGTCAGGCGGAAGATTAGGATATGTTTGGGTACCAAATACTGGTGGACCAGGGTTTGTATCATTCAACAGATATTATTTTGCGCAACAAGATAAAGAAGGAGCTGTAATTGATGAACGTTTTAATGGTGGTGGGTTGTTAGATGATTATATGGTAGATTTAATGACACGTAAGCCAAGAGCAGCACTAACCAATGAAGTTCCGAATGGAAAACCAATGGGTTTACCTGCTGGTATTATGGGACCAAAAGTATTGTTGATCAATGAACTTGCTGGATCTGGAGGAGATTTTTTTCCATGGGTGTTTAGACAACAAAAAGCTGGATTGTTAATTGGAGCTACAACTTGGGGTGGATTGGTAAAATCTTCTACTCATTACCGTTTGATTGATGGTGGTTCTTTAACCGCTCCAGACAATGCTGTATTCGACCCAGCAACAAATACTTGGGTTGCAGAAAACAAAGGAGTTGCACCAGATATTGCAGTAAGGCAAGATGCAAAATCGTTAGAAAAAGGAATAGACCCACAGTTAGAAAGAGCCGTAAAGGAATTATTATCTCAATTAAAAGGTAAAAAAGACATAACACCTCCGAAATTTTCTAGACCAACAAAAAACAATTAAAAATTAATCCTCGAAAGAACATGTTTCGAGGATTTAAATTATGCTACTTTGAAAAAAATAACATCATTTCTAATACTAGTATTCGTTCTATTCCAGTTTTCAAGTTGTAAAACTGAACCTACAATTAGCTCTGTAGACATTGCCATTATTAATGGTAAAATTTTAGACGGAACAGGTAAAAAAGCCTTTAACTCTACTATTTACATCAATGGAGACAGTATTATTTTTATTGGCAACATTAAAAATCCTAATTTAAAAATTGGCAAAACAATAGACGCTAAAGGAAAATTTGTGAGTCCGGGTTTTATCGATTTACACGCACATGGAAATCCGTTAAAAACCCCAGATTTTGAAAATTTTTTAGCAATGGGCGTTACCAGTATTGTGTTGGGGCAAGATGGCTCTAGTGCGAATGTGAAAGATTTAAAAGCCTATTTAAATTCTGTTAGTCAGCAGAATTTAGGGGTTAACATCATGGAGTTTGTAGGACATGGAACCTTACGAAATCTTGCGAATATTGGTGTAAAACGTAAAATTTCTGCTTCTGAATTAGAGAGTCTAAAAAGCATTTTAAAAGAACAATTAACATACAGTTTTGGACTCTCAACTGGTTTAGAATATGCTCCAGGATTATACGCAGAAGAAAGTGAATTGATGTCATTGGCAAAAATTGTAGGAGAACAAGATAAAATCATTATGAGTCATATGCGAAATGAAGATGATGATGAACTCATAAAATCTATCACCGAATTAGCCAAGCAAGGAAAACATGCCAGAGTACATATTGCGCATTTAAAATCGGTTTACGGAAAAGGAGCGCAACGTGCAAATGAGATATTAGATACTATTAAACAATTTAGAAAATCTGGTGTACAACTTACTGCAGATGTATATCCATACATGGCAAGTTATACAGGAATTTCGATTGTTTTTCCGGATTGGTCTAAAACTGTAAAGCAATTTGCCATCGCAAAACGTGATAGAAAAACAGCACTAGAAACTTTTATTAGAAATAAAGTGAATTTGCGAAATGGTCCAGAAGCAACCTTATTAGGTTCTGCTCCGTATATTGGAAAAACCTTAGCCGAAGCCGCTGCCTCAAAAAACAAACCCTTTGAAAAATTTGTAGTTGAAGATCTTGGACCACAAGGGTCCTCTGCAGCGTATTTTGTAATGAATAAAGAATTGCAAGAAACCTTAATACAAGACGATTTAGTAGGTATTTGTTCTGATGGAAGTAAAACTGGTTTTCATCCACGTGGACATGGAACTTTTGCAAAAGTGATTGAAAATTATGTTGTACAAGACAGTCTTATAAGTTTAGAAAAAGCTGTGCAAAAAATGACTTCTTATGCTGCTGAGATTTTACAATTAAAAGATAGAGGTGTATTACAAGTTGGAAAAAAAGCTGACATACTAATTTTTAATCCAAAGAATGTAAAAGCAACTGCCACGTATGTAAACCCACACCAACTAGCTCAAGGATTTGACATGGTTTTGGTAAACGGAAAAGTGACTAGAGAAAACCAACAATTGAAAAAAGTGTTAAGCGGAAAAGTGTTGTTGCCAAACTAATTAAGTTTGTTTCTAAACTCCTTTTTCGATAACTTCGCTAACTCTGAATATAGTTCATTAAAACAGAACCATATTCTTTACATTGTGCGTCATTAAATACAAATCCATCCGAATAAGATAAGTAGCAACCTAAACAAGAATAACCTAACTTTTTAAGTCGTTTATAAAAAAGCAATATATATATTGCTTTTTGAAATATTTATATTACATTTGTGATATGGAAAATATAAAAATCAAATTGGCACGAGTTGAAAAAGGTTTATCACAACAAGACCTCGCTGATTTGGTTGGTGCCACAAGACAAACTATTGGATTGATAGAAAAAGGAAAATATAATCCGTCTCTAAATTTATGTATCAATATTGCAAAAGCATTAGATAGAACTTTAAACGATTTATTCTGGTATGAACACAAAAAATAAAAAGCCGTTTCTAAATATGGACGAAAGAAATAAGCAAGTTGCTCACAAAGTAATAGCTGTAATGTATCTCCTAACAATTTTAGCTATGCAGGGAATTGTTTTGTATCGCCAATTTGTTCTCAATCAAGAAATGAGCGATTTTGAAGATATTGCAATCATTATGACAATAAACTCTATATTCCTTATAAGTGCCCTATTATTTTTTGGTGCAATTCAAATAAGAAGATTAAGAATAAGAAGTATTTTATTGATTTATATAGTTTTCGTAATTATTGGGAGTTTATTTACTTATGCGAAATATAATATCTTCCAAAGTCCAGGTTTGTCATTTGGACAATTGTTTGACAAATTGATAATTATTAATGCAATTATCGGACTACTGCTGGGATTTTGGATACTGCTTTCATACTTGGGTAAAAAACGACTTGACAAGGAATTAGAATAATTTAAAGAGTATTAATATGGAAAAATTAAAAGGATATAGACGATCGTTATTTTTAGGTATAGTTTTGATAGCATTAGGAATTACTTTCACAACAACATTGAAAGACTCAGTCGGTTCTATAGGGATAGTGTTTGTTGCTGTTGGTGGGTTTTTCTTTATAGTTGGAATGAGCAAGAAACGAAAAAAAGATGAACAGAAAAATAAATAACGAACGCACAACAATGGCTATAAGTAATTGCTTGTTCTCGCCTACTTCTGAAAATCCGCGAGGATTTTCAGTTTGGTGTGTACTTGCAAAGTTTAGTGCTAAACCACGCAACTACTCATAGCCCAACCGTTAGCGAAACACTAATTTTACCCTTTAAATTTCATAGGTAAATGCACTACTTTTTTGGTTTCAAAAAAGTCTTCTTCAAAGTAGTTCGGTAAATCGTAAATGGTTGCAGAAGTATACAATGCTAATTCTTCAGACAAATCGCCTCCTTTTAAATACAAAATTCCGTTTTTTAAATCGTGCTGTTGATTTTTAAGAATTTTACCTTTTGTCCACCGTAC
>JALQYN010000055.1 GCA_023254055.1 Polaribacter sp.
ATTTCTCTATTTTTTCTTTCTGCTCTTTTATTTGAGAAAAAGAAACAGTTGATAAGAGTAGGATTATTATTTGTAGAAAAATCTTCATAATGGTGTACAACTCGTTATATAATTCTATTTTATGACGTTATCCCGTTCCATTTTCCGGATAACAGTACTTTTTGGTTGTGTTTTCGGTTTAAAATTACAGTTTATTTTTTAAATAAAGTTATAATTTTAACAACCGTTTGGCAGCATTAAAGGGTGTGGTGTTCCCTTCTTCTAATTTTTTTATTTCTTTTTCTAATTGTTTGGCCACTTTTTTATTGCTGTAAAACGCTTCTTTTAATTGTTGCTCTATGCTGGTTTTTAACCAATACATGTTTTGCTCGTTTCTGCGTTTTGTAAAATAGTGGTTTTTTGTAGTTAGTTGTATGTATGCAGAAATCATGCTATCTATTTCGGTAATTCCAATGTGTTTTATAGCACTACAGGTTAGTACTTTTGGTTGCCACATACTTTCTTTTGGTGGGTATAAATGCAAGGCTCTGTTAAACTCAGTTTTTGCAATTTTTGCATTTTGTATATTATCTCCGTCAGCTTTATTGATTACTATGGCATCTGCCATTTCTATAATTCCACGTTTTATACCCTGCAATTCATCGCCAGCACCAGCAATTTTTAGCAACAAAAAGAAATCTACCATAGAATGTACCGCCGTTTCTGATTGTCCAACACCCACTGTTTCTATTATAATGGTATCAAAACCTGCTGCTTCGCATAAAATAATAGATTCTCGTGTTTTTTGTGCAACACCTCCTAAAGAAGTTCCAGAAGGCGAAGGCCTGATAAACGCGTTTGCATCCGTTACCAATTCTTCCATGCGGGTTTTATCTCCTAAAATACTTCCTTTGTTTACAGAACTAGTTGGGTCTATGGCCAAGACCGCCACTTTTTTTCCTTGCTGGGTTAAGTGTTTTCCATAACTTTCTATAAAGGTACTTTTACCAACTCCTGGTACACCGGTAATTCCGATTCTAACAGATGTATTTGCATAAGGTAAGCAACGTTCTAATATTTGGTTGGCTTTTTCTTGATGTGCTGTATGGGTGCTTTCTACCAAAGTAATTGCTCTGCTTAAAAAAGGAATGTCTCCCGCAATAATTTTTGTTACAAAATCATCTACAGAAAATTGTTTGCTTCTGCTTTTTTTAATTTGTTGTGCAGCAGAACTATTGGTAGTTTCTGGCTGAAGAACACCTTGTTTTTCTTGAAGTGCAGATTTTTTTTTAAGAGCCATAGTAGCGTTGAAAAAATAATATGTGTAAATTTAGGAATAAATTAATAGCATTTTGCAACACAGCGAAAAAAGGTTCGTCTTTAGGGTAATTAATCAATAATGAATCAAACAAAAGAATTACACAATCATTTAATTGATGCTTGTAAAAACAATGATGCAAAAGCACAAATGCGCTTGTATGATTTGTACTGCAAAGCTATGTGTGCTATCGCAAACAGGTATGTAAAAGATTCTTTTGTGGCAGAAGATATTATGCAAGATTCATTTATCAAAGCATTTCAGAACATCCATTCTTTTAAAGGAGAAGTTAGTTTTGGAGCTTGGTTAAAACGAATTGTAATTAACAATAGTTTGGATTGGTTAAAGAAACGAAAATTAGAAATTGTTTCTATAAATGAAGAGGTATACGAACGGGTAGAAGAAAATGATGATTGGAGTGTTTCTCAGAGTTTGCAAGCAGAATTTATTGCAAACGCCATTAAGAATTTAAAAGAAAAATATAGTGTAGTGTTATCATTGTATTTACTAGAAGGATACGATCATCAAGAAATAGCACAAGTATTAGGAATTACAGAAGTTGCTTCTAGAACCCATTTAATGAGAGGAAAAAAGCAATTACAAGAACTTTTAAAAGAACAACAATATGTCGAAGGATATTAGAGAAATTATGAAAAATTATAAGAACGAAAACGTTTCTTTATCGGCAAATCACAGAGCAAACTTTCAAGATAGATTGCTCAAAGAAGTACATCCACCATTAAAAAAGAGAAATTATAGATGGTTGCAAGTTGCAGCTTCTGTGGTACTTATTGTGAGTTTGGCCATTGGTTATTTTGGCATAGAAACCACACCAGAAATACAACCAACCAAAGAAATTAGTTTAGGAAGTTTATCTCCAGAATTAAAATCAATAGAAAATTATTACGAGAACACCATCAATTATGAGATTAGTAATTTAAGTGTTAACGATTCTAATAAAGAAATTTTAGATGGTTATTTAGCTAAAATTAGCGAGCTAACCACTGAATACAAATCATTAACTACAGAGCTCAATACAAAAGGGGTTAATGATGAAATCATCAATGCATTGATAAACAATTTGCAATTACGATTACAGTTATTGCAACGATTAAAAAAACAATTAAACGATTTAAAAAATTTAAATTCAAAACAAAATGAAACTCAAAACCTATAAAGTTGTTGGATTTTTGTTTACCGCTTTTTTTATAAGCAGTTTACATGCACAAAAATTTGACAAAAAATTTAACGAAAATTTTAAAGTAAACAAAGACGTAGTACTTGCCATTAATGCATCGAACGCAGACATTGATGTAACTACATGGAACCGTAACGAAGTAGCTGTAGAAGCACTGATTACCGTAGAAGGATTGTCTAAAAAAGAAGCAGAAAAATTCTTAAAAAACTGGAAATTTGAAGCTTTAGGGAATAAAAGTAAGGTACAAATTAATGCAAATGCAAATAGGTTTTTACACTTTGGTGAAAACGACTTTAAGTTTGACTTTGATTTTAAAGACATCAATATTCCAGAATTTAATTTTGAGATGCCAGAAATTAACATCCCAGAATTTGAAATGCCAGAAATTAACATTCCAGAAATTCATTTAGATTTTGATAAAATTTGGAAAGAAATAGATGAGCATGATTTTGATGATGATGATGATGATACTAAAACATTTACCTACCAATCTAAAGGAAAAAAGAAAGAAATAGTTATCAAATCGAAAAAAGAATGGGAAGCTTTTAAAAAGACCAAAGATTTTGAAGATATGAAGGCTGATGTTAAAAGAAGCATCGAAAAAGCTCAAAATAGCATTAGAAAAATTGACAAGAAGAAAATTCAAGATCAAATTAGAAAGGCTAAAATTCAATACCAAAAAATTGATAAAGAAAGAATTAAAGAGAGTTTGGCGAAAGCAAAATTAAGCATCGAAAAAATGAAGCTAAAAATGCAAGACAAATTTAAAAATGGTGATGATGTTTTTATTATTGAGGATGGTAAGAGTAAAAAGAAAGTAAAAATAACAAGAAAAATTACTGTTAAGGTACCAAAAGATGCAAAATTTGATTTGAATACAAGACACAGTAAAGTAAAACTACCAAAGGGGAAAACCTCAGGTAAAGTTTCTTACGGATCTTTTAATTCTGATGAAATTAATGGTGGCGACTTAAAAATTTATTATGCTCCTGTAACTGTAGATGTATTAACAGCTAGTACCATTTCATTGAATAACATAACCGATGCTACAATTGCATCGGTTATTAATTCAACATTAACGTCTAATTCTTCTGGGTTAACCATCAAAAAATTAAACAATGATGTTAAAGTATCTAGTAAATTTGGAGAGTTACTAATCTCAGAAGTAGTAGCTGGTCTACAAAATTTTAAGTTAGATTTAAATTTTTCTGATGCAACAATCGATTTAAAAAATTTAAAAGAAAAGCTTCAAATTTTACAGGCTGATAACGTGAAAACGAATAAGACTATTTCTAAGGATTTTACCTTAAACGGTAAATTTTATGTAAAGAATAGTAGTGTAGACATTAAGGGAAATCAAAGTAAAATCACCATTAAAAAACAATAATATATTTGGTTACAGAACTACTTTTTATTTTATCAAACTTCTAACAAATTCTGATTTTCTCTTTCCGTAAAACTCCCTATCTTTACATTTCTATAAATGCATATTCATAAATGGAAATCTATAAAGAGAATCAGCTTAAAATTTACAATTCACTTAGCAAAAGCAAAGAGCTTTTTAAACCACTTACAGAAGGCCGTGTAGGTATGTATGTTTGTGGACCTACTGTTTATAGCAATGTTCATTTAGGAAACGTAAGAACATTCATGTCGTTTGACATGGTGTTTCGTTACTTTTTGCATTTAGGCTATAAAGTACGATATGTTCGAAATATTACCGATGCTGGTCACTTAGAAAATGATGCTGATGAAGGAGAAGATAGAATTTCTAAAAAAGCACGCATAGAAGAAATAGAACCTATGGAAGTTGTACAGCGTTACACCGTAGACTTTCATGAAACTTTAGAGAAATACAATTTTTTACCACCAAGTATAGAACCAACAGCTACAGGTCATATTGTAGAACAAATTGAAATGATTAAAGAGATCATGGAGAAAGGTTTTGCTTATGAAGTAAATGGTTCAGTCTATTTTGATGTTTTGGCGTATAACGAAAAAGGAAATAATTACGGAATACTTTCTGGACGTAAAATGGAAGATGCCATACACAATACTAGAACATTAGACGGACAATCAGATAAAAAAAATCCACAAGACTTTGCACTTTGGAAAAAAGCCGATGAGCGACATATTATGCGTTGGCCTTCGCCTTGGTCAGATGGTTTTCCGGGTTGGCATTTAGAATGTTCGGTAATGAGCACAAAATACTTGGGAGAACAATTTGATATTCATGGAGGTGGAATGGATTTAAAATTTCCACATCACGAATGTGAAATAGCACAATCGCAAACTTGCTCTGGAGAAAAGCCAGTAAATTATTGGATGCATGCCAATATGCTATTGTTAAATAGCCAAAAAATGGCAAAATCTACTGGAAACTTTGTGTTACCTAATGAGATTTTAACAGGAAAAAATAACATCTTAAGTAAAGCATTTGCGCCAAGTGTGGTTCGTTTTTTCAATATGCAAGCACATTATAGAAGTATTTTAGATTTTTCTAGTGATGCATTAGAAGCATCAGAAAAAGGGTATTATAAATTGATGGATGCTTTAAATTCATTGCAAAATATTCAAACGAGTAAAACATCTTCTGTAGATATAGCTAGTTGGAAACAACAATGTTATGATGCTATGAACGATGATTTTAATACACCAATCTTAATAGCGCATTTGTTTGAAGCGGTTAAAATCATCAATCAATTAAAAGATCAGAAAGCAACTATTACAACCGATGATTTGGCTGTTTTACAAAAAACAATGCATGCCTTTGTTTTTGATGTAATGGGATTGACTAATGAAACCAAACAAGATAGTTCTGATAAAATTGATGGAGTGGTAGCACTGTTAATTAAACTGCGAAAAGAAGCAAGAGACAATAAAGATTGGGCTTTGTCTGATCAGATTAGAGATGAGTTATTGGCATTAGGAATCCAATTAAAAGATGGGAGAGAAGGGACAACCTTTTCAATCAACTAAAAAATAATTACGAATTGAAAATTATAAATTACGAATTTCAGAGTATTAACGGGTTGTTATTTCGAACACTTCGACTTCGATCAGTACAAGCTCTGGCGAGAAATCTCAATCACAGCAAATGAAAAAGATTCTTGTATATCCGTTTATTCTATTAGTTCGTTTTTATCAAACAGCCATTTCACCTTATACGCCATCAACATGTAGATATTCGCCTACCTGTTCGCATTATACAGTAGAAGCCTTGCAAAAGCATGGTTTGTTTGCAGGTGGTTGGTTGGCTATTAAGAGAATTTTTAGTTGTCATCCTTGGGGCGGACAAGGGTATGATCCTGTTCCAGAAAAAAAAGAATAAATAATCGTCATTACGAGGAAAAACGACGAAGTAATCTCATTAAGATTAACAGTTTATTTCACTTTGTATACAATGACAAAAAACATAAAGTATGAAATTTTTATCAATAGTTTGGGATCCATCATTAGGCATCGATTTAGGTTTTTTTGTCGTTAGATGGTACAGTTTAATGTTTGTCATTGCTTTTGTTTTAGGATTGCGATTGATGAAAAAAATCTTTATTGAAGATAAGATTCCTGTTGAAAAATTAGATGCTCTATTTATGTACACATTCATTTCTATGTTGGTAGGAATGCGTTTAGGAGATGTGTTTTTTTATAGCTGGGATTATTACCAACATCATTTATTAGAAATTGTTTTACCTTTTAAAGAAAATCCAAATTCTTCTGCAATATTCGGACTAATTAAAGGATGGCAGTTTACAGGATTTACCGGTTTTGCTAGTCATGGTGCAGCAATCGGAATTATTGCTGCGCTGTATTTTTACAGTAAAAAAATAATTGATAAACCGTTCTTATTTATTTTAGACAGAATGGGAATTATGGTTGCTTTAGCTGGATTTTTTATTAGAATGGGAAACTTTTTCAATTCAGAAATTTACGGAAAACCAACAGGAAGTAGTTTTGGAGTTATTTTTAAAAGTGCCGGAGAAACTGTACCAAGACACCCAACACAATTATACGAAGCATTTAGTTATTTAATCTTATTCATTGTTCTATGGAGAATGTATTGGAAAACCGATGCAAAAGAGAAATCAGGATATTTATTTGGAATTTTCTTTGCGGTGCTATGGTCTTTGCGTTTTGTGATCGAATTTTTGAAAGAAGCTCAAGTAGATGGAAGAGAAGATTGGGTTTTTAATTCATTGAATACAGGACAGGTGTTGAGTATTCCATTAGTACTTATAGGATTGGTTCTTGTTTTTAAAAAGAATAAAAAATAAGATTATTACAATTGAAACAAGTTGACTTGTATGCCGAAATGAAAACTGTGGCGTACAACGTTCTTTTGATATTTAAATTTTAGATCTGTTCTTTGCATAAACTGATTGTTAAACCCTAGTTTAACTCTATCATTTATCTTATATACTAAATTGGCATTTATAGACCAGTTGTTGGTTTTTGTTCCAAAACGATCTAAAACCCCAAAGCCAATTGTAGAAGTAGCTTCAAACTTTTTTAAGTAACGATGTAATCGCTGTAATTTATTAAATGTAAATCCAGCATTTAAAGTAAATCTTCTTAGAGAGGAATCACTAATGTTTGCATTTTCAAATTCAGGAAAGAAAATAAAATAGCCATGTTTTTTTTGTGAGCTCTGAAATTGTAGGTTAAAAATAATGTCTATGGTTCCTTTAGGATTGGTATGGTTATCACCTACCAGCAATAATCTTGCATCTTGATAAAAGCCAAAAGAGAGCTTTTCTTGAGAAGTTACATTACAATAATTTAATAGCATACTTAAAAGTATAACTACTTTAATGTGTTTTTTTAGGGTAATCATCTGGGGGGAAATGATTAAAATATATGACTAAAATATAAAAATTAACTTAATAAAACCTTTGAAACGGTATTTATTTTTAATTTAATACTTCAATAATTGCTAAATGTCTCTTTTATAAGACACTATCAAAACCACATTTTTTTATTAAAAAAGGAGTAGAACTTTACAGCTAGAAAATATATTTGATTACTACTTCTATAGAACCATTATCGTTTATTTGATTAATTTTTGAAGTTGTAAAATCGTACGAAGCTCCAAACAATACATTGTCAAAAATGTTTAATAACCCAAAAACAGAATACATTTCATCAACTCTGTAATTCATGCCTGCTTGAACTGTGTTGTATTTAACAGTTGTTGATAAATCTGTTGATGAAGGAGCGCCTTGAGTACTTCTGTGCATAATGGCTGGTGTAATTGTTACATTTCTTGAAATATCAAAGTGATAGCCAAAACCGTAATACATATATAAATTATCAACAGCACTCATCGGAGCATTTCCTTCTTTTATAAACCTTCTTCCTGTTAAAAAATTTGGAGTAGAAATACTTATATAAAAATCTTTGTGTTTAAAATAGAGGCCAGCACCAATTTGCGGTTTGTAATAGCTTTCATTTTGAGAAAATAAAGGATCTGAGCCAATAGCGCCAGTTTTGCTTAAATCAATATTAACTATGGATGCTCCTGCTTTAATTCCAAAGTAGAGTTTATCAGTTTCTGAAACTTTTAATTTATATGAAATATCAACTGCTATATCTGTTTCCTGTAAAACAAAAACTTGATCCCTTACTATAGACATACCGAAACCTAAGTTATATTTTAAAGGAGTTATATAAGATAAAGCTTGTGTATTTGGAGCATCTGTTACTCCAATCCATTGACTTCTATATCCCAATGTTATTTCTTTAGCATCTTTACTACCTGCAAAGGCAGGGTTTATAAGATTCATGTTGAAATTATATAACGTAAAGTTTGGGTCTTGTTGCGCAACACTAAATTGTGTAAAACAAATAGCAGAAAGAAAGAATATATATTTTAAGTTTTTCATGTGTTCTGTGTTTAAAAATCTTTTACAATTCATTTTTTACAACTAATAGTTGATGTAAACCCATCCTTTGGCAGGTTTTGCTCCAGGCGTGTTAAACTCTACAGTAAAGTAATAAGCACCAACAGGTAATTTACTTCCACTGTTAATTTTATTAGAAAACCCATTAAAAGAGTTGTTGTAACCTTTCATTTCATATACAATTTTACCAGACCTATTATAGATTCTTACTACATTATTTGGATGTAATGCAATACCTTCTATTACCCAATTGTCATTGTTTCCATCACCATTTGGCGAAAAACCATAACTTTTTTTCATAACAATAATTGCTTGACAAGAAACATTATCTGTATCATAATAATTTAAGATACCATCATTGTCACAATCTTCTTGTACATCTCCAATTCCGTTGTTATTTGTATCCGCTTGATCAGGATTTGGTAGATAACTATTATCATCAGCATCTAAAATTCCATCATTATCATCATCATCATCACAAAAATCATGAATTAAATCACCATCTGTATCAAGAGTGCTCACTGTAATAGTAAACACGCTAGAAGTAGCACTTACATTACCAGAAGTATCTGTTGCTTTAGCTGTTACATTATACGTTCCGTCGTTTAATGTTATCGAAGTATAATCATAACTCCAAGAACCATTTGCAAGAGCTGTTGTTGTGCCAACTGAAGTGTTATTTATAATTATTTCTATTTTGGCATTTGCCTCAGATGAGCCATTAAATACTAGTGTGTTGTCTGCAGTTATTGTTGTACTTCTTGCACAAGTATAACTATCTACATAAAGTATTTGTGGTGCTGAAGGTGGAGTGTTGTCATACACAGTAGTTAATTGATTTGAAGCAGTATTTCCGTTTGTTGCTTTATCTTTTGCTATATTAGCTGTAAGATAAACTTTTACATTTCCATTAGTTATTGGTGTAATAAAAGCAGTGTAAACCGAATCATTTATTGAAGTAAAATTAGAAGCAGTAGCATTTACTAGAGTGATATCCCCAATAGCAAAACCAGTTACATCTTCGCTAAAAGTAAAAGTAGCAGTAAAAGGGCCATTTGTTGGGTTTGTAACTGAACTAGAAATAGTTACTATAGGGCTTGTTGTATCATAAATTATAAGTATAGAGTTAGATGCAATATTTCCATTATTACTAGCATCATTCGCTTTATTACTGCCTACATCAACTGTTACATTTCCTTCAATTGTTGGGGTAATTAAAGCTGTATAGACAGTACTACTTAATGCTGTAAAATTTGAAGCAGTTGCATTGCTTAGAGTTATATCACCAATAACAAACCCAGTAACAGCTTCATTAAAAGTAAAAGTTGCTGTAAAAGAGCTGTTGGTTGAATTTGAAACGGAGCTTGAAATAGTTACAGTTGGATTTGTTGCATCATACAACGTTTTAAATTGTGTTGCTGCAATATTTCCATTTTTTGCAATATCATTAGCTACATTAGAAGCTACATCTATCGTTACATCTCCGCTAACCGTTGGAGTGATTAGCGCAGAATAAATACTACCACTTGTTGTTGTAAAATTAGATGCAGTAGCATTTCCTAAAGATACATCTGAAATATTAAATCCTGTTACGTTTTCAGAAAAAGTAAAGGTTGCTATAAATGTGTTATTTGTTGGGTTTGAAACAGGACTTGTAATAGTTACTGTTGGTTTAACTGTATCAACTAAAATTGAAAAATTAGCAGCAACATTCCCGTTATTTGCATTGTCTTGAGTTTCATCTTCAGCGACACTAATGGTTACAAGCCCATCAGTAATAGGGGTTATTGTTATTTTAAACAATGCATCATTTATATATACAAAATTGCTTGATGTTGCATTGGAAAGTGTTAAATAGGTTTCATCAAAATCTGCAACATCTTCAGAAAAAGTAAATGTAGCAACAAAGCTAGAGCTATTTGTAGGGTTTGTTTCAGTTGAGGTAATACTCAGTGTTGGTTTTGTAATGTCATAAATGATACTATATACATTACTAGCTATATTATCATTATTTGATAAATCTTGTAAGGCGCCTGCTAAGACAGAAATAGAAACAGTACCTTCAGCTGTTGGTGTAATTAAGGCTGTGTACTTGCTATCAGTAATTTTATTAAAAACACTAGCACTAGCATTTACTAGGGTAATGTCATTTAAATTAAAATTCTTGATGTTTTCTGAAAAAGTAAATGTTGCAGTAAAAGCTTGATTTGTATATGGACCGTTAAGTCCAGTAATTGTAACGGTTGGATTTACTACTTCATTTTTAGAAACTATTGAATTAACTATACCTAATGAATTGTCTTTATTCTTATTTAGATTAGAGCTCCAGGTATTCGTGGTTAATAAAAAAAAAGAATGAAAACAGAAAAGTAATTTTTTTCATGACAAATTGAAATTAGCTGAATTATAATATAAAGATAATTATAAAAATTTTAACATCATTTTGTAATTCATGAATCATAAAATGATTGTATTGAAAAAGCCCAATCGAAAGATTGGGCTTTTAGTTTTATAAAAAAAAGTTTATCCTTTTACTTTCTTTTTCATTTGGTCAAACTTTGTTTCTTCTTTTTTAGGCCAGCTATTGTTAGAAGTATCTACATCCGCTGTTTCTAAATCAGGGTCAACAACGATGCTCTTAATTTCTTGAGTAGAAGCAAACACTCTCGTAGCTTTGTTATCATCCTTCATCCAAATTTGAGCAGGGAACGTTTTTCTTTCTTTTGTTCCATCAGCATAAGTAAGCTCAACAATAATTGGCATTACCAATCCACCTGGTTTTTCGAATTCTACCTGATACATATAAGCAGGAATTTCTTTTCCATCTTTTACGTGCTTCTTTAAAGCGTCTGCATTAGCATCTTCTTTTTTATCAGTTATATATACTAGTTCTCCTAAGCCATCAAAATATTCTTTAGCAGCAGGATTAGTTTTAATAATATTTTTAATTCGATCACTTTGTTTATTTGTAACATATAAAGGAGTTACTTTATTAATCCCTATATCTGTTACATCAGTCGTGTAAAACCATCCTCTCCAAAACCAATCTAAATCCATTCCAGATGCATCTTCCATTGTTCTAAAGAAATCAGCTGGGGTTGGGTGTTTAAACATCCAACGTTGAGAATAAGTTCTAAATGCATGATCAAACAATTCTGGTCCCATAATGGTTTTTCTTAACATGTATAAACCAGCTGCTGGTTTAGAATAAGCATTTGGTCCAAATTGTTTTACATAATCTCCTTGAGACATAATAGGAGAGATGTTAGATTGATCTCCTCCCATATATCTTGTAATGTTTTTTGCAGGATTAATAGCAAACAATACTGGGTCGTATTTTAATTCAGCTAAGATTTCAACAAACGAGTTTACTCCTTCATCCATCCATGTCCATTGACGCTCATCTGAGTTTACAATCATTGGAAAAAAGTTGTGACCAACTTCGTGTGTAATAACTCCAATCATCCCTTTTTTAGTTCTGTCTGAATAGGTTCCGTCTGGATTTGGACGACCAAAGTTGAAACAAATCATTGGATATTCCATTCCTTGTCTTTCTGAGTGAACAGAAATTGCTTTTGGGTAAGGATAATCAAATGTTAATTTTGAATACTCAATTAGTGTATTGGCTACTGCTCTTGTAGAATGCTCTTCCCATAAAGGATTTCCTTCTTTTGGATACAAAGAAACAGCCATAACAGTTTTACCATTAATGTTGGTTGCCATTGCATCCCATATATATTTACGAGATGAAGCCCATGCAAAATCACGAACATTTTTTGCATTAAAGTGCCAAGTTTTCAGTTTTTTAGAACGTCCTTTTTCTGTTTTTTCTGCTTCTTTCTGAGTCACAATAATTACAGGGTCTTTAAAAGATTTTCTTGCTTGTTCCCAACGTCTTTGTTGTGTTCTTGTTAAAACGTCTTTTTCATTTTGTAACACACCTGTTGCATCTACAATATGATCTGCAGGTACGGTTAACTTAACATCGTAATCACCAAATTCTAGCGCAAATTCACTTCTTCCCCAGAACTGCATGTTTTGCCATCCTTCTACATTGTTATACACTGCTAAACGTGGAAAAAACTGTGCAATGGTATAGTTGTTGTTTCCGTCAGGAAACGTTTCTAAACCAGAACGACCACCATCTTTGTTGATATCATTAATTTTATAATTCCACTTGATTCTAAACTTAAAAGTTCCTCCTGGAGCTAATGCTTTTGGCATATTTATACGCATCATTGTTCTGTTGATAAAATGCGATAATGGTTTTCCATTGCTCTCAACTAATTCAATATTATGTCCAAAACCTTTCTTTTCACCCATATAAGTTTTTTTGAAATTATCAGGCGTAATGAATGCTGATGCACCTCCAGAAACTGCGTCTGGAGTTTTCGAGTCGTCTGCTCTCATGTTTTGGTCTAACTGAACCCATAAATATTCTAAATGATCTTTAGAATTATTATGATAGGTAATTGTTTCGTCTCCGTAAATACGATTGTCGTTTTCATCTAAACGAATGTCCATTACATAATCCACTTTTTGTTGTGAATATTCATGTCCTGGTGTTCCAGAAGCAGTATGAACAGTATTTGGCGTAGCCAATAAATCTTTCATCTGTCTGAACTTGTTTTGGTCTGTGTGTCCTTTTTGAGTTTTCTTTTTAGTATTGTCTTGGGCAAACCCAGAGGCAACTACAAAGAAAATAGAAAATAGGAGTAATCCGATTTTTTTCATTGTGTGTAAAATTTGTATTTATTTGTTTAATTAATTACGAAAAGTAATCATATTCTATTATGAGGACTAATTTACAAATTTTATTTAACATACTTTTAGTAAAAATAAAAAGAGGCACTATATAATTATATAGTGCCTCTTATGAGTTTTAATAGAATAATTTTTTATCCTTTTACTTTGTTTTTAAACTTACCAAACTTGTTGTCTTGTTTCTTTGGCCAGCTATTATTTGTCATATCTACATCTGCAGTTTCTAAATCTGGATCTACAGTGATGTTTATGATCTCTTTGTCAGAATGAATGGCTTTAGTTACTTCTTTATCATTCAATCTCCAAATTTGAGCAGGATATGTTTTTCTACCTTTTGTTCCGTCTTTATACGTAAACTCAACAATAATTGGCATTACCAATCCTCCTGGTTTATCAAAAGTAACTTCATAAAAATATTTAGAATTTGCTCCTTTTCCTTTTTTGAAACTAGCTCCTTCTGTTGTATCTTCTACGAAGTCTACACGATCACTTCCAGGTTTTGCGTAGAATTTTTTAACATTTTTAATTCCGATGTCTGTTACATCAGTTGTGTAAAACCATCCTCTCCAAAACCAATCTAAATCCATTGCAGATGCATCTTCCATAGATCTAAAGAAGTCCGCAGGAGTAGGGTGTTTAAACATCCAACGTTGAGAATACGTTCTAAAAGCATGATCAAATAACTCGTGTCCCATAATGGTTTCACGTAATATCCATAAAGCTGTTGCAGGTTTTGCATAAGCATTTGCACCAAAACTGTATACATTGTCTCCTTTAGACATGATAGGGGCAATTCTAGATTGATCACCTGCCATATAAGGCACAATGTTTTTAGGTAAACCTCTTCCTAGTGGATAATCTTTTTCATAATCTCTCATAGCTAACATTTGAACGAAAGAATTTAAACCTTCATCCATCCAAGTCCATTGACGCTCATCTGAATTTACAATCATTGGGAAAAAGTTATGTCCAACTTCATGTATGGTTGTACCTAACATTCTGTATTTCATTCTATCTGTATAGGTTCCGTCTGCGTTTGGTCTTCCAGGATTAAATGCAATCATTGGATATTCCATTCCCATTTGACCATCTACAGAGATTGCTTTGTGATAAGGATAATCAAAGGTATATTTTGAATATGTTTTTAATGTTTGAGCAGCAGCTCTTGTAGAATGATCTCCGTATAATGAATTTGCTTCTCTAGAATAATAAGAATATGCCATTACTGTTTTACCATTAATATCTACAGCCATTCCGTCCCAAATAAATTTTCTAGAAGTAGCAAATGCATAATCTCTAACATTTTCTGCGAAGAATTTCCAAGTTTTTGTTTTCTTAGATCTGCTTTTTTCAATTTTAGTTGCTTCTTCTTGAGTATGAATTACTACCGGGTCTTTATAAGATTTTCTAGCTTGTGCTAATCTTCTTAGTTGGGTTTTAGTAAGTACTTCACTTTCGTTCATTAAACGTCCAGTTGCACCTAACATATGGTCATCTGGTGTTGTAATGTTTACTGTATAATCTCCAAATTCTAGTGCGAATTCACTTCTTCCCCAGAATTGGTCATTTTGCCATCCTTCTACGTTATCGTATACACACAACCTTGGAAAAAATTGTGCAATTACATAGTTGTTGTTTCCGTCAGGAAAATGTTCAAAACCAGATCTTCCACCTTGAGTTCTGTGGTTGTTGATTTTGTACCACCATTTAATTTTAAACTGAAAACTTTCTCCAGCTCCTAAAGGTTTTGCTAGGTTGATTCGCATCATTGTTTGATTGATAGTATGTGATAAATTACTGCCGTCTACATTCGTAACGCTCATAATTTTAAATCCACCATCAAAAGGCTGCTCTTCATATGTTTTATCATATCTGTCTTTAGAAAGTCCTTTCGGAATTCTATTCGGATTGATATCTGGAGTTTTAGAATCTGCAGCACGCATATTTTGGTCTAATTGCAGCCATAAATACGGCAATTCATCTTCAGAATTGTTGTGATACGTGATGGTTTCACTTCCCGTAATTGTTTCTTTATCGTCATCTAAAACGATATCCATTACATAATCAACTTTTTGTTGAGTGTATTTTTTTCCTGGCGCTCCAGAAGCTGTTCTTTGACTTGTAGGTGTTGCTAAAACATCTTTAAGTTGTCTAAACTTATTCTGATTTGTGTGCCCTTGTTGGGTTTTCTTCTCTTGTGCAAAAGAAGAAGCCGCAACAAATACTAGTGAGAGAACTAGTAAACCGATTTTTTTCATAATGTTGGGTTTTGTTGAATTAGTGATTTATATTAATATTTTAAAGTACCCGTTTGCTCTTTTTTAGTGAGCAAAAGACTTTTGTACTTTTTATTTACTTTAGATTTTACCAAATTTTGTTGCTCCGGAAAATGTTTCAATAAAATGGTATTGTTAATTTCTATTTCTTTTAATGTAGGTACATTTTTTATTTCTAAATAGAAAAAAACGACGTCTCCATCATATTCTTTGCCAATATAACTATAGTCATACGCTTTGCCATCTAGTTTAAATTTTACGTTCTTTTTTAAATACTCAAAAAAGTACGTGTCTATATCTGCAAATTCGTTTTCAGTATCTAACTCAAACTTTTTATCATGAATTTTAGTAAGTGCAGTTTCTATATCATCAATAAAAACATTGATAATGACTTCTACAGATTTATTTTTAGAATTGTATTCTATTTGAGTTAAACTCAAATAATATTTATGTGCTGTAAAAGCAAAAAGAGGAACTATTAAAAATAGCAGAAGAAGCTTTTTTGTTCTCATTAAATAGTAATTGTATGTAAATTTGAACAAATAAACTTTGTTACACAAATTATTTATTGTTTTCTAAGAGATGTATATATGATTTACTTTCTTTTAACAAAATTTTAAGAATATCAAGGTGCTTATTGTTTTTATATAGCTCTTCTATTCCGAGCGGATTGCAATATGCTAAGAAATGATAATACTTATCTTTCGGAATTTTTAATCTTACAAAAAAGAAATGTTCACCAAACAATTTTTTAAGTTTATCAGGGAAGCTTTCTTTAAAATTCAATTCCTTTCTCATTGCTCTTTTTTTTATTGATGATTTGTCTGGAATGGCAACACTTGAAATAGTTGTTGCAACATTTTTCATTGTTGGATCTGTAAGGTAAGTAGCTTCTCCTTTTTCTTTTATTTTTTTTGCTTGTTTTATAGCAGTATCATAGGCGGTAAAATCCATTTTTGAAAAATTGTAATACTCTTTATCTATTTTTGGTAAAGTGTCTTTAGGTTTTTCAATTCTGTCAAAACCTAAAAAACCAGTCATTCTTTTTTTAATTTGCACTTCTTTTAAAAGGTTAGTAATTGGTATAAGATATACTCGTACAAATCGATCTTTATCGATGTTCTGAGTGATTCTAATTTTTTTATTACGATACTGAATGTTTGTTATTTGTAACCAATCTCCTTTTTTAGCTTTAATGGTGAATGCGCCATTGGTATCAGAAATAGCCCCTTCTTTAGAAGATAAATTTATGATGTGTGAATTTTTTAATCCTTTTGAAAATGGATTTAAAATAACTCCGTTTATTTCAATTCTCTTTTGCTGTGAATAAAGTGTAAATGAAATACCAAGAAAGAAAATAAATAAAGTTTGAGTTTTCATGATCACAAAGAAAATCGATACTCCTCTTAAAACTCTATTAAAATACTTGTAAACTTTTGTTAAAGAGAAAAAATCATTTCATAAAGTTGTTGTTCGTTTTTCAATAGAATCGCATTAGTTTGATTATTTTTGAAACATGAAAAAACTTATTATAGCAAGTACCTCAACCATCCATGGTAGTGGATACTTAGAATATTTATTGCCAACACTTTCTATTCATTTTGCAAATGTTAAAAATTTGCTTTTTATTCCGTATGCCAGACCAAGCGGAATTTCGTACGACGAGTATACAGCAAAAGCAAGAGTGGCTTTTAATACCATTAATATAAATGTAAAAGGAATTCATGAATTTGAAAACCCGAAGAAAGCCATCTTAAATGCTGAAGCTATTTTTACTGGTGGAGGAAATACTTTTGAGCTCGTAAATCAGCTATATAAACAAGCTATTTTTAATGTTTTACAAGAAGTTGTAGAAAACGGAACACCTTTTTTAGGAACAAGCGCAGGAAGTAATATTTGTGGTGTAAGTATGATGAATACCAATGACATGCCAATCGTATATCCACCAAGTTTTAAAACCTTAGCATTTATTCCTTTTAATATCAATGCACACTATATAGATCCTGTTGAAGGTTCAACACATATGGGAGAAACTAGAGAAACTCGAATAAAAGAATTTCATGTATATAATACAACTTCTGTAATTGGTTTAAGAGAAGGAAGCTGGTTAGAAGTATTTGAAGATGCAATCGCTTTAAAAGGTAGCTTACCTGCAAGAGTTTTTAAGCAAAATGAAAAACCATATGAATTAGAAAGTGGGAGTGAAGTGATTATTTAGAAAAAGAGAAAAGGGTAAAAGGTAAAAGTTCAACCTAGTATTTATAATTTAGTTTTCACTAATCACTAATCACTAATCACTAATCACTAATACTTTACATACTCTACAATTTCTAAACCATAACCAATCATACCTACACGTTTCTCTTGTGTGGTATTAGAAACCAATCTAATTTTATGAATGTTTAAGTCGTGTAAGATTTGAGCACCAATTCCAAAATCTTTGCTGTCCATTTTTATTTGTGGCGCTTTCATTTCACCTCTAGATTGCGATTCTTTTAAAATATCTAAACGATGTAATAAGTTTTGAGACTGATTTTGTTGATTGATAAATAAAATAGCTCCTTTACCAGCATCGTTGATGGTTTTAAACATCATGTCTAATTTTTTATCAGCATTGTTGGTTAAGGTTCCTAAAATATCGTTGTTGACTAGGGTAGAATTTACTCTTGTAATAACGGGTTCATTTTCTTTCCAAGAACCTTTGGTTAACGCCAAATGTACCTGACCATTATTTGTTTGTTGATAGGCTCTTAATCTAAAGGTGCCAAAACGAGTTTCAATATCAAAATCTTCTTTCTTTTCAATCAAAGAATCATGTTCCATTCTATAGGCAACCAAATCTTCTATGGAAACAATTTTTAAATCGAACTTTTTTGCAACTTTCATCAGCTGAGGTAAACGCGCCATTGTTCCGTCTTCATTCATGATTTCTACAATAACTCCCGCTGGTTCAGAACCCGCTAAGCGTGCAAAATCTATGGCAGCTTCTGTATGGCCTGTTCTACGCAAAACACCACCTTCTTTTGCTTTTAAGGGAAAAATATGTCCCGGTCTTGCTAAATCAAAAGGTTTTGTTTTTGGATTGATAATGGCTTTGATAGTTAATGCCCTGTCTTTTGCAGAAATCCCTGTAGTTACACCTTTACCTTTTAAATCAACAGAAACAGTAAAAGCAGTTTCCATCGGATCGGTATTGTTGTTTACCATCATGCCTAACTGCAATTCTTTACTACGTTCTTCTGTAATAGGCACACAAATTAAACCACGGCCATGCATTGCCATAAAATTTATCATTTCTGGAGTTACTTTTTCTGCAGCTGCAACAAAATCTCCTTCATTTTCTCTGTCTTCATCATCCACAACAATAATTACTTTTCCGTTGCGAACATCTTCAATAGCTTCTGCAATTGAATTCAGTTGTATGTTGTTTTTTGTTTTAGTATGCTCCATTATATCTGATTGTCTTTTTTAGACATTATTTTTTTGAAAAAAGTTGTAATTGGCTGCAAAAATACATCAATATTAAACAATCCCATATCTTTTGTTGCTCTTCTTGTTAATAAAAAGGCTATAGGCACCATTAATATTGCAGACACCCAAGATCCTAAAAATGCAGTGACCGAACTTTCTTCTGCTAAGTTTCTTCCAAAAGTATTGGTGAAAAAGTAGAGTACATAAATTGATATTGCTAAAATCATTGGTAAACCAAATCCTCCTTTTCTGATGATGGACCCTAAAGGAGCGCCAATGAAAAAAAGAATTAAACACGATAATGAAAAAGCAATTCTATTGTAATACTCTGTTTCATAAACATTTAAGACTTTTCTTTTGAATTTAAAAGTTGCTTTTTTATTTTGAATTATATCTAAAGCGGTTTTGTTTTTTGAAATAGAAGAATTGACTAAACGTAATTGTGTTCTTTCATCAAAATTGTTTAGAACTTCTGGCTGTAATTTTGAAACGATTGAATCATTTTTAGCTGAAACTAATTTTTTAGCATCTGCATTTATATAAAAGCTTTTCGCTCTTCCTTTTACATATTCTCTAAAGTCATCATTGTAATAAGGAATGGTATCTCTTAACTTACCTAAAGTTTTCATGCTATGAAGCCCTTTAAGGTTTTCTTCTTCTAATAAAGCATCATCTGGCATGGTAATAATAATTGAATATTCTTTAAAACTAGCAGTAGATGCTGGCATGTTTTTTTCAGTCTTTACACTTAAATATTCTTCAAATAGTTGACCATTGTATAAAACCAATGTCATGTATTTGCTACCTTCTTTATTAATAATTCTCCCTTTTTCTGCCGTTATAATCTTTTTATTCCATTTTTTTTCAGACAAATCATAAATCATGACATTCTTTAACAAGTCATCATTTTCTCCATATTTCTCATCAAACTTAATTTGATACCCAGGTATGTCTGTATTAAATCCACCCGGAATTAAAGACATTGCAGGTTTTTGCTTTTTAATATTTAGGTATAAATTTTTTTGTTTAAACATTGCATACGGATATATGTTGTTTAAAAACAAAAAATTAACAAAGCTTAAAACAATGGTTAAGAGTATTAAAGGTCTTATTAGGCGCTGCAAAGAAACTCCAGCAGATTTAGATGCTGCAAACTCATAGTTTTCAGAGAAGTTACCCATGGCCATTATTGAAGAAAGTAATACGCCAATTGGCAAGGCTTGTGGGGTTACAATAAGTGCAGTATAAAAGAGAAATTTTAAGATAAAAAGAAGATCAATTCCTTTACCGGCAATGTCTTCGAAAGCTAGCCATAAGGTTTGCATAACCAAAACAAACAATACAATTAAAAAAGTAGCAACAAAGGGCTTTAGAAAACTTTTTAATATGTATTTGTCTAGTATTCTCATAAAAAGCTTACTGTAAAAAAGTATTAATCAATACTATAGTTCTTTTTTAAATAGCTTTTTCTATTAAAAACAAAAGTGTTTTTTTGTAATTTTTGATTGCTTTTTAAAGAAGTGATTGTAAATGTGGTTTTAGAAGAATTTGCTCCAGTTTGAATTAACTTGTAAATATGTTTTGTTTCTAACTCAATACCTAACTCAACCTTTACAATATCAGAATCACTATCAATCGGGGTTAGTTCTACAAACTGAATTTTTTTCCCTTGTATCGTTTCTGTTTTACCTAATTTAAAGGTATAACCTTCTTTGTAAAAAGTTAATAATTTAGAAGGATAGATAAATCCATCATCAGTATCAAAATCACCATCATTGATTGCAATTTCTTTTTCATCATGATTTATGACATACAATTTTTTCCCATCAAAAATAAAGCTGTTTCCAATATAATCTAAGTTGTATTTTTCGCCTTCCAAAATAATGTTTCCTTTCATTGGAGGTTCATCACCTTCTTCAATTCCGGCATCAACATTAGTCAAACTTGAGGTAAATGCAATTTCCATATTTGTATATGAAGTCATTTTTGTAGAAACCTCATTTAGTAAATTTTCGGCTGTTTTGTCTTGGGCAAAACCTTGTATTGAAACCCCTATAAAGAAGAGTAAGAAATATGATGTTATTTTTTTCATTGAATTGAATCCTAATTTTGTTCGTTTTCTAGTAATTGATCTAATGCAACTAAATCTGAAACTAAAACCTGTCTAGCTTTACTTCCTTCAAATCCACCTACAATTCCTGCAGCTTCTAGTTGATCAATTAATCTTCCTGCTCTGTTATATCCTAATTTTAATTTTCGCTGTAATAAAGAAGCTGATCCTTGTTGTGCCGTAACAATTATTTCTGCAGCTTCTCTAAATAATTTATCTCTATCTTCTATGTCAATATCAAGATTTGTGCCAGCTTCCTCACCAACATATTCAGGTAATAAATGGGCCTCTGGATACGCTCTTTGCGAACCAATAAAGTCTGTAATTTTTTCAACTTCTGGGGTGTCAACAAAAGCACATTGAATTCTATCAATATCATTACCAGCTGTATATAATAAATCTCCTCGGCCAATTAATTGATCTGCACCACCAGCATCTAAAATGGTTCTTGAATCAATTTTAGAGGTTACTCTAAATGCAATTCTTGCAGGGAAATTTGCTTTGATAATTCCAGTAATTACATTTACAGACGGACGTTGAGTCGCAACAATTAAATGAATTCCGATGGCACGTGCTAATTGTGCCAAACGCGCAATTGGAGTTTCTACTTCTTTACCGGCAGTCATAATTAAATCGGCAAATTCATCAATTACTAATACAATGTATGGCAAAAATTGATGCCCTTCATTTGGATTTAACTTACGTGCTTTGAATTTTACATTGTATTCTTTGATGTTACGAACCATGGCAGTTTTCAATAAGTCGTAGCGATTATCCATTTCTATACACAAAGAATTTAGTGTATTAATTACTTTGGTTGTGTCTGTAATTATTGCTTCTTCACTATCTGGTAATTTTGCTAAATAATGGCGCTCAATTTTATTAAATAATGTCAGCTCTACTTTCTTTGGATCTACCAAAACAAACTTAACTTCTGCGGGATGTTTTTTGTATAATAAGGATGTTAATACAGCATTTAATCCAACAGATTTACCTTGACCTGTAGCACCAGCCATTAATAAGTGTGGCATTTTTGCTAAATCAACCACAAAAGTTTCGTTAGAAATGGTTTTCCCTAAAGCAATAGGAAGTTCCATCGGAGATTCTTGAAACTTCTTGGAAGAAATTACAGAATGCATCGAAACAATGGTTGCTTTTTTATTCGGCACCTCAATTCCGATAGTTCCTTTCCCAGGAATAGGAGCGATGATACGAATACCTAATGCCGATAATGATAATGCAATATCGTCTTCTAAGTTTTTAATTTTTGAAATCCGAACACCAGCATCAGGAACAATTTCATACAAAGTAATTGTTGGTCCAACGGTTGCTTTAATTTTTGCAATTCCGATTTTATAGTTTTTAAGCGTTTCTAGAATTTTATTCTTATTGGCTTCTAACTCATCTGGATCTATAGAAATGCTTTCATTGTATTGTTTTAATAAATTAAAGGTTGGAAATTTATAGTTTCCTAACTCTAAAGTAGGGTCAAATTCTCCAAAATCTTTTACTAGTTTTTCAGATAAATTTTCTGTAGAATGTTCTTCTTCTTCTGTTTTTTCAATATCTATTTGAACTTCTTTTTCATGAGTTTCTTCAGCGTCTGTTGTTTCATTTTTTAAAACAACATCAAGCAAACTCTCATCTTTATCTTCTTTATTATTGGCAGTTTTTACATCAGAAAAATTGCTAATGGTAGGTTGTAAATTTGTTACAGACTTTTCAAATTCTGATTTTTTTTCTGTTGAGTTTTCTAATATAAACTCGTTTTCAATAACGGGTTCCTCAATAGGCTCCTCAAAATGCTCCTCTTCAGAAATGTCTTTTTTCTTCGTTCTAAATTTAGATAAAATACTTTCTGGTGTTACTTTAAAACGGATAATAATGTAGGTTAAAAACAGAAAGCTCAGCACCAGTGTTAATCCTGTTTTTCCTAAAAAAGTTTGTAAGTATTCGTTAATTTCTAAACCGATAACTCCGGCTAATACAACAAATTTATCTGGCACAAAGCCTAAGGTTATCGAAAACCAAAGCATTACCAATAAGCCCCAGTTCCATGTTTTTATTACTCTTCTAAAAGGCATTTTAGAAAGCCAAAATAAACCACTGATAAAAAGTAATACAGGAATAATAAATGCAGCAACACCAAATCCTTCATAAATAAAAAAGTTACTTAAAATTGCCCCAACTTTTCCTAGAAGATTTTTTGTTTCAACAGCTCTATCAGTAAATTGAGTTAATGTACTTTGGTCTGCTTGCCAAGAAAAAAAGAATGAAAAAAATGCAATGATTAAAAAAATAGAAAACAATGTTAAAAACAAACCAAAAACAGTATGTGTTTGCCTATTGTTAAAAAACGCTTTTGTTTTTTGAAACTTAGGTTTTTTCTCTGTTTTTTGCTTTGTCGTTTTTGCTTTTTTAGCCATTAATTAGATGTAGATTGTAAAAATGTAAATATAAGTATTTGCTTAGAATAACTCTAAGATTTTAGGAACGTATATAATTCCGGCAACAATTATTGCGAATATAGCAGCAAAACTTGGAGCTCCAGCAGCAATATCTTTAATAAAACCTATCTTTTCATGATATTCTGGATGCACAAAATCTGCCATTTTTTCTACCGCTGTATTACAAGCTTCAGCAACTAAAACAAGTGCAATAACAATTAATTGAAACATCCATTCTGTTGCAGAAATATCAAAATAAATTCCAACAGCTAGTGATATGATTCCAAAACAAAATTGTGTTTTGATACTGTCTTCAGTTATTAAAAGTAACCACATCCCTTTTAATGCATACTTTATACTTCTAAGTCTTCCTTTTAAAAAACCATCATTTGGATTTTTCATTTAAAAATAATTCTTAATTAATGTTTAACTCTAATAAAATTGTTGAAGCTCAAAAGTACTGCTTTTTAATGAAATATTTATGTTGGGATTTTGTTAATATGATAGACGATAAACTTCAATTATTATGAATACCTTTGTCCTGTTAAAATCAACGATCAACTTTCTTGAATATTTCTTTATACACTTCAGAATTTAAGTACAATTGGAAACTTGCTGCCCCTGTAATGCTCGGGATGTTAGGACATACCTTTGTAAGTTTTGTAGATAATATAATGGTTGGTCAATTAGGGACAGCAGAATTAGCAGCCGTTTCTTTAGGAAACAGTTTTATGTTTATTGCCATGTCTCTAGGAATTGGTTTCTCTACTGCAATAACCCCATTAATTGCAGAAGCAGATTCGGCAAATAATTTTAAACAAGCCAAATCTACTTTCAAACATGGATTGTTTTTGTGTACAGTTTTAGGGGTTGCATTGTTCTTGTTGGTGTTTTTTGCCAAACCATTAATGTATTTAATGGAGCAACCCACCGAGGTTGTAGAATTGGCAATTCCGTATTTAAACCTAGTTGCTTTTTCATTAATTCCCTTAGTAGTTTTTCAGGCATTAAAACAATTTAGTGACGGAATGTCTATGACCAAATATCCAATGTATGCTACTTTGATTGCTAATATTGTAAATGTGGTTTTAAACTATGTATTGATTTTTGGAAAATTTGGTTTTCCAGAAATGGGAATGGTAGGGGCCGCATACGGTACTTTACTTTCTCGTTTTGTGATGGTAGCTTACTTATGGAGGTTATTAGCAATCAAAGAACGCTCTAAACGTTTGGTAACAAACATTAAGTTTTTTGTATTGGATACCTTGATGATTCGAAAATTGATCAGTTTAGGAGCTCCAAGTGCAATGCAAATGTTTTTTGAAGTTGCTATTTTTACAGCGGCAATTTGGTTGAGTGGTTTGTTGGGAAAAAATCCGCAAGCAGCAAATCAAATAGCATTGAATTTATCTTCTATGACGTTTATGGTTGCTATGGGGCTAAGTGTTGCTTCTATGGTGAGAGTTGGAAATCAAAAAGGATTACACAATTATAAAGAATTAAGAAGAATTGCCTTTTCAATCTTTTTTATGGCAATTTTACTGGCAATTTTCTTTGGTACAATCTTCTTTTTATTCCACAAACAATTGCCTAAAATCTATGTAGATTATAACGATGTGCAAAACCTTACTGATAATATGGAAGTGGTTTCCATTGCAGCTCAATTATTAATAGCTGCAGCCATTTTTCAGATTTCTGATAGTATTCAGGTTGTGGTTCTAGGTGCATTACGTGGACTGCAAGATGTTAAAATTCCAACAATCATTACTTTTATTTCATATTGGTTGATTGGTTTCCCAGTCAGTTATTATTTTGGAAAAGAAGAACAATTGGGTAGTTTCGGAATTTGGCTTGGCTTGTTAGCTGGATTGTCAACAGCTGCCATTTTATTATATATTCGTTTTAATTATTTAACTTTAAAACTCATTAGAGAAAAAGCATAAACTATGGAATTACCTAAATTTTTATTGGCAGACAACAGTAATTTTCCGGATGATATTTTTGTCTTACACACAGAGTACCCACGTTTTTTAATCAACTTAAAAGATGATGAAATAGAATGGTTCGAAGATTTATCTGGAGAAAATGAAGAAGATATTGCTACAGAATTGGCAGATTTAATGGATAAAGCTGGCGAGTTTTATGATACAGAAATGAAGCAGTTTGAGTGATTAGTAAGTTTTAAAATTTTACAATCCACACTATACTTTAAGCCATTACAGCTGCTTTCTTAGATTTTCTATAGGTAAAAGAATTGAAAATATTTCTTTTCCCGAAGTTGTTGATTGATTTTGCGTTTATAAATTTTCCGAATAAAATCTTATTAACACCAAAATACTCATAGGTATTGCCATCTGTAAAAGTAACTTCCAATAACATGCTTTTATGATACCAATCTGCAACTTGAAATTCTGTAATTGTTGTTGTATAATCTGCTAAGTTAGCAGCCTTTGTTTCTGGCGCAATACTTACTAAAAAATGATAACCATCAATAATTTTAGTACTCTCAATTTCTGCAATTTCTTTTTTGCTTTCGTCTTGAAACTTATCTGGATGCCATTGTTTTACTAAACCTCTATAAGTAGATTTTAGTTCTTTTAAATCTATAGCGCCTTCTACATTAAAAAGCTTTTTGTATTGATTGATACGTTTCATTTACTGGTTTTTCAAATTCGAGTGCAAACCTATTCATATTATTTGTAATAGAACCAAATTACATCACTTTTTTATCAGTGTTTTTTTGGTGTGTAAAATATTGATTTTTAAGGATGTGTTTATTTTTTTTGATTGATAGAGATTGTACTGTTTCTAGCATTATAACAAAGCAAATCAGTAAACTAAATTGTATTTTGATAAAAATAATGTGTATTAGCAAAGTTGTTTTGAATAAAAATTAACCTGAAACAAGAATATTTAATCATGAAAATACTAAAAATCATTTTAATTTTTACTGGGATATTTTTTTACTCTAATACAGAAAGTGATACTAAAGTATATATAACCAAAAAAGCTGAAAAAGGAGCTAGGTATCATAAAAAAGAATGTAAGTTACTGCCAAAATCGTACACAAAAATAACTGTAAAAAAGGCTAAAGAGAAAGGATATTTAGAATGTAAAGTCTGTATTCCTAAAAAACCTACATTTGATAAAGTCAAAAACAAAAATTCAACTGCTACAAATACTACCGCGATAAAATCTTGTAAAGCAATTAAGAGAAATGGAAAAGTTTGTAGAAAAAAGACAAGAAATCCTTCTGGGATTTGTAATGCTTGCTCATAGTTTATTACTTCGCTTTTTCAACCAATTCTAATTGTTCAACTTTTGCTTTTGTGGTAAATACACCATAGTTGATAAAAATATTGTTTTTTTCTATTTTATCAATAGTACCAACAGCGTTACCATCTACTAATCGAACTCGATCGTTTATTTTAAAGACGTATTCTGCTTTTGCTTTTGCAATTTTTGTTGCTTCAATTTTCTTTTCTTTACGAACTTCAACCACTTTTTGTAAGACTTCTTTTTCTACTTGTTGAATAACTTCCTGCTTCTTTTTCTCAACAATTTTTGCCGATATCTTTTCAGCCTTTGTTTTTGGCTTAGGTGGGTTCTTCTTTAGATACTTCGTTTTTTCTGCAGCAATCCACTTTTGCAATTCAGCATTCAACAATTTTTTGTTATTGGTCTGTAAATAATGATTTAACAACTCATTTACTTTTCTTCCAATGGTTAACATTTTTTGATTGCTATCATACAATTCTTGAAAATCGGCTAGTTTATCTTGAATTTTTTGTTCTTTTTCTTGTAAATTATTAATGTGCTCTTTCCCTTTTGATTGCTGTTTTTCTAAGCTGTCAGAGTTTTTTTGTAACCGATTGCGTTCTTTTTGTAATTTAGAAATGGTTTTATCTAATCTAATTTTTTCAGTTTCTACGCGTTTTTTTGCTTGGTTAATGATGCTAAATGGTATTCCGTTTTTCTGAGCAACTTCAAAGGTAAAAGAGCTCCCTGCTTGTCCAACATACAACTTGTATAAAGGCTCTAATGTACGTTCGTTAAATTGCATGTTAGCATTGGTAACATTTTCTAGTTCGTTTGCCAATACTTTTAAATTGGAGTAGTGGGTGGTAATAATTCCGAATGCCTTTTTGTTGTAAAACTCTTCTAAGAAAATTTCTGCCAAAGCACCTCCTAATTCAGGATCAGAACCGGTACCAAACTCATCAATTAAAAACAAGGTATTCTTATTACATTTCCGTAAAAAATAGCGCATATTTTTTAATCGATAACTATAGGTACTTAATTGATTTTCAATAGATTGATTGTCTCCAATATCGGTTAAAATAGTATCAAAAATATAGGTTTCACTACGTTCGTCAACCGGAATTAACAAGCCGCTTTGCAACATTACTTGTAACAATCCTATGGTTTTTAAAGTGATACTTTTTCCGCCTGCATTTGGACCAGAAATCACAATGATTTGTTGTTCTTTATTCAATACAATAGATTGCGGAATAGTTTCAATTTTATTCTCTTGATTTTTTTTCCACAATATTGGGTGATATGCTTTTTTAAAATCAATCTTCTTTTCGGAAGTAATTTTAGGCAAAACTGCATGCAAACTATGTCCATATTTTGCTTTAGCAGCAATAACATCTAAATGTGTTAGAAACTGTAAATAAGAATGTAATAACGGAACAAAAGGTTTAATTTCAGAAGCTAATTCTTTCAATATTTTAGTTACCTCTTGTTGTTCCTCATAGATTAGGTTTTGTAATTCACGATCGTAATTTAATGTTGCTTGTGGCGCTATATAAACGATGTTTCCAGACTTCGAAGCACCTAAAAAGTTTCCTTTTACTTTCCGTCTGTGCATGGCCAATACTGCCAAAACTCTATGATTGTCTATTACAGACTCTCTAATATCATCTAAAAATCCAGCTGCTGCATATTTGCTTAAATCTCTTGTAAAACTTTCGCCAATTTTTCCACGTATTTTGGCAATATCTTTTCTGATTTCTTTTAATTGAGGTGAAGCATTATTAGCTACTTCTCCATAAGAGGTAATAATTTTATGAATTGCATTTGATATGCTTGAGGTGAATTCAATTTCTTGACTGATGTGTTGTAAGGTTGGGAAATAAGATTCAAATTTTTTAAAGAAAATCAATAATTCATTTACTGTTTCAGAAATCCCAGCAATCTTTAAAAATGCACTGGCTTCTAAAAAGCTGTTTTCAATATTTAAAGTGAAAATTTCTTGAGAAATATCTTCAAAACCGTGATTTGGTATTTTGTTCTCACTAATAAATGAAGAAACATATTCATTGACTAAATTTAATTCTTCTTTGAGTAATTCAGAATCTTCAATAGGCTTGATCTGTATAACAGCAGCTTTACCTAAGGTAGAAATACAATAGGTTGCTACATGCTCTAAAACTGTAGGAAACTCTAAATCTTGTATTGTTTTTTCTGAAATATTTTTAGACAAAATACTATCTTTGATTATAAAGCAAAAATAAGAAAGTATGCAGCTAAATATTGCTGATTCGTGGAAAAATATTTTACAATCAGAATTTGATAAACCCTATTTTAGAAGTTTGGTCAATTTTGTAAAAGATGAATACAATAAAACAGCTTGTTTTCCTGTAGAAAAAGACATTTTTGCTGCTTTTTCTGCTTGCTCATTTAATGACTTAAAAGTAGTAATTATTGGTCAAGATCCTTATCACGGAGTTGGACAAGCAAATGGTTTGTGTTTTTCTGTTCATGACGGAATGAATCATCCACCTTCTTTACGCAATATTTTCAAAGAATTAGAATCAGATATTCAAAAGCCAGTGCCCATTTCTGGTGATTTATCTCATTGGGCAACACAAGGTGTTTTGTTATTAAATGCAACATTAACCGTAAGAGCTCATGAAGCTGGAAGTCATCAGAAACAAGGATGGGAAACATTTACGGATGCGGTAATTTCAAAAATATCTAAAGAAAAAGAAGGAGTTGTTTTTTTACTTTGGGGCGGATTTGCACAAAAAATGGGAAAAAAAATTGATGCAAAAAAACATGAAATTTTAACTTCAGGACATCCATCTCCATTAAGTGCAAACCGTGGTTATTGGTTTGGAAATAAGCATTTTTCTAAAACAAATGTGTTCTTAGAGAGTATAGGCAAATCAACAATTGATTGGTAACAAAAATCCGCTTAAAAAGCGGATTCATTGAATTTGAATAAGACTGTCAACTACCTAGCCGTTGCAATAGCAACAATATTAGTAAATTGAAAGTTTTGTTGAGTTTGTTTCGTTGATGTGTTTTCTGCTAAACCACAGCTAGCTGAAGTACTTCTACATGATGTGATACTCAAGATTCCTACTGTACAAATTGCAATAAATACTACTTTTTTCATTTTAAACTAAAATTTTAAAAAGCTAAATGTACAAATTTTTAATGAACTTCCTAATTTCACACTTCTAGATTATAACGCACAATAAGATGATTTTATTTTGTACTTCGTCATTTATTATTAAAACATTTGTTTTCGCTTATTTAACTCTATACCAGGTTTGAGTTCTATAAAACATGGCTACCCAACCACGAACCTTAAGAGTGTTGCCCGCTTTATCTGAATCATCCATCCACATTGTACAGGTATATACTTTTCCTTTTTTAGGGTCAATAATGCTTCCTCCAGCATATTTACTTCTCTTTTGTTGCATGTTTTTAACAATTTCTAGCCCTATAAGAGGTTGATTTATACCATATTCAGCAGGGCATTGATCACATTTGATATCTTCAAAGCGTTCTTTTCCACTATTTTTTAATGTTTCTGGGTCAAGTAGTTTAATTATCTTTCCATGATAATTTGCGCCTTTTTTAAAAATTTGGATGTGTGATTTGGTTCTTCCTGTTTCGTCATCAACTGTTTTCCAAACACCAACAATATCTTTTTTATTGATAGAGGTTTGCGCAAAAAGAGTAGTTGTAAATAGTAAACAAACAATTACAAGTATATTGGAATGACAAAATGTTCTTTTCATGTGAATTGATTTATTTTAAATAAATTTTTCAGCATTTACTTTAGAGCTGATCACTTTAAAAGTAATCATTTTATTCTGTATGTTTTCAATGAACTCTTTAGTGATTTGATTTTTGCTCTCCCATTCTGTAATTGACAACCATTTTTGAACATCTTCTAATTTCTGTTGATAGCGTTTAGAAAGAATTACATCAATGTTTTTTAGTTGTTTAAAACCAGTCGTTTCTTTGTTGATAATAGTTAAAATAGTTTTTATCACTTCCGAGTGCTTCTCTAAAATTTCATTTCTCACAGCTATTACAAAACAAGGCCATGGAGTAGGACAGTCTCCAATTCTTCTAAAAGTAGCATCATCAACGAAAGGTTTTGTTGTAAAATGCTCCCACATAAAATAATCTGCTTCACCTTTTGTCAATGCATCAATTCCTCCTTCTAAATCACCCACAACTTTAAACTGTAGGTTGTTCAAATTCCAACCCTGATTATAGGCATTTACAATAGCCATTAAATGCGAACCAGAACCAAATCTACTAATAGCTATGGTTGCATGTTCTAAATCTGAAATTTGTTGAAAAGAAGAGTTGCGTGCTACATGAATTCCCCATACCAAAGGACTCTTAACAAAAGTTTGAACAATTTTAGAAGGATTTCCTTCTCCAATATCTTTGATGATTCCTTCGGTTAAAATAATGGCAATATCAATTTCTGCATTTCGAAGGGCTGCGTTCATTTCTCCTGTTCCACCAGGAAAATCTTTCCAACGTAAATTGATGTTGTGCTTTGTATACTCTTTATTTTTTAACGTTAGATACCAGGGATAATTAAAGTGTTCTGGCACGCCGCCAATAGTAATGTTAACCATCTATTCAGCTAATTTATTCAATGTATAGACAATTAAATCGGCCACAACTTTCCCTGGATCTTTGCTAAAGGTACCATTTGCTCTATTGGCAATAATTGCATTCAAAGAACAAGCATGATGACCTAATAATTTAGACAATCCATAAATAGCAGAAGTTTCCATTTCTAAATTGGTAATTCTAATTCCGTTGAAATTAAAACTATCAATTTTATGATTTAGGTTCTTGTCTTCTAAAGGCAATCGAAGAACTCTTCCTTGGGGTCCGTAAAAGCCTCCAGCCGTTGCTGTAATTCCTTTAAATACTTTTTCAGAAATTAATTTATTCTCTAATTCTAAACTGTTTTCTATTAAAATAGGATGTGCTTTTTTGGAGCTCCAATCGGTATGGCTTATAAAAGCGTTTTCTACTTCTAAATTAGAAATAGCATCAATTTGATAGGAGTGTAGCATTCCGTTTAAATCTAAGCCGTGAGAACCAATTACAAAGCTATCTACAGGAATATCTGACTGCAAAGAACCAGAAGTTCCAATGCGTACTATATTTAATTTGGTAAGTGCTTTTTTTGGTTGCCTTGTATGTAGATCGATATTCACCAAAGCATCCAACTCGTTCATCACAATATCGATATTATCTGGCCCAATTCCGGTTGAGAGTACAGTTAATCGTTTTCCTTTATAAATACCTGTTGAAGTTTTAAACTCGCGCTTTTGTGTAGTGAATTCAACCACATCAAAATGTTTTGTAATCTTATCTACACGATCTTGATCGCCCACAAAAATGATGTCAGTAGCAATATTTTCTGGATGTAAATTTAAATGATAAACGCTTCCATCTGGATTTAAAATCAATTCTGATTCTTGTATCATAAAGAGGTAATTTTCAACAACTTTTGTGTAGTGTCGTCGTATAAGAAATTGTATTTTTTAGCACCTCCTAAAAACGAGAAATCATTTCTCATATTGGCATAGGTGTTTAATAACTGTTGCTGTACTTTTATTCCTGTTTTATTCAATTTTACTGGTGAAAATGAAGAAAAATAATCTTTTAAATCATTGATCTGTTTTTTGTATTGAAGATCACCGAACCCGTATTGATTTTCTTGTTGTAATAATTCACGAATCAATTCATCTTGTGAATTTAAGGTTGAATTTGCAGTAATGTCTAGAATGCTATTTTCAACATTGTTTAATCCGTTTCCAATAGAAGGGAAGCGTTGTAGGTGCACTAATAAACTATCTATTAAATACTTAAAAGTTGTATTTTGTTGATATTGATAAACGTTTTGTAACTTAATTGGGTTGTCTGAGCAATACAATTGCCAAACATAATCTGCATATTCTATATCATCAATAGTTAGTTCTGTTTTGTTTTGATACTGCTCTTTAAGTTGTTTTTCAGTAAGTTCTGCTAAACCAAGTAATTTGTTACTTCCTTTAACCTCTCCACTACAGACCAATGATATTTTTCTACCTTTTCTATAACGTTTTAACCAACTGATAACAGCAATCATGTTTATTTGACAAAACAAATCGTACTCAAACCACAACACAATTTCTTCTTGCGATTTGTGATTACATAAATTTCGATATTCTTTAAGTGTTAAATCTATAAATTGCTTTTTGGTAACTTTATAAGATTGCTTTAAAAAATCGAATCTAGATTTCCAAAAATGTTCACTACCTACATCTGTACTCGTTTTACCTTCGCAGAGCATTTCTCTCCAAGTTATAAAATCTCCTTGAAAGTTAAGTTTCTTTAGATAGTTTGTAGTGCTATCACCATTTGTAATGTGTAAAGTTGAAGTTTTCATAATTAAAAAACGATGCTATAGTTCTTTTATTTTCTAGTTGTACTGTTTTAACGTTTTGCGTTATCCACCAACACGTTTTACGTTAAATCCTTTTTCTTTTAATAGAGTCATTATTCGATCTCTATAATCACCTTGAATAATAATTTTATCATCTTTAAAACTTCCACCTACAGAAAGTTTTGTCTTAATTTCTTTTGCTAATATTTTAAAGTCTGATGTTGCTCCAGTATACCCTTCTAAAATAGTAATGGGTTTTCCTTTTCTCTTTTCATATTTACAAATTATCGGATCATCTTGTAACCAAATAGTTGATTTCTCTTCAATCTCTTCTGGAATCTCTTTGTGTTCAGGGAATAAATTTTTTAGTTGATCTTTTAAGTCCATTATTTTGTTGCCTATTTTCCAGTTAGATTATTTAATCAGACCTAATTCTTTCAAACGTTCATTTAAAAACTCACCAGCAGTAATATCATCAAATTGTTTAGGATTTTTAGCATCAATACAGCTTTCTAAGACATTTAATTTCATGTCACTAATTGGATGCATAAAAAACGGAATTGAATATCGAGAAGTACCCCATAACTCTTTCGGTGGATTTACAACTCTGTGAATGGTAGATTTTAATTTGTTGTTAGAGTGTCTAGATAGCATATCACCAACATTGATCATCAATTCATCTGGTTCTGCCATGGCATCAATCCATTCTCCATGATGATTTTGAACTTGCAACCCTTTTCCTTGAGCTCCCATTAATAAAGTGATTAAATTTATGTCTCCATGAGCTGCAGCTCTTTCTGCACCTTTTGGTTCGGTTTGTATTGGCGGATAATGAATAGGGCGTAGAATACTATTTCCGTTTTTGATATATTCATCAAAATAGGTTTCTTCTAAGCCCAAATGTAAAGACAAAGAACGCAACACATATTTGGCTGTTTTTTCTAACATCTTATAGGTTTGTTTTCCTATTTCATTAAATCTAGGTAACTCTTCTACAACTACATTTTCTGGATATTCTTTTGCGTATTTAGAATTTGCATCTACATATTGACCAAAATGCCAAAACTCTTTTAGATCTCCTTCTTTTTTACCTTTAGCGCTTTCTTTACCAAAAGACACATAACCACGTTGGCCACCAATACCCGGAATTTCATATTTTTCTTTTACCTCCGTAGGTAAATCAAAAAAGTTTTTGACTTCTTTGTACAAATCGTCAACTAAAGTATCGTCTAAAAAGTGCCCTTTTAAAGCAACAAAACCTATGTTTTCATAGGCGTGTCCTATTTCTTGTATGAATTTTTGTTTTCTGTGAATATCATCCGACAAAAAATCGGCCAAATTAACACTAGGTATTTTATTCATTTTAAATAAATTTTAATAAAGGAAGATAAAGTTAATAAAAACAAGGAATAAACAAAGGATTACTTGCTAATAAATGGAATTGTATAAGAAATGGTATAGTTAAAGCCAAAACCCGTTTCTGTTTCAAAAACTCTGTTAAATCCAGGTACATACAAGGTTTTGAAATTTGTTGGTTGGTCTACACTAAGCATAATTTTATAGGAGAAACTAAAGCCTAAAAATAAATTTTTGAAGGTTTCTACTTTTATTCCTAAAACAAATTCTGTCCAATGTGCAGTTAATCCTTTTGTGATTTTTGGTGTTGTAACGGGATTTCCAGAAAAATAATCGCTACCTGTATTAGAAGTAAAACTATTCAACGTTTGTTCAAAAGCACTGGTTGCATATCTAAAACCTACAAAGATTTCGTTATTCATATCCAACCAATTATCATAGGCATTGTAATTAACGCCAATTTTATAAAAAGATCCTTTTGAAGTTGAGTTGGTGTAATCTTCTACCGTAATTTCTTCTTGAGTACCAAATTCTGCTGCGATGTACCAATTTTTTGTAATTCTATAATCTGCTACAAATTCTAATCCGCTCGAATTAGAATCTATCATTCCCATAATCGGTTTGCTAATATCTATTCCCAATCGTAACCCATAAGCGGTTTTATTAGAAATAGTATCTAAAGCTTCTTTTTCTTGAGCAACATTACTTAGTGAAGTAATGAACAAACAAAAACTAATGATATATTTTAACATGTGCGCTTGTTTGAGTATCAATTATAGTTAAAGAAGTTGGCGTAAAAGATTGAATCCAACCATTATTAGAAGAAATAGTTACGTTGTTAAAAATGGTTTTAAAACCACAAGAACGCGAAACGTATTCTTCTGATGTTGTATAATTTATAGTAATTGTATTTGTAAGATTGTTTGCCTTATTACCATCTACAGTATTCGTTTTTAAATGATAAATAGTCTGTGTTGTATTTACATTTAACGGAATTGCAACAGAATCTAGTGAAACACTTTTATAAATTGATAAAGTATCCTTTCCATCAGCCCAAATAGACAATCGTTCTACGCTTTTTAAAGCAGTTTGATTTGCAGTATCGTAAAAACGCAATACTAATTTTGGCGTTGTCGGAGACAAACAGATATCATCTTTTTCACAGGCAATAAATACCAATGCTAAAAATAAAATATAGATGCTGTTTTTTTTCATAAAAATTAAATCAATTCCAAAAGTACAACATTTTCTACATGATGTGTTTGTGGAAACATATCTACTGCTTGAGTTTTTACAATTTTGTAATGTTCTTTCATCAACGCTAAATCTCTGGCTTGTGTTGCAGAATTACAACTTACATACACCACTCGTTTTGGAGCAATGGCTAAAATTTGTTCGACCACTTTTTTATGCATCCCGTCTCTTGGTGGATCGGTAATAATAATATCTGGTTTTCCGTGTTGTTTGATAAACTCTGATGTAAATACCTCTTTCATATCACCAACATAAAACTCACAATTTTCAATAGCATTGAGTTTGGCATTCTTTTTTGCATCTTCTATAGCTTCAGGAACAGATTCTACGCCCACTACTTTAGCAGCTTTTTTAGAAACAAATTGGGCTATGGTTCCTGTTCCTGTATATAAATCGTAGACAATTTCTGAGCCGCTTAAACCAGCAAAATTTCTTGTGATTTTGTACAATTCATAAGCTTGTTCTGAATTGGTTTGGTAAAAAGATTTTGCGTTTATTTTAAAACGCAAGCCTTCCATTTCTTCAAAAATATGATCTCTACCTGCATACAAAACAACTTCTTGGTCGTAAATGGTGTCATTCGCTTTTCCATTGATTACATATTGCAATGAAGTAATTTGTGGAAATCTTTCAGTAATGAAATTTAATAATAACTCACGTTTTGTTTTGTCTTCTTTGTAAAACTGAATAACCAACATGATTTCTGATGTAGAAACAATACGCAACATCATCGTTCGTAATAAACCATCTTGCTCTCTTGGATTAAAAAAAGCAATGTCATTTTTTATAGAAAACTCTTTAATGGCATTTCTAATTTCGTTTGACGGATCTTCTTGTAAATGACAGGTATTAATGTCTAATATTTTATCCCACATTCCAGAAATGTGAAATCCTAAAGCATTTTTACTATCCACTTCTTCTTCAGAATTTATTTCTTCATAGGTCAACCAACGATTAGAAGAAAAAGAAAATTCCATTTTATTTCTATAAAAATAGGTTTTATCACAGCCTAAAATTGGTGTAATTTCTGGCAATTCTAAATGCCCAATTCGAACTAAATTCTGAGTTACTTCTTTTTCTTTGTAAAACAACTGATCTTCATATTTCATATGTTGCCATTTGCAACCACCACAATATTCGAAATGTTCACAAACAGGTGTTGTTCTTTTATCAGAAAGGGTGTGAAAATGGATTGCTTTTCCTTCGTAATAGGCTTTTCTTTTTCTGCCTGTTTCTATATCAACAACATCCCCAGGGACTGTATTTGTTAAGAAAATAACCCTTCCGTCTGGAGCTTTGGCTACTGTTTTTCCTCTAGCACCAGCATCAATCACTTCAATATTTTCAAAAATCTGTCTTTTATTTCTTCTACTCATCCTGCAAAAATAATAATCGCCCAAAGATTTTAACCTAATTATTTAAATTATCTTTAGGAAACTTTAAATAAAATTGAACCTTTTTATTTTGCATTCGTCTATGGTATGAAATCAATAAAAAAAATGAAAGCCCAAACATCAGACTCAAAGTTGGTACTTGAGTATCAATCAGGAAAAAAAGAAGTGCTTTCTGTCTTGGTGAAAAAATGGCATATTCAGTTTTGTAAACTCGCTTTTTGGTATGTAAAGGATACAGAAATAGCGAAAGATGTTGCTCAAGAAAGTTGGGCTGTTATTTTTAATAAACTTGAGACATTAAAAAACCCAAAACAATTTAAAAGTTGGGCTATAAGTATTGTAAATAGGAAGGCAATTGATTGGATTAGAGCAAATAAAAGAGAACAGGTTAAACTCAATTTGTTTTATGAAGGAAGAGAAACCAATAATTGGGATGTAGATTCAGAAGAACAGAAAACAATCCAGATTTCAATTTTAAAAACAGAGATAGAAAGCTTGCCATTGAACCAAAAATTGGTTATTACACTTTTTTATTCAGAAAATTATTCGTTGCAACAGTTAAGTGAAGCATTAGATATTTCGGTAGGAACCGCTAAATCAAGATTGTTTCATGCAAGAGAAAAATTAAAAAAATCATTAAAACAAAAATATCATGAAGAATCATACAGAAGAAATAGACAAATTAATTAAAGAAACCTTAACTCAAGAAGAAGCAAAGTTTTATGATGAGTTAGAAGAACAAAACGTATTTGAGATGATTGCAGGCTTGTTTCGAGGGAAAAATAAATGGATGATGTATTTAATGAATTTCATGACGTTGATTTTCTTTGGAATGTTTGTGTATTGTATCATTCAGTTTTTTAATACAGAAATTATCAATGAAATGCTTACATGGGGGCTTGGTGGTTTGGTTTTTCTTTTCGGAGTGAGCATGTTAAAGATTTTTGCTTGGATGCAAATGGATAAAAATGCCATACTCAGAGAAATGAAGCGATTGGAAATTCAAATTTCATCACTTTCAGGAAAAATGTCTGAATAAGTTTTTATTTGCAAACGAATATTTAGTAATTTGCAATTCTTTAGGGGTGATTTCTTTCCCACGCTGAATTTTCGAGCTCTTCGAAAGGATAAAGGTAGAAGAGGAATAGTTTTTTATAAATTAAAAATTATTTTAAAATGGCTGTTTTAGACCAATTAACTTCGCAACAAGCGATCGAATTAGAAAACAAGTACGGAGCACACAACTATCATCCACTTCCAGTGGTGTTGAGTAGAGGAGAAGGCGTACATGTTTGGGATGTAGAAGGTAAAAAATATTACGATTTTTTATCGGCGTATTCTGCAGTAAACCAAGGACATTGTCACCCTAAGATTGTAGGAGCAATGGTGCAACAAGCACAAACACTTTCATTAACGTCAAGAGCATTTTATAATGACATGCTTGGAAAGTATGAGAAATTTGCCACAGAGCTTTTTGGGTTTGATAAATTATTACCCATGAACACGGGAGCAGAAGCTGTAGAAACTGCTTTGAAGATTTCAAGAAAATGGGCGTATGAAGTAAAAGGAATTGCAGAAAATGAAGCGCAAATTATTGTGTGTGAAAATAATTTTCATGGAAGAACGACCACTATTATCTCTTTTTCAAATGATGCGGTAGCCCGAACTAATTTTGGACCATTTACAGATGGATTTATCAAAATAGAATACGATAATTTAAAAGCATTGGAAGATGTTTTGAATTCTAGTAAAAATATTGCTGCATTTTTAGTGGAACCTATTCAAGGAGAAGCAGGAGTGTATGTGCCTTCTGAAGGATATTTAGCCGCTGCTAAAGCGTTGTGTAAAAAACACAATGTCTTATTTATTGCAGATGAAGTGCAAACAGGAATAGCAAGAACTGGTCGTTTGTTAGCAACTTGTGGAAACTGTTCTTGTGCTTATAAAAATTGTTCTGGAGAGCCAGAGGTAAAAGCAGATATTTTAATTTTAGGAAAAGCACTTTCTGGTGGAGCATACCCTGTTTCAGCGGTGTTGGCAAATGATCATATTATGAATGTTATCAAACCAGGGAATCACGGTTCAACATTTGGAGGAAATCCAATTGCTGCTGCAGTTGCAATAGCAGCATTAGAAGTAGTTCAAGAAGAAAATTTAGCTGAAAATGCTTTTAAATTAGGTGAAATTTTTAGAGCTGAATTAACTGAGTTTGCAAAGCATAATGATTTGGTAAAATCTGTAAGAGGTAAAGGTTTGTTAAATGCCATATTAATCAATGATACAGAAGAAAGCTCAACCGCTTGGGATATTTGCATCAAATTAAGAGACAATGGCTTGTTAGCAAAACCAACTCACGGTAACATCATTCGTTTTGCCCCACCTTTGGTTATGAATGAAGAACAATTGTTAGATTGTATTTCAATTATTAAAAAAACCATATCAACATTTGAAAAATAAAGAAAAGATGGAAAATTCATACACACAAGAATCAAGGTCAACAGACTTAAAACTCAATATTCAATCAATCGGGTTTTTAAAAGAAACAGCAAAATGGGCCAATTTTTTAGCAATAATGGGTTTTATTGGTATTGGTTTCATCGTTATTTTGGCTTTTTTTATGGGAGCTATTTTTAGCTCATTACCAAATGCAAATGCAATGCCTTTTAATGCTGGACCAATTATGACAGTTGTTTATTTATTAATAGGGGTGTTATACTTTTTTCCAGTTTTGTATTTATATCGTTTTGCCAACAAAATGAAAAACGCATTGGCAAGTAATAATGAAAACATGTTGTCTGAAGCACTTATGAATTTAAAATCACATTATAAATTTATTGGAATTTTAACAATTATAATGTTGTCATTTTATGCTTTCGCCATATTGATAGCCTTAATAGCTGGATTATCAGTGATGTAATTGTTTATCTACAAAAAAAAGGAGCGATAATTTTCGCTCCTTTTTTTTAATAAGTTTTCATCATCTCTTCAGACTGTCTCATTAATTCGCTCCATCCAATTGTATAAATGCTGTAAGCCACATATACCATGTACAATGCGTTGATAATAAGCACCACCAAAGCGATAATTTTTCCCGTATAAATATTGTCTTGATTTGAATAGGCATCTGGGTTGTCATAAAACTTATTCAATTCAGATCTAGCTATAAAAAAAGCGATCCCAGCAGTAATAATTCCAAATCCACCACAACAGCAAAGAGGTAAAGATATGATGGCTAAAATATAGATGAGTGTTGAATATTGTAAAGGTTGTTTTTCCATGTTAAGAATTCATTTTTATGATATAACTAATAACAATCACTAAGATGTTGACGATTGCTAAGACTTGAATGATTTTTTTTCTGTGTTTAAATTTAAACTTTAAGTTAAGAATGATAAAAATCAAAAATAACAATAAAGTATATATTGCCGGATAGAGATGAAAAGCTTCTGCAAATTCACCTTTCAATAAATGTAAAACTGAACGTTGAAAACCACACCCTAAACATTCAACACCAAAAAGTTTTTTGTTGAAACAAGGGATCAAGTAATCTTCAGTTTGTATAAACATCAAGTTCTATTTAAATAAATCCATTCCAGGAATAGATGGCATACCACTTTTTGCAGCAATAGCTAGTTCTTGTTCGTTTATTTCTGTAGCTTTTTTAATCGCGTTATTTAAGGTAACAATTAAATAATCTTCTAATTCTTCTTTATCATTAAGCAAGCTTTCATCAATTTGAACAGCTTTAATTTCTCTATTTGCAGTAATGGTTACCTGTATTTTTCCGTTTACAGATTTTTCATCGATCAACACATGGTTTAATCGCGCTTTTGTTTCTTCTACTTTTTGTTGAGCTTCTTTTAGTTTGCTCATCATTCCAGACATATCTCCAAACATAATTCTCTAATTTAGTATCTGCCACAAATTTAGTATTTTCACAGATACAAAAAAATTTAAAAAATGAGAAAGATATTATTTTGCACTACGGCTTTTAGTCTTATTTTTGCAAGCGCTTGTAAAAACGATTCCATGAATAATAAAGATATAAAACCGCCGGTAGCAACTAAAATTCCTACAGAAATAGAAACCCATGGCGATATTAGAATTGACAATTATTTTTGGATGCGTTTGTCTGATGAGCAAAAAAATGCCAAGATAAAAGACGAACAGACTACTAAAGTTCTCGATTTTTTAAATGCAGAGAACAATTATTACAACCAAATCACTTCGCATACCAACGATTTTCAATCTTCTTTATTTGAAGAAATGAAATCTCGTATCAAAGAAGATGACGAGTCAGTTCCTTATAAAAAGAACGGTTATTTTTACATTACGAAGTATGAAAAAGGACAACAATACCCAATTTATACGCGTAAGAAAGAGTCTTTAGACGCTGAAGAAGCATTGCTTTTTAATGTGAATGAATTAGCTGAAGGACACGATTATTTTCAATTAGGCGGATTAAATGTGAGTCCAAATAACGAACTAGTAGCTTTTTCGGTAGATACTGTAAGTAGAAGACAGTATGTGCTTCATATCAAGAACTTAAAAACCGGTAAAGTTTATGATGATGTGATAACCAATACAAATGGTGGTTCGGTTTGGGCAAATGACAACAAAACCTTGTTTTATACCAAAAAAGACCCCGTTTCTTTACGTAGCTATAAAATATACAAACATGTTTTAGGGACCTCTGAATCTGATGACGTTGAAGTTTTTCATGAAAGTGATGATACTTTCGGGACTTTTGTAACCAAGACAAAATCAAACAAATACATCATTATTGGTTCGTATAGTACGGTTTCATCTGAATATCAATTTTTAGATGCAGATACTCCAAATGGAACGTTTCAAACAATTCAAAAAAGAGAGCGTAATTTAGAATATGACATTGCGCATTACAACAATCATTTTTACATAAGAACGAACAAAGATGGAGCCATCAACTTTAAGTTGATGAAAACTCCGGTAACTAAAACATCTAAAGAAAATTGGACAGATGTAATTCCGCATAGAGAAGATACTTTATTAGAAGACATGTCGATTTTTAAAGACTTTTTGGTGTTGGAAGAACGTAATAACGGTTTGAATAAAATTAGAATAAAACGTTGGGACGATACAAAAGATTATTATTTGCCTTTTGATGAAGAAACGTATTCAGCAAGTGTTCATTCCAATTCAGATTTTGATACGAATACCATTCGATACTCATACAATTCAATGACAACTCCGAGTACGGTGGTTGATTTTAACATGAGTACAAAAGCAAAAGAAATTAAAAAAGAGCAAGAAGTTCTAGGAGGAACATTTGATAAAAACAACTATACAAGTAAACGTGTTTGGGTAACAGCTAGAGACGGAAAGAAAGTTGCAATTTCTTTGGTGCACAGAAAAGATACCGAATTAAATGAAAACACCCCTTTGTTATTATATGCTTATGGTTCATACGGAGCAACGATGTCTGATGGTTTTAGCACAGTTCGATTAAGTTTGCTAGATAGAGGATTTGTCTTTGGAATTGCTCATATTAGAGGTAGCGAATATTTAGGGAGAAATTGGTACGAAGACGGAAAATTACTGAACAAGAAAAACACCTTCAACGATTTTGTTGATTGTTCTAAATTTTTGATAGATCAGAAGTATACCTCTGCCGATCATTTATATGCTATGGGTGGTTCAGCTGGTGGATTGTTGATGGGTGCAATTGTAAATATGAACCCTGAATTGTTCAACGGTGTTATCGCTCAAGTTCCGTTTGTAGATGTTATTTCTACCATGTTAGATGAAAGTATTCCTCTAACTACGGGTGAATTTGATGAGTGGGGAAATCCGAAAGAAAAAGAATATTACGAATACATAAAAAGTTATTCTCCTTACGATCAAGTAAAAGCACAAGCATATCCTAATATGTTAATTACAACCGGTTATTGGGATAGTCAAGTACAGTATTGGGAGCCTGCAAAATGGGTTGCAAAATTAAGAGAGTATAAAACAGACGAAAATGTTTTATTACTGCAAACAAATATGGAAGCTGGCCATGGAGGCGCCTCAGGTAGGTTTGACGCATTAAAAGAAGTGGCTAGAGAATATTCTTTTATTTTAGATTTAGAGCATAAAATTGAGTAATGACAAGGAATCAGCAAACAAATAAAAATATTTTAGAACTAGTTGGTCAAACACCATTGGTTCAGTTAAACAACATCACAAATCAACTTAAAGGCTCTTATTTTGCAAAACTAGAATCTTTCAATCCAGGACATTCGGCAAAAGACAGAATTGCCACGTATATTATTGAAAATGCAGAAAGAAAAGGGTTAATTCAACCAGGAGATACTATAATAGAAACTACATCTGGAAATACAGGTTTTTCTTTGGCGATGATTTCTATGGTGAAAGGGTATAAATGTATTTTAGCGGTAAGTTCTAAAACGTCTGAAGATAAAATTGATATGTTAAAGATAATGGGAGCAGAGGTACATTTATGTCCGGCAAATGTTGCCGCAGATGATCCTCGTTCTTATTATGAAGTAGCAAAAAGAATCCATAAAGAAACACCCAATTCTATTTATATCAATCAATACTTTAACCAGTTAAATTGTGAAGCACACTACCATTCTACAGGTCCAGAAATTTGGAAACAAACTGAAGGAAAAGTAACTCATGTTGTTGTTGCAAGTGGAACAGGAGGAACCATATCAGGAATTGGTAAATACTTAAAAGAGCAAAATCCATCAATTAAAATTTTAGGAGTAGATGCTTATGGATCTATTTTAAAGGCATTTCATGAAACAGGTGAAATCGATGAAGACGCAATTTATCCTTATAGAATTGAAGGCATGGGCAAGAACTTGATTCCAACTGCAACCCATTTCAATGTTATTGATCAATACGAAAAAGTAACCGACAAAGATGCCGCAGTTAAAGCAAGAGAAATTGTAACAGAAGAAGGTATTTTTGCGGGCTATACAAGTGGAGCAGTAATGCAAGCTGCAGTGCAATACAACACTAAAAATATGTTTACCAAAGACAGTTTTGTTGTGTTGGTTTTTCCAGACCATGGATCTAGATACATGAATAAAATTTATAGTGATACCTGGATGCAAAAACAAGGATTTTTAGAATAATCATTCTATTTCTATACATCTTAATATATAATCCCTGTTATTCTGGTGCTTATTTATTTGATTAACTCCCAAAAAAGCAGTTAATTTGCATTCTCAATTTTGAAGATAAAAAATACATGACGAAAGATTTATTTGAAAGAATAAAAGGAGATAAAGGTCCTTTAGGGAAATGGGCCGACAAGGCAGAAGGCTACTATGTTTTTCCAAAATTAGAAGGACCTATTTCTAACAGAATGTCTTTTAATGGAAAGAAAGTTATTACGTGGAGTATTAATGATTATTTAGGCTTGGCAAATCATCCAGAAGTGTTAAAAGTTGATGGAGCAGCTGCTTCAGAACACGGAATGGCATATCCGATGGGAGCAAGAATGATGTCAGGTCACACTGTTTTTCATGAACAATTAGAAAAAGAATGTGCTGAGTTTGTTGATAAAGAAGCTGCATATTTGGTGAATTTTGGTTACCAAGGAATGGTTTCTGCCATTGATGCTTTGGTTACTAAAAACGATATTATTGTGTATGATATGGACACCCATGCCTGTATTATTGATGGGGTTCGTTTGCATGCAGGAAAACGTTTTGTGTTTAAACATAACGATATTGAAAGCTGTGAAAAAAATTTAAAAAGAGCTACAAAAATGGCTGCTGAAACTGGTGGCGGAATTTTAGTAATTTCTGAAGGTGTTTTCGGAATGCGAGGACAACAAGGAAAATTAAAAGAGATTGTTGCTTTAAAAGAAAAATACAATTTCCGTTTATTGGTAGATGATGCTCATGGATTTGGAACTCTAGGTAAAGACGGAAAAGGAACCGGTTTTGAGCAAGGAGTTCAAGACGAAATAGATGTTTATTTTGCAACGTTTGCAAAATCGATGGCTGGTATCGGTGCTTTTTTTGCGGGCGATAAAGATGTAATTCAGTATTTACAATACAATATGCGTTCTCAAATGTTTGCAAAATCATTGCCAATGGCTATGGTAAAAGGAGCATTAAAACGTTTAGATATGTTGCGTACAATGCCAGAATTGAAAACGAAACTTTGGGAAAATACCAATGCTTTACAAAGCGGTTTAAAAGAAGCTGGCTTCGACTTAGGAAATACACAAACATGTATTACACCTGTGTTCTTAAAAGGTGACATACCAGAAGCAATGGCTATGGTAAACGATTTACGAGAAAATTATGGTGTTTTTTGTTCTATTGTAGTATATCCTGTAATTCCAAAAGGGTTGATCATCTTAAGATTGATTCCGACTGCAACTCATACTCAAGAAGATATTGATGAAACGATTTCAGCATTTTCTGGAATTAGAACCAAATTAGAAAACGGAACCTATAAAAGAATTGCTGCTTCTATTATGAAAGAATAGCAATTGTATAAAAGATAAATAAAGCCTCAAGAATTTCTTGAGGCTTTTTTATTTTACAGTTAGTTTTGTTCTAAGTTTAATGTTATTTGATGATGCTCCAATCATCAATCTAAAGTCACCAGATTCAACAACTTCTTTCATTTCTTTATTTAACATTTTTAGATGTTTAGGAGTTATTTTAAATGCTACTTCTCTAGTTTCCCCTTTTTTAAGATGGATTCTTTGAAACCCTTTCAATTCCATAATTGGTCTTGCTACAGAGGCATATAAATCTTTAATGTATAATTGTACAACCTCATCGCCATCAAAATCTCCAGTATTGGTAATTTTAAATTTTACAGAAGTGCTTTCAGATTTAGTTATGGTGCTTTTACTCAATTGAATATCGCTATACTTAAAAGAAGTATAACTCAATCCAAACCCAAAAGGGAATAATGGTTTTCCAGTAAGATTGGTATAATCATCACCTCTTCCTGTTGGTTTATGGTTGTAATATAATGGCAATTGAGATTCATGAACAGGGAAGGTGATTGGTAATCTTCCAGCAGGATTATAATCACCAAATAATACATCGGCAATAGCATTTCCACCCTCATCACCAGGATACCAAACATCTACAATGGTATCTATATCATCAATCCAGTTTTGCATGGTAATAGCACTTCCACCAACTAAAACAACTATTGTTGGTGTACCGGTTTTAGCAACAGTTTTAATCAATTCTTCTTGATGACCAAGTAACGAAAGGTAAGCCCTGTCGTTAAATTCACCTTCTTCAATTCCAACACAAACAATAGCTACATCTGATTTTTTTGCAAGCTTCACGGCATCTGAAATCTCTGCTTGCCAATTATTTTTTATTCCTGCATTCCAAATCATTTTAAACCAGACATTTCCAACAGTTTCATAGTATTCTACTTTGATGTTGTAAGTTTTATTTTTTTCAAAATAATAAGGTTTTGTAATTTGTTGAACAGTTTGTTTTTTCCAGTTATCAATAATTAATTGATCATTGATGAATAATTTGTATCCATCATCTCCTTTAATTCCAATATCGATAAAACCAGTTTTTGGCGCAATGAGTTTCCCTTTCCATCGGGCTGAATAATAATCGTAGTTAATTTTATTTTGATCAGGTGAAAAAAGTGTCCATCTAAAATCAATATTTGCATCAATTCTAGACAATTCAGGTTCTCCTTCTAAGCTAATATTATTAAAATAATCTGCTAAGAGACCATCTTCTTTTTTACCATTATTGATGTGAAATAAATTTTCTTTTGGAACAGCAACAAAATCTTTGAGTACTCTTTCAGCTCCTTTACTATAATTTACATTTGTGTTTTTACCGAGTTTGTTTTTGATGCCTTTTAAAATACTTACAGGATTGTTTCCTGGGCCAGAATAGCCTCCAAGTCTAGCTTCATTTGCGTCAGGGCCAATAACTGCTATAGTTTTAATTTTCTTGTCTAATGGAAGCGTATTCTTATTGTTTTTTAATAAAACAATTGACTCTAAAGCGGCCTTTTTAGCCAATCCTTTATTTTTTTCTACAGTATTATTATTCTCTAAATCTTCAATATTTACGTATGGATTTTCGAACAACCCAAGTTTAAATTTTGCATACAACACTCTTCTAACAGCTTCATTCATTGCTTTTTCATCAACCATTCCTTTTTCAAACGCTTTATAAAACAATGGATAATGATCGTATGAAGTTTGGAATATTACATCAAGTCCACCTTCAATAGCTTGTTTGGTAGATGCTGCATAATCTTTTGCCGTAAAGTGTAGTACATTTGCTCCTCCAGTTGCTCCAGCATCAGAAATTACAAAACCCCCAAAACCCCATTCTTTTTTTAATTTTTCATTCAGTAACCAGTTGTTAGCACTTGCTTGCGTCCCATTAACTGAATTATAAGCTGTCATAATTGACCATGCTCCTGCATCTTTTATACTCGATTTAAAAGCCGGGAAATAAACTTCCTCTAAGGTTCTTTCATTAAAATCAATTGGATACGAATCTCTTCCGCCATCACCAACGTTTGCAACAAAATGTTTAGGAGTGGTTATGATGCCTCTTTTTTCAAAAGCCGTAATATAAGAAACGGCCATATTTGATGTTAAAAAAGGGTCTTCACCATAAGTTTCTTCAACACGACCCCAGCGTACATCTCTAGCAATATTAATAACAGGAGATAGATTTTGACGAATCCCTCTTGCTTTTACTTCTAAAGCTATTGCTGTCGCCACAGTATCCATTAATTTTGTGTTCCATGAAGCAGCCAAACCAATTGCTTGCGGAAACACAGTAGCGTCTTCTCGTATCAAACCATGTAGGGCTTCATCAAAAGGAATGATTGGAATTCCTAGTCTGGTTTCTTCTAAAAAATATTTTTGAATTTTATTAATTAAAACTGCTGTTTCTTTTGCTGTTCCGCCAGATGCATACTCTAAAATTTGTTCCGCTTCATTTTTAGAAGAACTTTTAGTAGAAACTTGAAAGCCAAAAATTCCGTGTTTGTATTTTTCCTTTCCGTCAGATAAATCACCAGGAATCATAAAAAGTTGCCAAAACTTTTCTTCCAACGTCATTCTAGACAATAAATCTTCAACTCTATTGTCTATAGATGCACTCGGGTTTTTATAAATGACTTGATTACTGTTATTACAAGAAAATAAAATGAGTAGCACTAAAATAATGAATGCAAATTGTTTGGTCTTAATCATTAATTATTTCTTTTTTATTGCTGAAACTTTAAATGTCCAAACATAATTGCTTGGAGGGTTGTTTTGTATCTTTTTAGGAATGGTAATAGTAAACCCGTTTCCATTTTCTTTCCAAGAAAGTTTTTGTTTTGAACCCAACAAAGTCACATTACTACCTTTGATAGGTTGATGTGAGTTTATTGTTATTTCTGAAGGCATGTTTTTTTCTTCTTTTTTTGTCATGTAAAAAAAATACACATTTCCATTTTTTTGTTGTGTCATGCAAATGTTATTTTCTTTGTAAGGTGCTAATGTTTTACTATTGTAAATAGCTTCGCTATTTATGTTCATCCAATCACCGTATTCTTTTAATAAATTATAAGCACCATCCTGCCATTCTCCTTTAGGAGAAGGAGCAATGTTTAAGAGCAAGTTGCCACCTTTTGCAACAATATCTACCAACATTTGCACCCCTTCATAACCAGACATATAGGTTGCATCAGGTGTGTAAGACCACCCGCCACCAGAAATGATACAAGATTCCCATGGATAGGGTAATTCTGTTTTTGGAACTCGGTTTTCTGGAGTCAAGTAATTTTGATTTTTACCAAAAACATCTCTATCAACAACAATTAAACCAGGTTGTTTTTTTCTAGCTTTTACAACTAGCTCATCCATTTTAATATCTTGTGAAACCATTCTGTGTTTGATAAAACCATTCCCAGATTTGTTTTCAGCAAATTTCTCTGCATAGTTTTCATCTAAGTTTTTTTTATCTCTTTTTTTTACCCAACCACCATCTAACCAAAGAATATCTACTTTTCCATAATCAGTCATCAATTCTAAAATCTGATTGTGTGTAAAGTCAGTAAACTTTTGCCATTTTTCTGGATACAACGCAGGGTTGTAATTTACATTTCTATCAAAAGGAGGGAAGTAAGGGTCCCAATAACTTTTATGATTCCAATCGGGTTTAGAGAAATAAGCACCAACCCACATGTTTTCTTTTCTAAAAGCATTGAATAGTTCTTTGGTAATATTTGCTTTTGGATTTTTGCTAAATCCAGATGCTTTGTCTGTTATTTTATAATCGGTGTATTTAGAATCGAACATCGAAAAACCATCATGATGTTTAGTAGTAAAAATCATATAACGCATTCCGGCTTTTTTTGCCGCTTTTGCCCATTTTTCTGGATCAAACTTTGTTGGATTAAAAGTGGTTTTTAACCCTTCATATTCTTTTACATACTCGGTGTAATTTTGTGGATTTTTTCCTTTTTTACGCTCACACCATCCATAATCTTCAGGGCAAATAGACCACGATTCTACAACACCCCATTGACTATAAGGCCCCCAGTGCATTAACAGGCCAAACTTAATGTCTTGCCATTGGCTAATTTTTTCTAAAACTAATGGATCTGTTTCGGGCACATATTTATCTTCTTCATGAATTGCTTGTGCATACATAGTAAATGAAGAAATAAATAGCAGAATGAATAGGGTGTGTTTTTTCATGGAACTGATTTGATAAAATGAAGTTTATGTAAAAGAATGTTAGAAAATTAAGACACTTTTTTAACGCTTGTAATTTAGTAATTATAAATTGAATGTGACATCTAATATAATTTTACAACAACGTTTAACATAAAAAATAAAAAGTGAAAGGGTATTAACCAACTTTTTTAAGCTGTTTGTAATGTCTTATAATTAAAAACATGGTCACCACAAATGGAGTAGCAGAAGCTAAAATTTTTATGTTAAATATAATAATTCCACTAATAAAAATAAAGACCAATAGAATCGCTAAGCAAATCATTCCGATATAGGTTAATGTTTTACTAGGAGTTTTTTGAAAAAGAGTAATGAATAATAAAAGCTGCCCCAAAAGAGGTAGTAAAATAAATGGATGTATAATTGCTTCGATGTCAGAAAATGCTTTAGTTATGACTTCTATTTCATTTTCAATTAAAAAATTACTTTGATCTTTACCCCATTCTAAATACCCTATAAAAGAAGTAAAAATTAATCCTAAATTTAAAAGTTTTGATTTCATCTTATCTAACCTATTGGTATAAAGGTAGTTGTTTTTTTAATTCCTTGTTTAAATTGGATGTGATTTTCTTCTAATTTTTATTAAGAATCTTCTTTATTTTTATTGACTGAAAATATTTACGATAATGATTACTTTTAAAAATGACTTTGGGGCTGTATCTTAAATTAGTTATCTATATACTTGTCAATTTCTTCCATTAAAGCCTTACCAATATCAATAAGTACATAATATGCCTTAGTTCCTTGAGTAGAAGCTCTTAATACACCAGCTTGAAAAATGTTAGACCTATAACTTTCTAATATTAGTTTTTCTTCGACTTTTGAAATGGTGTCTTTACTTATAATTTTATGTATTGCAATAGCAGGAAATTTTGTTCTATAATCATATTCTACATTCTCAATAAATGTATTAAAGCTGATTTCTTTTTCACGTAGATCGTCTAACCCAACATAGTATTTGTGAAGTAATGAGTCTAATGAAGAATTAGTCAGTTTCCCTAATAACCCAGAGTTCTTTAATGCCTCATAACCACTTTTATTAGGTGTAAAATAGAATTCATAGAAAAATCTTTGAGCATCATTCATTGTTTTTACATTTAAAATGCCTTGATAAAACTCTTCTCTTGCACGTGTGTTTTTTGACATTAAAGAATCTCTTTTAATAGCATCTTTGCCTAATATTATAATATCATTATAGATATTATTCTTTATTGTCAATAAGTGCTTTTTTAATTGATTTTCTTCAATTCTAGTTTCATTCCAATTATTAATTTGTAATGCGATGAGAATACCTATAACAACAAGTACAATTTCACCAATGGCATATTTTAAATACTTTCCTGTTTTTCCTTCAGAAAGCAGTTTTAGTCTGATGTGTCTAAAGAATTTTATCATTAGTTAGTGGTTGGTTATAATGAAGCCCAACGGTCTTGTATATGAAAAGTAGGCGATTTCGAAGCACTGAACTTTCGGTTAAACACAAAGTTTGAAACGAGCCAAAGCACTTGAATTGAGTACTATTTCGCCTATTTTTTATATACCTTGTTGGCAGTAGTTATTTTTGATTTACAATTTTCTGATAAGTATTTCTTAAACTATCAACTACTACAAAAGCTTGTCCCTCAGAAATAAGTCTAAATTCTTTTTCAAGTATTTCTGTTTTAAACGACCAACCTTTTGGCAAACTTAATTTCAAGCTTAGTTGAGATAAATCATCTATACTTTGTTGTTTATCAATAATCCTACTATACGACTGCATAATATATTCCTCCCCTTTTGGATTTACCAATTTATACACTTCATTACCTTTTTTATAAATCCAAGTTGTCCAACGCTTTACTGTAATCTCTGTATATGTAGTTTCCTCTATTTCCCCATCAATCTGTGCCGCTAATCTCATTTGTATATCTCCAAAACTCGCAATTTTGTCGTATTGAACATTTCCTGTACCTTTAGCTTTATTAATAACCCAATGTCTTGGTCCATTCAATTTTACACTTTCTGCTCCAAGTTTCGATTTCAATTCATCCTCTGTTAATTGATACCATTTGTTTTCTGGACACTTATTGCAAAGTATTGTGTTATACACTTCTGTAATAAGACTATCTCCTTTCCTAAAAGTCGGTATCACCTCACAATATTGGTAATTTCTTAAATCTCCAAATGGTAACTTTCTCTGAGTTTGCTTTATGCTAGGCACTGGACTTTCCCAATAATTATCAGGTAATTTTTTGTTGCCTGCACAACCTAATAAAAGACATATTGAGACAATTAGAATTGTTAAGTGTAAATGAAGTATTCTTTTTTGCATCTTAAATTTCCTTTTTAGTTTTTATTACTGCCAACTCGTTATATAATTATATTTTATGACGTTATCCCGTCTTATTTTCCAGATAATGTTCCTTTTTATCTATTCAAATATAGCAAAATAAAGGCACAAAAAAAGCGCATCGTTGTTAGATGCGCTTTTGTTTTATATAAGGTGTTTTCTATCTTTCTCTACGTCTTCTTCCAAATCCGCCAGTTTTTTTATCTGCAGTACCTCTGTCTGGTCTGTCTCCACCAGCTCTTGGTTTTCTATCAGAAGAACTACTTCTTCTTGGAGAAGCGCTTCTATCGCTACGTTTTCTTCCAAAGCCACCGCTTTCTGGTCTAGAAGGAGATCTTTTTCCTCCTCTAGCACCACCACGGCCTCTTCCACCACCAGAACGTTCTTTCTTGGTAATTTCTATGTTTACTCCACGTCCGTTAAACTCTGGGTCGTTTTCTTCAAAAGCACTTAATGTTTGCCCTTCAAAGTTTTTATCCAGCTCAAAAAACGAGAAAGTGTCTAAAATATCAATGGCACCAATTTCTATATTGTCTGTAATACGTTGTTCGTTAATTAAACCAATCAATCGTGCAGGATTTAAATCGTCTTTTCTTCCTAGGTTGATAAAGAAACGTGTCATGTTTTCGTCTCTTGGTCTTCCTCTTCCGCCAGAATCTCTATCATCTCCTCTAGACGAAGCTAAATTGTTTAAGTCTTTGGCATTTTCATAATAGGCTAAGAACGTGTTGAACTCTAGCGATACAAATTTTTGAATCAATTGTTCTCTGTCTAAACCTTCTAGTTTTTCGTAAATACTTGGTAAAAACTCTTCTATCTGACTAGTGTTTACTTCTGCATTTTGCACTTTATCAATCAAATGCATTAACTGATTTTGGCAAATCTCTTTTCCACTAGGAATATCAGCCTGAATGAATTTTTTATTGATAATTCGTTCAATCGGACGTAGTTTTCCTTTTTCTTTACTATTCACCAAGGCAATCGAAATTCCTTTTTTACCAGCTCTACCAGTTCTTCCAGATCTATGTGTATAGTTTTCTATCTGGTCTGGTAATTTATGGTTGATAACGTGTGTTAATTCTGTAACATCCAACCCACGTGCAGCAACATCTGTTGCTACTAATATCTGAATGCTTTTCTTTCTAAATTTATCCATTACACCATCACGTTGCCCTTGAGACAAGTCACCATGCAAAGCATCAGCGCTATAACCATCTTTAATTAAGTTATTAGCTACTTCTTGTGTTTCTCTACGTGTTCTACAAAAAACAATCGCGTAGATGTCTGTATTTACATCTGCAATTCTTTTTAGCGCTTCGTAACGTGTACGTTCGTTTACTAAATAGTATTCGTGACTTACGTCTTCAGAACCTTCGTTTTTTTGACCAGAAGTAATTTCTATAGGCTTGTGCATATAGTTTTTAGCGATTGCTTCAACTTCTCGAGGAAAGGTTGCAGAAAATAGTAAGGTTTGTTTTTCTTTTGGAGTAACCTCTAATACTTGATCCAATTCATCTTTGAATCCCATATTTAACATTTCGTCGGCTTCATCTAAAACAATCCAACGAATGCTTCCTAACTTTAACGCTCTACGTTTAATTAAATCTACCGTTCTTCCTGGAGTTCCAACAACTATTTGAGATCCTTTTTTTAAGGAACGAATTTGCTCATCGATATTTGCACCACCATAAACAGTTGTAGTTCTTACACCTTTTATATATTTAGCAAATTCTTCAATGTTTTTACCAATTTGAACGGCTAGTTCTCTTGTTGGCGATAAAATGATTGCTTGGGTTTCTTTACTATTTACATCTAATTGTTGTAAAATAGGCAAACTAAAAGCGGCTGTTTTACCAGTTCCGGTTTGTGCAAAAGCTTTTAAATCTTGTGAAGATGCAATTACTTGTGGAATTGCTTTTTCTTGAATTACTGTAGGGTTTTCATAACCCAAATCAGTTAAGGCTCTAGAGATTTCTTCTCTAAGCCCCAACTCTAAAAATGTTGACATGCTGTGAACAATTGTGAATTCACAGACGCCAGTATCTGTAAACTCGGTTTATAAATTTCGCAATAGATGTGAATACGAATAACTGGGTATTAACCATCTATGTGTTTAAACCCACCTTGGATTTAAAAGTTGCAAAGGTAGTGTAAATTTAATTGATAGCCTTATCAATTAGTCTTTTTGTAAAGCTTTTAACTGTTTGTGTATTCTAGGACTATTGATAGAGGCATAGCCATTAACAATTTTTCCTTTTTTGTTTACCAATAAAGTTCTTGGTAATTCGCTTGTTAAAAATTCGGCAGCTGTACTTTCAGAATTGATAAAAAACTGTTGCTTGATATCAATACCTTTTACAGGTTTTTGAAGTTTCGTAGAAGAAATTTTTACACCAATAAAATTAAGTTTTGGAAATTCTTTTGATAAATAATTAATTCTAGACGAAAGGTACTCACCGCTAATATACTCTGGATTCCAAAGGTAAATAACACTGTTCTTGTTTTTTGATAGGCTTAGAATATTGTGTTTTGTTGTGTTAAAGTCTAAAACTTCAAATGCAGGCAATTGGTTGCCACCATGTAGTTTTTTTACATCGTTTAACAAACGTTGAATTTCTTTTTTATCTTCAATATCTGTACTTAATTTAAAATAGGTAAAAAAAGCATCTTTATTAATATCGCAAGTAGATTTATCTAAAAAATCATTGATAACCATTTGCCTTAAAAACGTATTTTTTAATTTTTCGCTTGAAATGTTTTCATCAACAGTATTTAATAAAGCAACAGTAAATTCATTTGAGTTACTAGAGTAGCCTTTCGTATAGATATTGTTATATAGTCTATTAACAATATACTGAGTGTAAGACCTCAAGTACATCAGATCACTATTGTTTAAATCTATGTTTTTTCTGTAAGAGTAAAACGCTGGATCTAAAGCAGGAAATTCAGTTGCTTTGTGAATATCTTTATGTCTTGCTGGATACCTTTCAAATCTATTATACACAGGGTATTTAGCCACTATTTCTAAAACTTCAGAATAGTTTTTAGGTAAATTTAGTTGTCTAGACTTAAAATCGTCAATTTTGTTTTGTCTAATAGTCAATAGCGAATCTAATTTTCCTTTAAAATCAGTCGGATTTAAACGATAAAAAGAATAAATAGTATGGTTATAGCGTTCTTTTTCGTTCTCTAAAAAACAGTCAATTAACATATTGTTTTTCTCTGCTCCAGTTCCGCTAAAAACCAAAGATTCATCAAAATCCCAGGTATTTAAACGAATAGAAATGCTATCTTTTGGTTGAAAGTATATGTATTGGTTTTCATTGCCGTGAATAAAGTAATAAAAACCTTCGTTAAAGTTTTTATAGCTCCCTAAAAACTTATCGTCCTTGTCTAAAAACAAACTATCAATAAGTACATCGTTTTTATATAACAATACATAATCTGATTTTGGATGTATTATTTTACCTCCAAAATAGGTAAGTTGTTCTTTGTTCGAAGTCGTACAACTCCCAACAATAGCAACGGTTACAATTAAAAAACAATATTTAAAAAAATGATTCATTTATTCGATTTAATCTAATGTCAAAATTACGTATACATCTTTCAAAAACTTGTTAATTCGTTGTTAAAGTATTCAAAAAAAACCTCATAAATTTCTTCATTTTTATTCCATTTTAAAAGCAAAAAAGCCAAAAACTCCTTATAAATTTTATACTTTTGCCAAAATTTAAAAATTACAAAAATGCTTTCAGTTTCAAATTTATCGGTTCAATTTGGTAAAAGAATATTATTTGATGAGGTAAACACAAAATTTGTTCAAGGAAATTGCTACGGAATTATCGGTGCAAATGGAGCAGGTAAATCTACTTTTTTAAAGATATTATCTGGTGAGCAAGATCCAACTTCTGGCCATGTGCATCTAGAACCAGGAAAAAGAATGTCGGTGTTATCTCAAAACCACTTTGCATTTGATGATATTCCTGTTTTAGAACCGACTATGAAGGTAAAAGTTTTTTAAGATTAGACCATATCCCGTCATACGAAGAAATTTTACAGTAAGGCGTACTTGCCCCCCTTCTGTCTACTTAAAAAGCAAACAGCCCTGCGTAGGAATCATTCCAACGCAGGGCTGTTTGCAGCTATAGGATGGTCTATGCGGTCTTAGCCATTAAGAAGCATCCAAGACCACACCACTATGCTTAGTCTACGGCATTGAAGCCTTTAGTGCTATTGCTCTTCAAAATATCGCGAATGTTTTGTTCTTTGTACTCGCCACCTTGATGAGCTGTGGGGTCTGGGTGATGGGGGACGTCCTCCTCATAATGAAAACCTTTGTAGTTGAGTTCTCCGATGCCCCAAAGCAC
>JALQYN010000058.1 GCA_023254055.1 Polaribacter sp.
TATTTTTTAATGACAAAAAGACTTATACATATATATGCCAAATCATAAAATACTTACTATTGACAATCTGTCACTTCAAGAATTTGATTCTGATGCAGAATTAATTCCATTATTGACTCCCGAAGATGAGGAGGAAATGAATAATGAAGAATTACCAGAACTTTTGTCAATTTTACCGCTTCGAAATATGGTTTTATTTCCCGGGGTTGTAATTCCAATTACTGCTGGTAGGGATAAATCTATAAAATTGATTAATGACGCTAATGCCGCTGGTAAGAATATTGGAGTTGTTGCACAAAAAAATGAACAGGATGAAGATCCTACAAAAGAAGATATTCATAAAATAGGTACTGTTGCTAAAATTCTACGGGTTTTAAAAATGCCTGATGGGAATGTAACCGTAATTTTACAAGGTAAAAAGCGTTTTGAAATTTCGGAAGTTGTTTCAGAAGAACCTTATATGACCGCTACTGTAAAAGAAGTTCCTGAAATCAGACCTAATTCCCAAGATTCTGAATTTGCAGCTATTATTGAATCTTTGAAGGAACTAGCTATAAAAATAATTCAAGAGAGTCCGAACATTCCTAGTGAAGCTACTTTTGCAATAAAAAATATAGAAAGCAAATCATTTTTAATCAATTTTGTTTCTTCTAACATGAATTTATCTGTTAAGGAAAAACAAGGTTTATTATCTGTTAATGCGCTGAAAGAACGTGCACTTCAAACGCTTCGTTTTATGAACGTTGAATTGCAAAAACTAGAGTTGAAAAATGATATTCAGTCTAAAGTTCGTTTTGATTTAGACCAACAACAAAGAGAATATTTCCTTCACCAACAAATGAAAACTATCCAAGAAGAATTAGGTGGTGTTTCGCAAGAGGAGGAAATTGATGAAATGAGCCAAAAAGCTAAAACTAAGAAATGGGATGAGAAAACTCAAAAGCATTTTGAAAAAGAGTTAGCTAAGTTGCGAAAAATGAATCCGCAGGCCCCTGATTTTGGAATTCAAAGAAACTATTTAGAGTTGTTTTTGGATTTGCCATGGAATGAATATTCTAAAGATAATTTTGATTTAAAAAGAGCGCAAAAGATTTTAGATAGAGATCATTTTGGATTGGAAAAAGTAAAAGAACGTATCATAGAACATTTGGCTGTTTTAAAACTACGAAATGATATGAAATCTCCAATTATATGTTTATACGGACCTCCAGGAGTTGGTAAAACTTCTTTAGGAAAATCAGTTGCAGAATCATTAGGAAGAAAATATGTAAGAATGTCTTTAGGAGGTTTGCGTGATGAAGCTGAGATACGTGGACATAGAAAAACATACATCGGTGCGATGCCAGGTAGATTGATTCAAAATTTGAAAAAGGCAGGAACCGCAAATCCAGTTTTTGTCTTGGATGAAATTGATAAACTGAGTAATAGTCATCAAGGAGATCCATCTTCTGCTATGTTAGAAGTGTTAGACCCTGAGCAAAATACTGAGTTTTACGATAATTATTTAGAAGTTGGTTTCGATCTTTCTAAAGTGTTGTTTATCGCAACAGCAAATAACTTAGGAGAAATTCCTTGGGCATTGAGAGACAGAATGGAAATCATCAATGTTTCTGGTTATACGATTGAAGAAAAAGTTGAAATCGCTAAAAGACATTTATTACCAAAGCAATTGAAAGAGCATGGTTTAACCAAAGAACATTTAAAGTTAGGGAAAACGCAAATAGAAAAAATTGTAGAAGGGTATACGCGAGAATCTGGTGTAAGAGGCTTGGAAAAACAAATTGCAAAAGTGGTGCGTTTTGCAGCAAAGTCTATTGCTATGGAAGAAGCCTATGAAGTTGCATTGACCAATGAAGATATAGAAAAAATATTAGGACCTGCAAGATTAGAACGTGACAAATACGAAACCAATGATGTTGCTGGAGTTGTAACTGGTTTAGCTTGGACAAGTGTTGGTGGAGATATTTTATTTATCGAATCTATTTTGTCTAAAGGAAAAGGTGGGTTAACGATTACTGGAAACTTAGGAAAAGTAATGAAAGAGTCTGCAACCATTGCCATGGAATATATAAAAGCAAATGCAGATGATTTTGAAATCAATCCAGAAGTGTTAGAAAAGTACAATGTACACATTCACGTGCCAGAAGGTGCTACACCAAAAGATGGACCAAGTGCTGGAGTTACCATGTTAACCTCGTTGGTTTCTGTGTTTACACAACGTAAAGTGAAAAACAAGTTAGCCATGACTGGTGAAATTACATTACGAGGTAAAGTGTTGCCTGTAGGCGGAATCAAAGAAAAAATATTGGCTGCGAAAAGAGCAAATATTAAAGAAATAATTTTGTGTGATGAAAATGAAAAAGACATTTTAGAAATAAAAGAATCGTATCTAAAAGGTTTGACCTTTCATTATGTTTCTGATATGAGTGAGGTGATAGAACTTGCACTCACCAAACAAAAAGTAAAAAATGCTAAGAAATTAGTGTAAATAAAAAGCCGCTCAATTGAGTGGCTTTTTTTATTCTATATATTTTATTTTATCAGAAATTAACCAAGAATAATTTATTGGATCGTTTTCAGAATGTGCTGCTATATATTTACTTTTATTAAGAGAATGTTCTACCCAATTTTTTCCACCATCAACTGTTCTAAAAATAATATCATGTCTTTTATAGGGGTTATGATTTAAGGTGGTGCTTTTATATGTAACTCCGATATCTTTTGTAAAAAAATTAATATTATAAAAATCTCCTTCGTAGATTTTATTCCATGTATTGCCAAAATCTTCAGATTTATGGATTTGATTACCAACTTTTACATAACCAATATTATCAAAAAACTGAGGAGCTGAGGGAAGACTATTAAATTGTGTGTACGAAACTTGACCGTGATCTATTTTAATAAGATTATTAGAATTATTAGGTGCTAAAAAAATTAAGTTTTCGTTGATAGCTGTAAAATCATATAATTCTATTATACCAAATGGTAAATTGTTTAAACCAGGATAATAATCATAAATATCTTGATAAGAAGAACCATTTGAAAAAAACATTTCTTGATTATCGTTTACAAAATAACCACTGTTGTTTGAGAAAAATTTTATTTTTCTAGCTCTGAATTTTGAATAATAACCATTTATTTTAAAGCTTAAATTAAAATCCACCAAGTTGTTTGAGTGATACATTTTAACATTATTAAGTCCTGTAGTATAATCATTAATACAAACCCAAAAATCATTATTACTTAAAAAGAAAAATGAAGATATATAAGTGTCTTTTGGAAAAGAATAGATCTCTTGCCAAGTGTGACACCCATCATTTGATACATACAATTTTTGTTTACCATCAGTCGCATAAGCCAATTTATCAGTTATAATTTGCAATCTTGTTAAATTTAAATTATGCTTTAAGTTTATAACTCCATGATAATCTATATCTATAAGTTCAGTATTAGTGGTTTTAAGAATAATGCTTTCATGAAATAATTCTGGTACCCTAAAGGTTGCTTTTATATCTGATTTAGTTAAGAAACTCCAAAAATCTATTGTTTTGCTGTAATTAATAAGGTTTTTGTCATAATAGCTAAAATTGGCATTAAAACCTTTGTGTAAATTTTTACCAGTTATAGTAATTGTATCTCCTTGTTTAACTCTTTTAGGGGAGATGTTTGTAATTATAATCTCTGTGCTTGGAAGTTCTTCTTCGTTTTTGGAACAAGAAAATACGGTTGTAAATAATAAAAAGAAAGCGATTTTTTTCATTTATAATTTTTTATGCAAAGATAAGTAAATATTAAAACTTTCTAATATCGATTATATCACCATTTTCTAACCCATTAGAACTATCAAGTTGATAAATTCTGTTGGCGACAAACTCGGGCGAATACAATTCGTTATTATTCTTTAAATCTTTAAAACGCTGCACATTTTTAAACTCCCTTTCAGAAGTTTCTCTAATTTTGGTTTGCATATTAGTGTCTACAACACCTGGGTAAATTGCTATACATTTCACGCCGTTTTCAAGATTGCTTTGCTCGGTTGCAATGGCTTTGGTTGTCATGTCTAAAGCAGCTTTAGATGTGCAATATATTGACCAACCCGAATATGGGTTTGTTGCTGCACCAGAAGAAATATTGATGATTTGTTTTTTGCAATTAAGTTCTTTAGTTAAATGAATAAACTCATTAGCCAAGACTAATGGAGTAGTCGTATTCAATTGAATTGTCTGCTGAATTTTTTCGGATTCTAAATTTCCAACTGTATTCATTTCTCCTAAACTTCCTGCATTATTCAATAAAGTAATCGAAGAAACTGTTTGCAAATTTAGATTTGAAAATACAGTATTAATTGCTTTGATAGCTTCAGTTGAATTAGATAAATCTGCAATTAATTGATGATAAGAAACGTTATTCGTTTTACTTCTAGAAATTGAAAAAACTGTATACTTTTCTGAAGTGTATTTTAGAGCAATTGCTTTTCCGATGCCGTTCGAGCCACCAGTAATGATAAGTACATTCATGTTTTTATGTCATTCCTGCGAAAGCAGGAATCTTATTTAATTAAATGATTGTTAGATTCCTGCTTTCGCAGGAATGACAAGATACAATATTATTTGAAAAATTCTTTCGAATTCTCCCAATGTTTAATTATTTGAAGAATTCTTTCGAATTCTCCCAATGCACATCCATTTCAGTCAAGGACATATCAGAAAGTTCTTTGCCTTCTTTTTTAGCAGCTTTTTCTAAAAACTGAAAACGTTTGATGAATTTTTTATTGGTTTTTTCTAAGGCATTTTCTGGATTTACACCAATAAATCGCGCGTAATTAATCATAGAAAACAACACATCACCAAATTCAGATTCGATGTTTTTTTTATTTCCTTTTTTAACTTCTTCGTTTAGTTCAGACAATTCTTCTTGAACCTTTTCCCAAACTTGTTGAGGCTCTTCCCAATCAAAACCAACACCCGCAACTTTATCTTGAATTCGATTTGCTTTTACAACTGCAGGTAAGCTTTTAGGAACTCCTTCTAACACAGAATTTTTCCCTTCTTTAAGTTTTAGTTTCTCCCAATTTTGTTTTACATCTTCTTCATTTTCAACAACAACATCACCATAAATATGTGGGTGTCTATCTACCAATTTATCAGAAATTGCATTGGCAACATCGGCAATATCAAAAGCTTTTTTTTCACTTCCTATTTTTGCATAAAAAACGATGTGTAACAACACATCGCCCAACTCTTTTTTTATTTCTTGTAAATCGTTGTCTAAAATAGCATCAGCCAATTCATAGGTTTCTTCAATCGTTAAATTACGTAACGACTCTAAGGTTTGTTTTTGATCCCACGGACACTTTTCTCTAAGTTCATCCATGATGTCTAACAACCTATTAAACGCCTCTAATTGCTGAGCTCTAGAATTCATCTATGCTTTTTCAGTAGTTTCTGCAGATAATTCTGCTTTAGCAAAATCGAATTCTGCAGCAATTAACATATTGTACCACTGTACAATTTTTTTGATGTTTGAAGTGTACACACGTTCTTCATCATAGTTTGGTAAAACTTCTGCAAAAAAGGATGCTAATTTTGCACCACTTTCTTTATGACTGATGGTTTCTTTGCCTTCTTCCTTTTCAAAAATTGATTTGAAAACCGTTAGTAATGGTACTTCTTCTTCGTAGGTGAAAATAGCAATGTTTTCTAGTAGACTCACATTTTGAGTAGATAGAATAGGAAAACGTTTTTTGTCTGATAAAGACTCAACAACAATTCCTGTTTTGGTTTGTGAAACAACTTGAAACAAACCTGGTTTGCCAGTAACGGCAATAATTTTATTAAACTCCATTGATAATTTTTTAGTGTCTTTTAGGACTTATTTCTTTTTTACATTTGGAAAACGCATTCTGTAATCTGCTTTTATTTTCCCTTTTGAGATGTTTTCTAATTTCTTTTTGATCAATCTTTTCTTTAATGAAGACAATTTATCAGTAAATAAAATTCCTTCTATATGATCATATTCATGCTGAAAAACTCTAGCAGCTAAACCATTTAAAGTTTTGGTATGCTTGTCAAAGTTTTCATCTTGATATTCTATGGTAATTTCTTCTTGTCTAAACACATCTTCTCTAATATCTGGAATACTTAAACAACCTTCGTTAAAAGGCCATTCATCACCCTTTTCTTCTATAATTTTAGGATTGATAAAAACATGTTTAAAATCGGCTAAAACCTTTCTTTCTTCATCTTCTAAATCTTCATCTTCAGCAAAAGGGGAAGTGTCAACCATAAATAATCGAATTGCTTTTCCAACTTGTGGAGCAGCCAAACCAACACCATGCGCATTATACATTGTTTCTTTCATGTTGGCAATAAGCGTATCTAATTCTGGATATTCTTTGTCAATCTCTTTTCCCATTTTTCTTAAAACAGGATCACCGTATGCTACTATTGGTAATATCATTTATTGTAAAATTTGGTTGCAAAAATACGATTTAGAATTACGAATTACGAATTTTTGAATTACGAATTTTGATGTTTTACTTTATTTTAAGTTTTTAATTCAGTTTCTAATGAAAATGTAGAGGAATTTTGTGTTATTACGATGAGTTTACGAAGAAGTAATCTGTTTTTGTAATGATCAGATTGCTTCGCTACGCTCGCAATGACCCTAGTATTACTTGTTATATAAATAAGATTGTAAAATAATTGTGGCGCTAATTTCGTCAATCAGCTCTTTATTTTGACGTTGTTTTTTCTTCAATCCACCATCTATCATTGTTTGAAAAGCCATTTTAGAAGTAAAGCGTTCATCAACTCTTTCAATTGGAATAGTTGGAAAAAGCTTCTTTAATTTTTCTAAAAAAGGTACTATCAACACTTCGCTTTCGCTATTAGAATTATCCATTTGTTTTGGCAGCCCAACTAAAAACAACGAAACGTTTTCTTTTTGAGTATACTCTTTTAAAAAAGGTATCAATTCTGATGTTGCAACAGTTGTAAGTCCAGAAGCAATAATTTGCAATTCGTCTGTAACGGCAATTCCTGTTCTTACTTTACCAAAATCGATGGCTAAAATTCTACTCATTTAAAAACCTTTTGGCAAAAATAAGGATTTTAAACAGGAAAAAAATATCTGTTTAAAAAATGTATCTTCGCTTTGGTTTTTACAGATAGATTTATATTTGCAGAAAGATACTTAATAGAATGGAAAATTTAAGAGAAATAATAGAAACAGCTTGGGATAATAGAGCACTACTTAAAGAAGAAAAAACAATTTTGGCAATACGAAAAGTAATAGATTTATTAGATGCAGGAACCTTAAGAGTTGCAGAACCAACAACAAATGGATGGCAGGTAAATGAATGGGTCAAAAAAGGTGTTGTGTTGTATTTTCCTATTCAACAAATGGAAACCTTAGAAGCTGGAATTTTTGAATACCATGATAAGATTCCCTTAAAAAGAAATTATGCAGAAAAGGGAATTCGTGTTGTTCCAAATGCTGTTGCAAGACATGGAGCTTATATTTCTGCAGGAACTATATTAATGCCAAGTTATGTTAATATTGGCGCTTATGTAGATGCAGGAACCATGGTTGATACTTGGGCAACTGTAGGGAGTTGTGCGCAAATTGGTAAAAATGTGCATTTATCCGGAGGTGTCGGAATTGGTGGCGTTTTAGAACCATTACAAGCTGCACCAGTAATTATAGAAGACGGAGCTTTTATTGGCTCACGTTGTATTGTTGTAGAAGGAGTTAGAGTTGAAACAGAAGCAGTATTAGGAGCCAATGTGGTATTAACAGCATCTACAAAAATCATTGATGTTACCGGAAATGAACCTAAAGAAATGAAGGGAGTCGTTCCTGCTCGTTCTGTGGTGATTCCAGGAAGTTATACCAAGCAATTTGCAGCAGGAGAATACAATGTTCCTTGTGCCTTGATTATCGGAAAAAGAAAAGAAAGTACAGATAAAAAAACATCATTAAATGATGCTTTGCGCGAATATGATGTAGCCGTTTAGTTTTATGACAAAAATTACAGCAATAATTCCAACTTTTAACGAAGAATCTAACATCCAAAAAGCATTAGATTCGGTTGACTTTGCTGATGAAATTATTGTTATTGATTCTTTTAGCACCGATAAAACTGTTGAAATTGTAAAAGCATCTAAAGCAATTTTATTGCAAAGAACTTTTGATAATTTTTCGAGTCAAAAGAATTATGCTATTGAAAAAGCTAGTAATGAGTGGATTTTTTTGTTGGACGCAGATGAAACGGTTCAAGAAAACTTAAAAGAAGAAATTCTTCAAATTGTAAATTCTAAAGTTGATTTTGATGCCTTTCATGTTTTTAGAAATTTTTTCTTTAAAAATAAAAAACTACATTTTAGCGGCTGGAGAAGAGATAAAGTTATTCGATTATTTCGCAAAGATTCTTGTAGATATGTGGGTAAAGTTCATGAAGAGATATCAACAGAAAGAAAAGTTGGTTTTTTAAGTGGAAAAATCAATCATTATTCTTTCAAAAACTACCATCAATATAAAAATAAACTAAAAAATTACGCCAAATTACAGGCAAAAGAGCTTTTAGAAAAAGGCTTGTTTGTTACTCCATATCACTTATTTTTAAAACCTTTTGTTCGGTTTTTTATTCAGTTTTTCATTCAGCTTGGATTTCTTGATGGGTATAGAGGATTTGTAATTTCTTGGGTGCACGCATACGGAGTTTGGAGAAGGTATGTAGAGGTGTTAAAATTAAAATATACAGCCTCAACAAACATAAAAAAACCTATTGAGAACTTTGATTCTAGTAATGAGAAAAAAGATGTTTCTGTTATTATTGTAAATTATAAAAGTTGGAAGCATTTAAAAAATTGTTTAGATGCATTTACTCATTTTAAGCAAGAAAAATTTTCATTTGAAGTTATTGTTGTAGATAATCAATCTAATGATGGAAAATTAGTTGAATTTTCAAAGAAATATTCAAAGTTTATGTTTATAGAAAATTCTGGAAACAATGGTTTTGCAAATGGATGTAATCTTGGAGCAATCCATTCTGTAGGGAAAAACATGTTGTTTTTAAATCCAGATACCATTGCCAATGAAAATGCAATTCATAAAATGTTAGAGTGCTTACATTCTGATGAAAATTTCGGAATTGTATCCTGTAATCAGTTAAACAACAATGGCTCTTTTGAAGATGCTGATAGAATTTTCCCTGGCCCCTTAACTTTATTTGGAATTACGAGAGCTATGTATAGATATCTAGCAAAAAAAACCAAACAAGATGATCAAAAGATTTTTACCGATTGGGTTTCAGGTTCTGTTGTTTGTATGTCTAGAAAATGGTTTGAAAAAGTACAAGGTTGGAACGAAGATTATTGGATGTACTTTGAAGATGTAGATATCTGTAAAAAGGTAAGAGATGCTAAAGGAGAAGTTGTGTTGTTAAAAGATGTAAACATCATTCATAATCATGGAGGGGCATCAAGAATAAATATTAAAACTTCAAAAATAACCAAATCTGAAGTACTCATCTCTAAGCATGTATACATACGAAATCATTTCAAAAATCTTACTCGATTTTTATTAATTACACTACTTGTATTGATGAGTTTATTTTCTAAAATGCTGTTGGCAATCATCGGAATTTGTTTCTTTTTTGTCCCTAAGTTAAAATTAAATCTATATTTGTTTTTAGAAATGATACAATATTACAATCATTCATTAAAAAAAGGGACTTGGCTAAGTAAAAGATCTATGAATTTACCTTTTAAAAAAGAACACTAAAAATAAACTATTATGGATATTAAGGACGAAGGTTATTATAAAAATGTAAGACCAGAAATGTTGCGGTACATACCAAATTCTGCAAAAACCATTTTAGAGATTGGTTGTGGTTCTGGTAATTTTTCTGCTCAATTGGTCAAAGAGGGAGTTGAAACTTGGGGTGTAGAACCTTTTGAAAAATCTGCTAAAGAAGCAGCTCAAAAGCTAACAAAAGTACTCATTGGAACTTTAGATGACACCTTAAAAGATTTACCAGATAATTATTTTGATGTAATTGTAATGAATGATGTCATAGAGCATTTGTTAGAGCCTTGGGATGATATCGTAAACCTAAAATCTAAATTAAAAAAAGAGGGCGTTTTGGTAACTTCAATTCCGAATGTTAGATATTCTAAAAATCTCTTTAAAATGATTTTTAAAAGAGATTGGAAATATACAGACGATTTGATTTTAGATAGAACGCATTATCGTTTTTTTACAAAGAAAAGTATTAAAAGAATGTATAAAGATTGTGGGTATAACATTCAAAGCATTAAAGGAATAAATGTTACGAAATCATTTTTGTATTTTCCATTTGCTGTCTTGTTTAACATTGTGTTATTAGGTTCTCAATTTGATATGTTTTTTATGCAACACGCAACTGTAGCAAAGAAAAACGAATAAAGTAAACGATTTTGAACTCAGAAGAAATTCAACGTTTTGCAAAAGCTCTAAAAAAAGGAAAAACACTTTTATATCCTACAGATACTGTTTGGGGAATTGGTTGTGACGCTACAAATTCAGAAGCTGTTTCTCAAGTATACTCAATCAAACAAAGGGAAGAAAGCAAAAGTTTAATCATTTTAGTAGACTCTTTTGAAATGCTTGCTAAGTATGTAAAATTCATTCCAGAAAAAGCAAAAGAAGAATTAAAATTAGCTACAAGACCCACAACGATTATTTATCAAAACCCCATAAACTTGGCAAAGAACTGTGTTGCTTCAGACAATACAATTGCCATCAGAATTGTACAAAATGATTTTTGCAACTCATTAATTAAAGCTTTTGGTAAACCAATAGTTTCTACATCTGCAAATATCAGTGGTGATCCCACGCCAAAATCATTTTCAGAAATAAGCACAACAATTTTGGATAGCGTTGATTATATAGTAAATTTGCAGCAAGAAATAATAGCAACTGCTTCCTCAAGAATTCTTAAAATTAGTGATGATAAAGTAGAAGTTATTAGAGAATAATTCTATGCAACAACAAATTTATAAAGAGGCAATTTCTGCATCTATTTTTAAGTACATTTCAAAGGCTTCACAAGATTTAGGAATAAAAAGCTATGTAATTGGCGGATTTGTTCGCGATTATTTATTGCAAAGAGGAAATGCAAAAGATGTAGATGTTGTTGCTGTTGGTAGCGGAATAGCACTAGCAGAAAAAGTTGCTGAATTATTGCCAACTAAACCAAAAGTTCAAGTTTTTAAAACTTACGGAACAGCAATGTTGCGCTATAAAGACATAGAAATTGAGTTTGTTGGAGCCCGAAAAGAATCGTATTCGGAAGAAAGTAGAAATCCAGAAGTAGAAGAAGGTACGTTGCAAGACGATCAAAATAGAAGAGACTTTACCATTAATGCATTGGCGTTAAGTTTGAATACAGAAGATTTTGGATTGTTGTTAGATCCATTTAACGGAGTAGAGGACTTAACTTCTAAAACAATAAGAACTCCTTTAGACCCAAGCATAACGTATTCTGATGACCCTTTGCGCATGATGCGGGCTATTCGCTTTGCAAGTCAATTAAATTTTACTATTGAGCCTAGGTCTTTAGAGGCTATTTCTAAAAACTCAGATCGTTTGAAAATCATTACCAAAGAACGTATAGTTGATGAATTGAATAAAATGATGCTTTCTGCAAAACCTTCAGTTGGATTTTTATTGCTAGAATCAACTCAACTATTGCCTTTAATCTTACCCGAATTAATAGCTTTAAAAGGAGTAGAAGAGGTAGAAGGACAAAAGCACAAAGACAATTTTTATCATACACTAGAAGTGGTTGACAACATTTCTAAAAACACAAATGATGTTTGGTTGCGTTGGGCTGCTTTGTTACACGATATTGGAAAAGCACCAACTAAGAAATTTCATAAAAAAATTGGTTGGACATTTCATGCACATGAATTTGTGGGGTCTAAAATGGTGTTTAAATTGTTTAAACGTTTAAAAATGCCGTTGAATAACAAAATGAAATTTGTTCAAAAAATGGTATTGCTTAGTTCACGTCCAATTGTGTTGGCCAGCGAGGTTACAGATTCTGCGGTTCGAAGATTAATATTTGATGCTGGAGACGATATCGAATCTTTAATGACATTATGCGAAGCAGATATTACAACCAAAAATCCAAACAAGTTTAAAAAGTATCATAAAAACTTTGAGTTAGTTCGTCAAAAAATAAAAGAAGTAGAAGAACGAGATCATGTACGTAATTTTCAGCCACCAATAACTGGAGAGTTGATCATGGAAACTTTTAATTTAGAGCCTTGTAGAGAAATCGGTCAATTAAAAGAAGCTATTAAAGAAGCTATTTTAGAAGGTGAAATTCCGAATGAATATGAAGCTTCTTATCAATTTATGTTAGAAAAAGGAAGGTCTTTAGGTTTGATGAAAGATTAGATTTGTTTTGTAGATTTAAAATAAGCATCTAACACTTTTAAAGAAATAATTTTCTCCAATTTTTCATCTAGAAAACGAGCAACCCAATTTTGTGCATTTTTGATGATGATCAATGCTTCATCTTCATGAGTTGTATAATAGTCCATCTTATCTAACATATCAGAATAATCATCTTTTAAATGGACATAATGTACATTGGGAATTAATTTCCCTTCCATAAACCAAGTTTCAAATTTTGGAGTTGGCATAAAACATAATGAATTAGAAGAAAATATCCATTTTAAATTCGTAGCAACATCATGTCCTTCAATAGAGAGGATAAATTTGTACTGTAACTGTTCTTCTATAGAAATAAAAGGTTTAGCCCAATCCGGGTTTTCATTGTGTAAAGGGATGTTTCCTATATTACATTGAGGATGATTGTAAAATTTTTCAACCAAACTTCTTCTATTTTCTTTGTGGATATAACCACGCCAAACAGCTTTATTTTTCTTTTTAGAAAAAGGAATCGTATCATTCACAAAATAAAAATGCCTTAAAGCATCTAACTTCATGAGTACTGAGTTTCCTGTATGGTCAATGGGTCTGCTTTTTACAATGGTTAAAGAATTTTGATTTTCTTGTATATCGCCAAACTTGAATTTTATTTTTAAATGATTTTTAAAATACCGTGTATATTGCACCAAATCGTAATAATACATGGTTCCTTTTTTTGGCCGTTTAAAATCTTTTAAAGCAATTGCATTATCAGCTAATTTTCCTTTATTGTTTGTTATGTAATAAGAAAGTCGTTCTTGAATTTCAGCTTGAGGATATTTACTAGCTTCTTGTAACCAGTAATTGAGTTTTCTTTGGAAAAAGTAGTTGGGAATTAATGATTTAAATATATTATTGATATAAAAAGCAAGATTTTTCATCAATCTAAATTTTGCATTGTTACCAATTTAAAATATTCTCCTTTTAATTTTAACAAATCGTCGTGTTTCCCTTGTTCTATAATGGTTCCTTTTCTAAGAACAACAATGGTATCTGCTTTTTGGATGGTAGATAAACGATGTGCAATGACTAAAGAGGTTCTGTTCTGCATCATTTTTTCCAAAGCTAATTGTACCAATTGTTCAGACTCTGTGTCTAGTGCAGAAGTAGCTTCGTCTAGTACCATTATAGGAGGGTTCTTTAGTACAGCTCTTGCAATACTTAAACGTTGTTTTTGTCCACCTGAAAGCATGTTTCCACTATCTCCAATATTTGAGTTGTATTGCTTAGGTAATTCCTTAACAAATTCATGAGCATTTGCAATTTTTGCCGCATCAATGATCGCTTCTTCAGTTTTGTTCTCGGTTCCTAATGCAATGTTGTTTGCAACAGAATCATTAAATAAAATAGAGTCTTGCGTTACAATTCCCATTAATTTACGCAACGAATCTTTTGTGATGTCTTTAATGTTTACTCCGTCAATATAAATGGCACCTTCATTTACATCGTAAAAACGAGTAATTAAATTTGCTAGTGTAGATTTTCCACTTCCAGATTGCCCAACTAAAGCAACGGTTTTACCTTTCGGAATGGTAAGAGAAAAATCTTTTAAAACATACTCGTCTTGATATTTGAAAGAAATTTGATCAAACACAATTTCAGCATCAAAATTTGTTTTTGTGAGGGCATTTTCTTTATCAACAATTGTATTTTCTGTTTCTAAAACTTCTAACACTCTTCTTGCTGATGCGTCTCCTTTTCTGATTCCATAAATAGCATTTGAAATTGATTTAGCAGGAGTTAAAATATTGTATGCCAATGCCATAAAACCGATAAAGGCTCCGCCTGTCATCTCACTATTTTGTCCTAAAACCATATTTCCACCATACCAAAGAATTACAACAATTACTGTAATCCCCATAAATTCACTTGTTGGAGATGCTAAATTCTTTTTGTTCATCAAACTATTCATAGTTGTGAATAGCTTGTTGGTAGATTTTTGAAATTTGTTGGTGAATTCTTTTTCAGCAGTAAACCCTTTGATGACTCTTAAACCAGTTAAAGATTCTTCAATTAGCGATAAGAAGAAACCATTTTCTTTTTGAACAACATCAGAATCTGCTCTTAATTTTTTTCCTATAAATGCAATTAACAATCCAACCAATGGTAAGAAAATAAAGATGAAAAGTGTCAGCTTAGCACTAATCATAATCATGGCTATCAAGGTAAAAATGATGGTTAATGGATCTCTAATAATTAATTCTAGCACCATTAAAAAAGACCATTCTACTTCTTGTACATCAGAAGTCATACGAGCAATTACATCTCCTTTTCTTTTTTCTGTAAAATAAGAAATAGGCAAGGTTACTAGTTTGTTATACAGAGCATTTCTAATATCTTTAATCACTCCATTTCTTAAGAAAGTAATAAAAAATAAGGCTGCATAGTTTGCAATATTCTTTAAAAAAAACAATAAAATCATCGCTGCACAGATATAGCCCAAAGCAGCAATTTCACCGTTCTGATTTATTTGAGAAGTTAGAAAATAATTTAATGATTGTTCTAAATACTCTTTAAGATCTCCAACATCAGTATAGGTAGGTTTAATATTTACAGGAACTGTTTTTTTAAACAGTACATCGAGCATTGGAATAAATGCAATAAAACTCAATGTGCTAAATAATGCATAAAAAATATTACTAATACCATTTAGTATCGCATACTTTTTATATGGATAGGCAAATCGTAATATTTTTTTAAAATAATTCATTATAGGTTTAGCTCATTTATGATACGTTGAATCTTAACATCCAATTCATTTTCTGTTTTTACAGCATTTTCAACAGTATCTAATTTAGATTTTACGCTAAAATAGAACTTTATTTTTGGTTCTGTTCCACTTGGTCTTGCAGCTACTTTTGTTCCGTCTTCTGTGTGATAAATCAACACATTAGATTTTGGAATATCCATCATGGTTTCTTCACCTGTAATTAAGTTCTTTTTAATAGAAGATTGATAATCACATAAGAATTTTACTTTAGATCCGTCAATTTCTATGAATGGATTTTTACGTAAATCAATCATCATTTGTTTTATTTGATTAGCACCATCCATCCCTTTTTTTACAATAGAAATTAAGTGTTCTTTGTAAAAATGATTTTTGATATATAAATCTAATAAGTCTTTGTAAAAAGAACTTCCGTTTTCTTTTGCATTTGCCGCTATTTCACAAGCTAATAGGGTAGAAGTAACCGCATCTTTATCTCTCACAAAATCGCCTACCATATATCCAAAACTTTCTTCTCCACCACCAATAAATTCTAAATTAGGGAAATCTTTGATAAACTTAGCAATCCATTTAAAACCAGTT
>JALQYN010000031.1 GCA_023254055.1 Polaribacter sp.
TTGCCATTCTTGTTAACTGATACAGTAGGATTTATTCGAAAACTTCCACATCAGTTGGTAGAATCCTTTAAGTCTACTTTGGATGAGGTAAGAGAAGCCGATCTTTTGATTCATGTTCTCGATATTTCACATCCAAATTTCGAAGATCATATTGCTTCTGTGAATACCATTTTAGACGAAATAAAAAGTGCAGACAAACCGACGATAATGGTTTTTAATAAAATCGATGCATATTCTCACGAAACAATTGATGAAGATGATCTGGTAACTGAAAAAACAAAAGCACATTATACTTTAGAAGATTGGCAAAGAACATGGATGAATGAAATAGAAACAACATCAGTATTTTTGTCCGCCATCAATAAAGAAAACCTTGAAGAGTTTAAAGAAAAAGTGTATGATGAAGTTCGAAAAATTCATATAGAACGCTTTCCTTATAACAACTTTTTATATGATGAGTATGAAGCTTAATTTTTAAAATTCACAAAATGAAACATTTATTTTTATACTTTTTGGTTGCCATAACTTTTTTATCATGTAGCGCCCCAGAACCAAAAAATGGTAAAGAACTGATAGCACTAATGCATAATAAATACAAAAACACTTGGTATCAAACATTAACTTTTAAGCAAGCAACAATTTATTATGATGCTGAAGAAAAAGTAGCAAGAGAGCAAACGTGGTATGAGGCAATGCTTTTGCCAAATAGTTTAGCCATAAAGTTTGATTCAATTACTTCTGGAAACGGAATTGTATTTAAAAAGGATTCTATTTATAATTTTAAAGACGGGAAAAAGATTGCTTCTAGACCGCTATATCATCCGTTGTTAATTTTAGGGTTTTCTGTATATGCACAAAGTCCAGAAAAAACAATTGAAGATTTAACACAATTAAAAATAAATCTTTCTAAAATCAAGACAACTACTTGGCAAGGCAAAGAAAATTATGTAGTTGGAGATGAAAAAGGCAATCATTTTTATATAGAAAAAGAGCGATTATTATTTACAAAATTAATTCAGAAACAAGCTAACAACACTCTTAGAGAAACACAATTTAACAAGTACGAGCCTTTGCAAAAAGGATGGATTTCTCCAGAAGTGCTATTTTTTACAAATGGAAAATTGACGTTAAAAGAAGTATATAGCGATATTAAAACACCTGTTTTAACAAAAGAAGTATTTGATGTAAATCAATTTCAAAAAAGCAATTGGTAATTATTTGAGATTTTCAAAATCATCTATAATTCCCAAACGTTTTGCTCTTCGTTGCCAACTTTTTCTAGCCAATACTTGTAGGTCTTCAATATTGTCGCTTTCGTCCATGATTTCTAAACCAAGCAAGGTTTCAATCATGTCTTCTTGAGTAACCAATCCACTTACAGAACCATACTCATCAACCACCAAAGCAATATGTTCTCTTTGTTCAATAAGTTGTCCAAATAAATCAGGAATTGGCAAGTCTCTTTGAGTGACTAAAATAGTTCTTTTAATGTCTTTTAATTGTTTATCTCCGTTTCCGTTGATAATGGCTTCTAACAATTGATCCTTTAAAAAATAACCAGTGATATGATCTGAGTTTCCTTCGTATAGCGGAATTCTAGAAAAACGTAAATTCGGATTTTGGTCAAAAAATTCTTGTATAGTTTGTGTTTCATCAGAAGATTTTAACACAGTTCTGGGAGTCATTATATCCTTAACTAATACTTCTTTAAAGTTTAATAGGTTTTTAATTACTTTGCTTTCTGAAGCATGAAAAACACCTTCTTGCTCAGCAATATCTGTCATTGCAGAAAACACCTCTCTGCTTAAAACAGAGGTGTGAGCTGACTTTCCAAAAAGTTTGGTGAACAGTTGTAAAAACCATAAAACACCTGTCCATTTAAACACAAAAAGCAACATGGTTAAGGCTGTCGTGCTAAATTTTGTCAGTTTTCGCCAATGCGATGCACCAATAGTTTTAGGAATGATTTCAGAAACAATTAAAATTAAAATAGTCATAATTGCAGAAACAATACCCACAATATTAAAACCTAAAAACTCAATTTTATAAGGAAGTTTTTCTGCTTGAACTCCGACTAAAATTGCCCCAACAGTATGTGCAATAGTATTAAGTGTTAAAATGGCAATAAGAGGCTTGTCAACATCATTTTTCAACACTTCTAGTTGATGCGCATATGCTTTTTTTTCACTTTTTTTCACTTTGATAAATGTAGGTGTAACACTTAATAAAACGGCTTCTAAAATAGAGCAGAAAAAAGAAAAGAATATAGAAATAGTAGCAAATAAAATTAATAAACTCATAATATTGTTTGGTTGGCTAAATATACTAAAAATGAAAAGAATAAAGACACCTTCTTTAAATACAAAGAGTCAGCAAAAGCTGACTCAAAATATGTTAATAAGTGATTTGTTTTTAGAATATATAATTTACACCTAATCCAAATACCTCTTTAAACTGTGTTTTGCTTGTTGCGTTGTCATCTACAATTGTGTGTAAGTTTAAATTAGTAGACAAGTATTTATTGATCTGCATTACAAAGTTTAATTGATAATCAATGTCAATATTTTGTGGATTATCTAAATAGTTAGCATACACATTTAAGATATTTTCCATAGTAATGTTTTCCATCACTGTAGCTTTGTAATTTAAGGAACCATTAAAACCAAATTCATAGCGTGTGTTTTTACCCAAATCTGTACCATATTGCCCAGAAAATTCATCAGAAACCATTGTGATTTTAGAAGTAATTGGCGCTAGATTTATTTTAAAATTATCTGACTTTTTCCACAACATACCGGGGCCAAAACTTAGATATCCTGGAGCTATAAATGCAGAGGTTTTTACTTTCGGAGTCTTTTTGTAGTCATACCCATTTGTAAATTGTGTTTTAAAATTTAAAAAGAAAGAATAAGACCAAAACCCTTTAGCTTTTTTACCATAGAGAGAGTTAAACTCAAATCGGTCATCAGTTTTTCTTGTTCCATTTCCATCAACATTATTTAACCCATAAGCTAAAATTATTTTGTTGTCCCAAGTTGTATTTCCTTTAGAATAATTAAAATCATAATTGAGGCCTAAATTTCCAGAAATTGTGTTTTCCCCACCCGAAATCCAATTGGAAAAAGAAGATTGGTTAAGTAAAAAAGAAATGTTCCCTGTTTTTTTCCAGTTACTGGTTTTGCTTTCGGTTTTATCTTGTGCTTGTATTTGAGCTGTAAGAACGAATAACAATATGAAGCTAATTTTTTTAATCATTTTATTGTTTTTTTGTGAAAGACAGCAACTATTGTTTAAAGTTACTGTGGTTATTTTTTGTGAAAAATATATTTAAAACCAAGACCAAATATTTCTTTAAACTGAATTTTACTTGATGCGTTATCATCAATTAAGGTATGTAAAAGAACATCTACAGTCATGTATTTGTTTACGTCTATAATAAATTTTGCTTGGTAATCTAAATCCACATTTTGAGGATTTATTAAGTAATTAGAATACAAAGCAATAATGTTTTGCATGGTAATATTCTCCATTATTTCAAATTTTAAATATGCAGACAAGCTAAACCCTAAAGCAAATTTTAAATTTTCTCCAGGGTCAACACCATATTTACCAGAAAACTCATCACTTACAAAAGTATATCTAGCAGTCGCTGGTGCCATATTTAAGGTAATATTATCAGATCTTTTCCATAGCATTCCAGGACCAAAAGATAAATAAGCTGGAGAAAAGAAATCAGAAATTGGTATTCTAGGTATTTTTTTATAGTCGTATCCCCTTGTATATTGGGTTTTAAAGTTTAAGAAAAAAGAGAAAAACCAATATTTATTATATTTTAATCCTAAAAGAGAGTTGTATTCAAAACGGTCACTTGTTTTTCGAGTTCCAGCATCTTTAATATTGCTTAAACCATAAACGCTAATAATTCTATTGTCCCAGTTCCATTTTCCGTTTTTATAATTAAAATCATAATTAATACCAATATTACCAGCAACCGTATTATCTCCACCGGCTTTCCAATTTGTAAAAGTAGATTGATTGAATAAAAAAGTAAATAATCCCGTTACTTTCCATTTTGGAGGTACAGGAGCAATACTATCTTTCTTTTCTTGAGAATAACTTAAGATAGAGCATAATAAAAGAATACCTAAAAGGGTCCTTCTCATTCGTTCTTAAATAATTTTAAACTGCAAAAGTAATAGGAATTAAAGAACAAAAAAAATTATTTAGCGGCTTTGTATAAAGGAACTGTAGAACAGGCTTCTCCAAATAGAATTGTTTTTGAAATTGGCTGAATTTTTTGGATTAATAGCGTGTATGCAGAAGACGGAATGGGTTTGTTTGAGCACCCTTTAATAATGATAGGTTTGTCTCTAAAATCGTTAACATTTAATTGATTTATGATTTCTTCAAAAACAACAGTTTCTAATGTTTCTAGAGAACCTACAACAATCTTCTTTGCAAATGGCGATAATTTTGTTGCGATTAATAAATAGGC
>JALQYN010000034.1 GCA_023254055.1 Polaribacter sp.
AATGGGAAAAAAGTTAATGTGCTAATTTTTCCTAATTTAGACGCAGCAAATATTACCTATAAATTAATGAAACAAGTAGATGAAGTTGAATCTATAGGTCCGATTTTAATGGGATTAAAAAAACCAGTACATATTTTACAGTTAGGAGCTAGTGTAGATGAAATGGTAAATATGGCAGCCGTTGCCGTTGTAGATGCGCAACAAAAGCAAAAACACAATTCATAAAAACCCAGTATGATTACACAAATTAAAGGAAGATTAGTAGAGAAAAACCCAACATATGTTGTTATAGACTGTGCTGGAGTTGGTTATTTATTACACATTTCTTTAAATACATTTTCTTTAATACCAGATAGCGAAGCATTAACCCTATATACTCATTTATCGGTTAAAGAAGATTCACATACTTTATATGGGTTTATTGATAAAACAGAACGAGAAATTTTTAGGTTGTTAATATCTGTTTCTGGGGTTGGACCAAGCATAGCAAGAACGATGTTGTCTTCAATGACATCCGAAGAAATACAGCAAGCAATAGCCTCAGAGAACATTGCGTTAATTCAATCTGTTAAAGGAATTGGAGCTAAAACAGCACAGCGTGTAATTATTGATTTAAAAGATAAAATTTTAAAAACCTATGATTTAGATGCAATTTCTGTAGTTAGAAACAATACAAACAAAGATGAGGCGTTATCTGCATTAGAAGTATTAGGCTTTAACAGAAAACAATCAGATAAAGTGTTAAGCACAATTTTAAAAGAGCAACCCGAAGCTTCTGTAGAATTGTTAATTAAAGGGGCATTAAAAAGTTTATAATAAAATTGAGGAAAAAGTATTTTCATACATTACTTTGTGTAGTTGCTTTATTAGCAACTACAGCTATTTTTTCACAAACTGTAAAAACGAAAAACGACTCTATTAAAAAAGATTCAATACCTGTTTTAAAATACAAGTTTAAAGGAAATCAGAAAGGAAGCTTATTTTTAAATGCTCCAACCACATATTCTGTTGTTTTTGATAAGAAATTAAATAAATACATTATTGTAGAATTATTGGATGGTTTTAAAGTTGGAAATCCAATTTTTATGTCTCCAGAAGATTATCAAAAGTATCGATTAAAAAAAGACATTAGAGACTATTTCAAAGAAAAAAACGACGCTTTAAGTAAGAAAAAAGGAAGTGAAAATGCTCAAAAAAATTTACTTCCAAAATACTATGTAAACTCTAAGTTTTTTGAATCAATTTTTGGAGGAAATACCGTAGAGGTAATACCCAGTGGTAGCCTAAACATTAAACTTGGAGGTATTTATCAAAATGTAGACAATCCTCAATTGTCAGAAAACAATAGAAGTAGCTTTACCTTTGATTTTGATCAGCAAATAAATGCAAGCATTATTGCAAATATTGGTAAAAGATTAAAAGTTACTGCAGATTATGACACCCAATCTACCTTTGATTTTCAAAATTTAATTAAACTAGAATACACACCCACAGAAGACGATATTATTAGAAAAATTGAAGCAGGTAATGTTTCAATGCCAATAAAAAACTCTTTAATAAACGGAGCACAAAGTTTATTTGGTTTAAAAACAGAATTGCAATTCGGAAAAACAAGAGTAACAGCTGTTTTTTCTCAGCAAAACTCAGAAAGTAAAACTGTAACAGCAGAAGCAGGAGCATCAATTAATCCTTTTGAACTAAGGGCTACAGATTATGATGACAATAGACACTTTTTTTTATCACAATATTTTAGAGAAAACTATAAAAGCTCACTTCAAAACTATCCTTTAGTTAGTAGTCCAATTAACATTACAAGAATAGAAGTTTGGATAACCAATAGAAACTCTAACACAGAAAACTTTAGAAGTATTGTTGCTTTGGCAGATATAGGAGAGCCAAATAAACCAGATTTTGTTGGTTCTGGGGTAAACCCAACCTCACCTTCACAAGTTCAAGGGAAAAACATACCTTCAAACAGCGCAAATAATTTATTTAGTTTATTAGATCCATCAAGCGGAATTAGAGATATTACCACTGTAGAAAGCACGTTATTAAATTATGGTTTAAGTCAAGGGACAGGCTATTCTACCTTGCAAAATGCTAGAAAATTAAATGAAAACGAATACTCCTTGAATCCACAATTAGGATTTATTTCGTTAAACAGAAAACTTTCTGACGGAGAAGTATTAGCTGTTGCTTATGAATATACAGTTGTTGGAAGTTCAGAAACTTCTTTTAAAGTTGGAGAACTATCAAATGACGGAATTGTAGCCCCAAGTAATTTGGCAGTAAAGCTATTACGAAGTGAAATCATTACTACAAAAAGAGTAGTTGCAGGGAACGAAGAGCAATTTCCAACATGGAAATTAATGATGAAAAATGTATACCCTTTAGGTGTTTTTCCATTGTCTCAAGATGGTTTCCGATTCGAAATTTTATATAGAGATGATAAAACTGGAATTCCGTCTAATACATTACAGAATGCTGTAACACCTGGCATTGCAAATAAGACGTTGTTAAACGTTTTAAATTTAGACAAGCTAGATCAGAGTTCATATGCAGTTCCTAATGGAGACGGATTTTTTGATTATGTAGAAAATGTAACTGTAAATTCTAACAGAGGATTTATTATTTTTCCAGAAACAGAACCTTTTGGAAAAGACTTATCAAATTCATTAACATCACCTTCAGATAAAAATGATTATGTCTTTAATGAATTATATATCAATACAAAAGCACAAGCAAAAAATAACTATCAGAACAAAGATAAATTTTTACTTAAAGGATACGCAAAATCAGAAAATAGTGGAGGAATTCCGTTAAATGCATTTAATGTTCCCAGAGGTTCAGTAAAAGTTACTGCAGCAGGAAGGCAACTAGTTGAAGGGGTAGATTTTGTTGTAGACTATCAGTTTGGTAGAGTGCAAATTATAGATCCTGGATTGCAATCTTCGGGTGTTCCTATAAATGTTTCTACAGAAAATAATTCGGTTTTCAATCAACAACGAAAAACATTTATGGGCTTAGAAGTTGAGCATCGTTTTTCTGATGAATTTATTTTAGGCGGAACGATTTTAAACGTTAATGAAAAACCAATCACTCAAAAAGTAAATTTTGGAAGCGATCCAATTAACAATACAATGTTTGGTTTAAATGTAGATTATTCTACAGAAATGCCAATTTTTACAAAATGGGCAAATAAACTTCCTTTTGTAGATACAGATGTTCCTTCTAATTTATCTGTAAGAGCAGACTTGGCATATTTACTTCCAGGAACACCAAGTGGTGTTGATATTAACGGACAAGCAACTACTTATGTAGATGATTTTGAAGCGTCTCAAATTCCGATTGACTTATTATCACCTTTAAATTGGTTTACAGCGAGCACACCATTAACACAAAACTTAAATGGTACTGCAAATGATTTAAGTTATAATGACAAAAGAGCAAAACTAGCTTGGTATTCAATAGATCAATTGTTTTATGGAAATGGTCCTAAACCCGGAAATATTGACAACATAGAATTGTCTAGAACTGAAGTTCGTCAAATAGGATACTCAGAATTATTTCCAAATACAGAGTTGGATTTAACACAAAATATTTTAGTAAGAACATTAGATTTAGCCTATTTCCCTTCGGAAAGAGGAACGTATAATTTTGATACTGGTGCTACTGTTAATGCAGACGGAACTTTTTCTAATCCACAAGATCGTTGGGGAGGAATAATGCGTCCGTTAACAACCAATAATTTTGATCAAGCCAATGTAGAGTATATTCAATTTTGGGTTAAAGATCCATATCAAGATTATTCGATTACCAATGCAGAAGGTTTACCAACAGGTATAAATCCCAACAATCCAGCAAATCAAGTTGGAGAACTGTATTTTAATCTTGGAAACATCTCTGAAGACATCTTAAAAGACAATCGAAAGATGTATGAAAACGGAATGCCAGCGGATGGTTCTACTTCAAATATTATTCCCTCAACTTGGGGAAATGTTCCTACAAATCAATCTATATTATATGCTTTTGATGTAGATGATGCCGCTAGAAAAAATCAAGATATTGGTTTAGATGGATTAAAAAATGAAGATGAATTGAGTTTCTATCAATCAAAAGTTTTTGACATCAATAAATTAAATCCAAATGATATTGCTTCAGATAATTTTCAGTTTTTTAGAAGTACCAATTTCGACAATACAAATGCTTCCATAATAACGAGGTATAAAAACTTTAATAATACAGAAGGAAATTCGCCAACGGCAAATCAATCTACAGAATCGTACCCAACTTCATCAACTTCTTACCCTGATGTAGAAGACATCAATAAAGATCAAACCATGAACACTGTAGAAAGTTACTTTGAATATAAAGTCTCTTTAAACAAAAATGATTTGGTCAAAGGAATTAATAATATTGTTGATGAAAAAGAAACTTCGGTAACTTTATCGGATGGAACATCTAAAAAAACAAAATGGTATCAATTTAGAATTCCAGTTAGAAGTGGAACACCTGTAAATGGAATTACAGATTTTAACAGCATCCGTTTTATTAGAATGTTTATGACCAAATTTAAAATGCCAGTTGTATTGCGTTTTGGTCAATTAGAATTGGTTAGAGGAGATTACAGACGTTATACAAAAACGCTTAATCCGGCTGTAAATCCACCTCAAGATTTAACAAATCAACAATTAAATAATTTTGAAGTTGGAGTTGTAAATATTGAACAAAATGAAGGAAGATATGTGCTGCCTCCAGGGATTGTTAGAGAGCAACTACAAGGAAGTTCTACCATACAACAACAGAACGAGCAATCGGTTTCTTTAAAAGTTAAAAGTCTGTTACAAAACGAAACCAGAGCCATTTATAAAAATGTTAGTGTAGATTTAAGAATGTATAAAAACTTAAAAATGTTTATACATGCAGAACCTATTGTTACTGGAAGTGTTGGAGATGATGACTTGCTTGCAATTATTAAATTAGGAACTGATTTAGATGATAATTTTTATCAAATAGAAGTGCCGTTAAAAATATCTGCAAGCGGGAGTTTAGAACCAACAAATGTATGGCCAGATTCAAATAATTTAGACCTTATATTAGAAGAACTAGGAAAATTAAAATTAAAGAGAGATGGAGAGATTCCAAATTCAGGAGGAAGCCTATCGATTAATAAAATTTATCCTTTTCCGTCAAATACTGATCCAAAAACCTTGACAATAAGAGTTAAAGGTAACCCTACAATAGGTTCGATAAGAACATTAATGTTAGGAGTAAAAAACACAAGTGCAACTCAAAAAAGTGCAGAAATTTGGTTCAATGAATTACGTTCTTCAGGATTTGACAATCAAGGTGGTTGGGCAGCAGTTGTTAATGCGGATGCTAATTTTGCAGATTTAGCAGATATTTCTGTTACCGGTAGAATGCAAACAATTGGTTTTGGAAATGTAGAAGATAGAGTTAATCAAAGAAGTATTGAAGAAACTAGACAATATGATGTTTCTACAAATATTAATTTAGGAAAAATGATGCCTAAAACATGGAGCGTTCAATTACCAATGAGCTACAGTATAGGCGAAGAGTTTAGAGACCCTAAATACGACCCACAATACCAAGATGTAAAATTTGCCGACGCTAAAAAAGTAAATCCGAATTCTATTAACTCTCAAGATTATACATTAAGAAAAAGCATTAGTTTTAATAATGTCAAGAAAAATAGAAATCCAGAATCTACAAAGAAACCGAAACCATATGATATTGAGAATTTTTCTGTTTCATATGCTTTTTCTGAAGAGTTTCACAAAGACTATAATATCGAAAAGTATTTAAATCAGAACTTAAGGGCGGGAGCGAGTTATAATTTTACATTTCAGCCAAAATTTATTGAACCCTTTAAAAATTCTAAATTTTTTGGAGAAAGTAACCATTGGCAAATAATTAAAGATTTAAACATTAATTTATTGCCAAAATCTATCGGATTAAATTCTAGAATTACTAGAAATTATATACAACAAAGGTCTAGAAATTTAATAACAGGGTTAAGTCCACAGCCAACATTAACCCAGCGTAGATTTATGTTTGATTGGGATTACACCATTGGATTTGATATTACCAAGTCGTTGAGTGTAAACTTTAATGCGAACAACAGTTATTTGTACGATAATTTTGGAAATGGTGAAGAGATAGAAATTTTTGATCAATTCTTTACTATGGGAAGACCAGACCATTACAATCAAAAATTAACAGCAAACTATAAATTGCCAATTAATAAGTTACCATATTTAAGTTTTGTTACAGCAGATTATGGATATACAGCCAATTTTGATTGGAAAGCAGCATCTAAAAGTTATGTAGATAAAATTGGTAATTTATTGCAAAACTCAAACACTCATAACTTAAACACAACTTTTAGTTTTTCTAAATTATATACAGATACAGGGTTAAAAAAACTGTTTGTTAAAAATACAACAGCACCTAAAACAAGCTCAAATCAATTTCAAGCACCACAATTACCAACTACAACAAACATTAAACCCCAAAAAGCAAACGTAAAAGACAAAATACTATTGGGTGTTTATGATTTGGTAACAGCGATTAAAACAGCAAAAATAAGTTATGCATCGAATAACGGAACAATGTTGCCAGGTTATATAGGGAGCTCAGGGTTTTTGGGAAGAGACCAAATAAATGGTGGTTTTGCGCCAACACTAGGTTTTGTTTTTGGTAGCCAGATAGATATTAGAAACAAAGCATTTGAAAAAGGATGGTTGGTAGATAGAGCCGTTGGGTCAGAATATTATAATAAAACCTATAGTAGAACACATTTTAACAAATTAGATTATACAGTTTCTTTGACACCTTTTAAAGATTTAAACATTGAATTAACTGGAAATAAAATAGAAACAAATAATATTTCACAGCAATTAGATGTGGAAGGAGGAGTTTTAAATACATCAGCACCAATTACAGAAACAGGTAATTTTAGCACAAGTTTTTCTATGCTGTCTACAGTTTTTAAGGATTCAGATCAATTATTCAATTCGTTTTTAGCCAATAGAACGGTTTTATCTCAAAGGCTATCTTCAGAAACAGGATTGCCAAATACTACAAATGCAGCTTTTAAAGAAGCCGGGCAACAAGTGCTGTTGCCAGCTTTTATTGCTGCATATTCTGGTGACAATGCAAATTCGGTTGGATTAGGGTTGTTTAAAAACATTCCAATTCCGAATTGGACATTGCGTTACAATGGATTAATGAAATTAGATTGGTTCAAAGATAATTTTTCAAGTTTTACAATTACAAATGGATATAAATCGTCGTATACAATTTCTAATTACACAAACAATTTACAGTACGATCAAACAGATTTAACCAAAGTAAATGCAACAGGCAATTATCAACCAAAACTATTAATAGCATCCGCCAGCTTAATAGATGAATTTTCTCCACTAATTAAGATAGACATGAAAATGAAAAACTCATTTTCATTTAAAGGTGAAATTAGAAAAGACAGAACTCTAACTTTAAACTTTGACAATAGTACACTAACAGATATTAAAGGAACAGAATACATATTTGGTGTTGGTTATAGGTTAAAAAATATTGCATTTAAAACTCGTTTTGCAGGCAAACAACAAAGGCTTAAAGGAGATATTAATATGAGAGCAGACATCTCATTAAGAGATAATTTAACAGTAATTAGATCTGTAGATATAGAAAATAATCAAATAAGTGGTGGTCAAAAACTTTTATCTATTAAATTTGCAGCAGACTATAAATTAAATAGTAACATAACAACATCATTTTATTATAATCACCTCATGTCTAAATATGCAATTTCAACCACATTTCCTAGACAATCTATTAATGCTGGTTTCAATTTAATTTATAACTTAGGCAACTAAAAATTAATCAACTATAAAAAATTATTACAATGAACATTCCATCAGAATTAAAGTACACAAAAGACCACGAATGGATTAAAGTAGATGGCGATACAGCTACAATTGGTATTACAGATTTTGCACAAAGCGAACTTGGTGATATCGTATATGTTGATGTAGACACTCTTGATGATACGGTAGAAAAAGACGACGTTTTTGGATCTGTAGAAGCTGTTAAAACAGTTTCAGATTTATTTATGCCATTAACTGGAGAAGTTATTGAATTTAACGAAGCGTTAGAAGATGAACCAGAATTAGTAAATAAAGATCCTTACGGAAACGGCTGGATGATTAAAGTAACCATAGAAGACGCTTCTCAAATAGATGATTTACTAGATGCGCAAGCTTATCAAGATCTTATTAAAGGATAAAATTATTTTTATTGCAATAAGTATTGCAGTTTTAATTGGGTTTTTGAGTTTAACAAAAGTACCAGAATCACCAATTATATTATCTTCACAAGATAAAATATTTCATGCCATTGCATATTTTGTTTTAGCACTTACTTGGTTGCTTAGTTATCCAATCTCTAGGCAAAAAAATAAGATAAAATATGCAATAGCATTTGGTTGTGTTTTTTATGGCATAATTATTGAAGTTTTACAGACAACTCTTACAACTTATAGGACAGCAAGTTTTCTTGATGTTGTAGCAAATTCGGTTGGAGTATTTATGGCATTGTTAATTTTTAATTCAATTTATAAAAAAATTGATGCTATTTAGCTTTAATACTTGCATAAGTCATAAGAAATTAATTAAATTAGCGAACTATTAAAAAAACATTAGGATGGAAATTAAGAAAAATCCAAAATCAAACTTAGAGAACTACTCAAAGTTGTTTATTCAGCTTGGTTTGGTTTTAGCACTTTTTGTTACATATGTAGCAATGGAAAACAAAACCTATGATAGAGCAATTGATGCATTTGGTGATGCTAATATGCAAGACTTAATGGAAGAAGACATTCCTATTACTGAGCGTATAGAGGAGATCAAACCAAAAGCACCGCCACCACCAGCCCCAGAAAAAATCGAAATTGTAGAAGACGAAAAAGAAGTTGAAGAAACTGTAATCGAAACTACTGAGACTGATGAAACTGAAGCTGTAGAAGTTGAAGAGATCGTTGAGGTAGAAGAAGTAGAGGAAGTTGTAGAAGATGTTCCTTTTGCAATTATTGAAGAAGTTCCTGTTTTTCCAGGATGTACCGGAACTAGACAACAAAAAAGTGATTGTCTTAACGATAAAATTAAAAAACACGTAACAAGAAAATTTAACGGCGATTTAGCTGGTGAATTAGGATTGTCTCCAGGTAAAAAGAAAATTTGGGTAGTTTTTAGAATTGATCCAAAAGGAAACATTACCGAAATTAATGCAAGAGCACCACATCCAAAACTAAAAGACGAGGCAATTAGAGTAACAAAAACATTACCTAAAATGACTCCAGGTAAACAAAGAGGAGTTCCAGTAGGAATGAAATATACGTTGCCAATTGTATTTAGTGTTGAATAACATTTAATAAAAAAAGTAATAAAAAGAGCAATCCAATGGGTTGCTCTTTTTTATTGGCATCTTTTTTGAATTCATCATCATAACTTAAAACTATTTAATTATGAAAAATGAAAAAAAGCACCCAAGAAAACAATTAGAAAAGTACTCAAATATTTTTATGCAACTATCCCTAGTGTTTGTTTTGTTTGTTGTATATCAAATTATTGAATTCGAATCTATTCAAAAAGAGACTGCAATTTATCTCCCAGAATATACAGATGAATATGTGTATGTTTTAGAAACGAATCTTTTAAATTTTAAAAAAGAAGAAAAGAAAATACAGAAACCTGTAAAACCAAAACCTGTCTTTTTGGACTTAATAGAAGCTAAAAAAGATGATGATCTACTAATAAAAGAAATCGTAATTGATAGCCAACCTATTGATAAAATTGAAGAATCAATTAGTGCTGCATTGAACGACTATATACCAGAAACTCCTGTTATTGTTGATGATGTAGATTTTATAATTATAGAAGACGCTCCAATTTATAAAGGTTGCGAAGGATTATCAAAAGAAGATAATAAAAAATGTTTTGTCAAATCAATTCAGAAATTTGTCATTAAAAGGTTTAATGTTGATTTAGCACAAGATTTAGGGTTAAGAACAGGAACCTATAAAATATTTGCTCAATTTGTTATTAGTAAAAAAGGCAATGTGAAAGACATTATAATAAAAGCACCTCATCCTAAATTAGAAAAAGAAGTAAATAGAATTGTTAAAAACATGCCTCAATTTACTCCAGGAATGCAGCGTAAAGTACCTGTGAATGTTAAATTCACATTGCCAGTTTCTTTTAAAGTTGAATAATAATTATTTGAAAACGAAAAAATTATAAGAGCAACCAGAAGGTTGCTCTTTTTTATGGGCTTTATATTTAGTATTTTTGTTATATATTTTTATTCCAAATGGAACTTGCACAATATTTAGACACTACCTATTTAAAAAAACCAAGTCAGGCTAATATTTCTGAAGAAGAAACTAGAGCTAATGTTATTAAATTGGTTGAAGATGCAATTGAATTTAATTTTAAATTGGTAATGATTAGAGCTAATTATATTTCTTTGGCTAAAGAAATGATTAACAAGGCTAATTCAACTGTCCAGGTTGGTACCGTTATCGGTTTTCATGAAGGAACCTATTCTTTAGCAGAAAAGCTAAAAGAAGCTCAGGATGCAATTGACTTAGGAGTGGATGACTTAGATTTTGTTATCAATTACAAGGCTTTTAAAAAAGGAAACACTAATTTAGTAGTAGAGGAAATTATTAAAGGAACAGCTATTGGTTTAAAAAACAATAAAATTGTAAAATGGATTATTGAAGTTGCGGCTTTGTCTAATGAACAAATTGCTTCAATTTCTAGCTTAATAAAAAACCTTGTCATTGAAAATTTTGGAATTGATAATGCAAAAAATGTATTTGTAAAGTCATCTACAGGGTTTTATAAAACAAAAGATGATAAACCTAATGGAGCCACTTTTGAAGCGATTAAAATTATGTCTGACAATGCACGACCTTTAAAAGTTAAAGCTGCGGGAGGTGTAAAAACAAAGAATGATGTTTTAAAAATGATTACTTTAGGGGTTGAAAGAATTGGCACTTCGTCTGCTAAAGAAATAATTGAAGAAACTAAGATTGATTTAAAATATTAAATGAGTAAATTTAAAGCACACGAAACAGCAGTTATTGATAACGGTTGCGTAATTGGAGAAGGGACAACTATTTGGCACTTTAGCCATATTATGCCGAACTGTACAATTGGAAATAATTGTAATATTGGTCAAAATGTAGTGGTATCGCCAGAGGTGATTTTAGGTAATAATGTTAAAGTTCAGAACAACGTTTCTATATACACCGGAGTGATTTGCGAGGATGATGTTTTTTTAGGGCCTTCAATGGTTTTTACAAATGTGATAAATCCGAGAAGTGCTGTCAATAGAAAAAATCAATATTTAAAAACAGTTGTTAAAAAAGGAGCAAGTATCGGAGCTAATGCTACTATAGTTTGTGGTAATGATATAGGCGAATTTTCTTTTATTGGTGCTGGAGCGGTTGTTGTTAAAGAAGTTTTTCCATACGCCTTGGTTGTTGGAAATCCTTCGAAACAAATTGGTTGGATTAGTGAATTTGGACATCGATTAAATTTTGATGAACAAGGAATTGCAGAGTGCCCAGAAAGTAAAGAAAAATACTATTTAAAAGATAACAGAGTTTCTAAATTCTAATTTATATCAAATGAAGAACAGAATTTTGCTTTTTGCTTTATTGACTCCATTTTTGATTTTTTCACAATCAGAAAAATATCCTGAGTTCAATAAATGTCAAAATATTGAGGTAAAAAATATCGAACAGTGCTTTTATGAAACAACCAAAGAACTTTTTTTTAAAGAGTTTAAAGTTCCTTCAATAATAGAAAGCGAAAAATATAAAGGAAATATCAATGCTGTTTTTTTAGTAACAAATACTGGAGAATTTAAACTCCTTTACATAAACTCTCCATACAAAGAATTAAAGATAGAAGTAAATAGAGTTTTTAATACATTTCCTAAAATTACACCAGCAAAATTTAACAACAATAATGTTGAAATGCGTTTTGCTTTGCCAATAAATTTTCCGCTAAATAACAACAATGATCCTGAAGAAATTGTTGAAATAGAAAAAGAAGAAAACCCACCTGTTGTTCTTAAAAAAGAACTTAAGAAATCAATTTTTGTAGAACATCAAAGTCAATTAAATATACCTTTTAATCATCAGCGTTATATAAACTATGAATATGCTTTAAATAAAAACGCAAACACTCATACTGCGGTTAAACCATATGTTTATAGCAGTGTAAATAAACTATATGATTTAGATAAAGAAAAAAGTCAGTTTTTAAAGCCAAATAAAACTTCTTGGCTTCAAAGAAAAATTTGGAATGAGCATCTACTCGAAGTAAAAGGTGATGGGTACTGGTTTAATCTAGATTTTTTACTTGACGTACAATTAGGAAAAGACAATTCTGATGTTTCTTATACATTTAATAATTCTAGAAATTTAACGATAAATGGAGGATTAGGAAATGACTTTTCTTTTTCAGCTACAATTTATGAAAGTCAGGGACGATTTGCAGGATATATAAATGACTTTATTTCAAACCGTTCAGACACCTTTAAACCAGCGTTTTCGGAAGGGTTAGTTCCTGGAAGAGGTAAGGCAAAAGGGTTTAAAACGAATGCTTTCGATTATCCTGTAGCAGAAGGTTATTTAGCATACACACCTAGTAAATTTTTACAATTCCAATTTGGAAATGGGAAGAATTTTATTGGAGACGGCTATAGGTCTTTGTTGCTTTCTGATGTTTCTTCTCCAATGCCATATTTAAAAATGAGTGTAAATTTTTGGAAACTAAATTATACAAACATTTGGTTGTGGGGTACAGATGTTAGGCATCCAGTAGTGGTAAACAATGAACACCCAAGAAAATATATTGCCATACACTATTTAAGTATTAATGTAACAGAAAAGTTAAACATAGGTCTTTTTGAAACTGCAGTCTCTAAAGGTGATCAAGGTTTTGATATTGGATTTATGAATCCGTTAATATTTTATAGATCTGTTGAGTTTGGTAGAGGAGAAGATGCAGGAAATGCCATGCTAGGATTAACAGCAAAATATAAATTAAAAGAAAACCTTATTTTATATTCACAATTAGTTGTAGATGAATTTTCTTTTGGAAAAATTACTGACTTGGGTTATTGGGGAAACAAATTTGGATTTCAACTAGGAGCAAAATATTTTGATGCATTTAAAGTAAAAGATTTGTATTTACAAGCAGAGCTAAATACTGTTAGGCCTTACACTTTTGCACACAGGGATCCAATGTTAAATTATGGTAATTACAGTCAATCATTAAGCCATGCGTGGGGAGCAAATTTTTGGGAAGCAATAGGTATTGCTAATTATAAGTTTGATAGATGGACTGCTAGTGCAAAATTGGTTTTAGGGCAAAAAGGATTTGATGAAGATCCATTGATAAGTAATGGTGGAGATATTTATAAATCTTATGATATAAGAAAAGGGAATTACAATAACGAAGTGGCACAAGGAAATAAAGCAACAATATTTATTGCAGATTTTCAAGGAAGGTATTTAATTAACCCAGCAAATAATTTAAATCTTTTTGCAGGATTGACTTACAGAAAATTCTCTCCAGAAACAGAAAAAGTTAATTTTCAATCTTCAAACACCCTTTGGTTTTCTGTTGGTATAAAAGCAGATTTGTTTAATTGGTACTTTGATTTTTAAATTGTGTTATTTTTTTTAAAAAATATATGAGTCTTTAAATAAAACTTGTATATTTGTTATGTGGTGTAAAAGCCACTTTCTTTTTCATAGCAATTTTCCCACTCTAATTTAGAGTGGGTTTTTTATTTTCAAAAACTATAAAACTTTATTCCATAAAAAAAGCCTTAACAAATTAATGTTAAGACTATTGTACTCAAGATGGGACTTGAACCCATACGGGCATTACTGCCCACTGGATTTTAAGTCCAGCGTGTCTACCAATTCCACCACTCGAGCAAATATTTTTAGGTAGTCTAGAGCGAAAAACGGGGTTCGAACCCGCGACCTCGACCTTGGCAAGGTCGCGCTCTACCAACTGAGCTATTTTCGCGTTTCGTATTGTAATCTTTTAAAGAACATTGCTATACTT
>JALQYN010000071.1 GCA_023254055.1 Polaribacter sp.
GTAACAGATTTTGCTAAATTTCTTGGCTGATCAACATTTTTCCCTAACATTACAGCAATATGATACGACAATAATTGTAAAGGTATAGTGGTTAACAAAGGTGTTAATGCTTCTTCTGTGTCTGGAATTTCAATTACGTGATCTGCAATTTCTTTTACAGTTACATCACCTTCTGTAACAACAGCAATAATTTTACCGGCTCTCGATTTAATTTCTTGAATATTACTTACCACTTTTTCATAATGTCCTTTATTAGTAGCAATTACAAAAATTGGCATATTTTCATCTATTAAAGCAATTGGACCATGTTTCATTTCTGCTGCTGGATAGCCTTCTGCATGGATATATGAAATTTCTTTCAGCTTTAAAGCTCCTTCTAATGCAACAGGAAAATTATATCCTCTTCCTAAATACAAACAATTAGTTGCATCTTTATAAACAGAAGCAATATGTTTTACCTCGTCATTCTTTTTCAATAGTTCTTCTAATTTACTAGGAATTAACTGTAATTGGTGTAAGTATGAATGAAATACTGATTTAGAAATTGTTCCTTTTTCTTTTCCTAATTTTAAAGCAATTAATGTTAAAAGTGTGATCTGCGTTGTAAAAGCTTTTGTTGAAGCAACTCCAATTTCTGGACCTGCATGTGTATAGGCACCTGCATCACTTTCTCTAGCAATTGAAGACCCAACCACATTACAAACTCCAAAAACAAATGCTCCCTTAGATTTTGCTAATTTAATTGCCGCTAATGTATCTGCTGTCTCTCCAGATTGAGAAATTGCTATAACGATATCTTTTTCTGTAATGATAGGGTTTCTATATCTAAATTCTGAAGCATACTCTACCTCAACTGGTATTCTTGCAAGATCTTCAAATAAATATTCTGCGACTAACCCAGCATGCCAAGATGTTCCACAGGCAACAATAATAATTCTATTGGCATTTAAAAATCTTTCGATATTGTCGTCAACTCCAGACATTCTTATAATGCCTTCATTTGACAACATTCTTCCTCTATAGGTGTCTAAAATAGCTTTAGGCTGCTCATAAATTTCTTTCAACATAAAATGGTCGTAACCACCTTTTTCTATTTGCTCTAAATTCATTTGAAGTTCATGAATTTTTGCAACCACTAAAGAATCATCATAGATTTTACGAACTCGAATTCCTTTATGCAGTTTTATAATTGCTAGTTCTTCATCATCTAAATAAATAACATCTTTTGTATATTCTAGAAACGGAGAGGCGTCTGAAGCAACAAAAAACTCTTTGTTGTTTTCTCCAACTCCGATTGCAATTGGACTTCCTAAACGAGCAACAACAATTTCATTTGGTTTTGTTTTGTCAAAGACTGCTATAGCATAAGCACCAATTACTTGGGTTAATGCTAATTGAACAGCTTTACCTAACTTACATCCTTCTTTCTTTTTTACTTCTTCAATTAAGTTGACTAAAACTTCTGTATCTGTATCGCTCTTAAAAACGTATCCTCTTTTGATAAGTTCTTTCTTTATGGTGTCGTAGTTTTCAATAATTCCGTTATGAACAATTACAAGTTCTCCAGACATTGAAGTATGTGGGTGAGAATTAATATCATTCGGAACACCATGTGTTGCCCATCTTGTATGACCAATTCCTATATTCCCTTTTTTACTTTTTGGGTTTGTGCTTACAATATCTTTTAGATCTGAAACTTTTCCTTTCGTTTTAGAAACATGAATGTTTTCTCCATCAAACATCATTATACCTGCACTGTCGTAACCTCTATACTCTAATCTTTGTAATCCGTTTATAACAATTGGATAGGCATCTCTATTACCTATGTAACCCGTAATTCCGCACATAACACTATTTTTTCTTTGAATATGATATTTTTAATCGAGCTTTTCTTGCTCCATTAGAACTTGAGTGGTTTAATAAGGTCACAACTTTCGGGTTCCAGCTAAAGTCTGTAACCAAACTATCTGTTCCTGTTGTTGGAAAATCAGTCGAGTTTAAAACCTTAAGCCCTAAAATTGGGTTGTAATTTGTAGTCCCATTTAATAAATCAGAAATATAATCTGTAATTTTAAAGGTATAGTAATCTGGCTTATTATCAGTTTTTACTAAACCACCACCAAATGAATCTGCTCCTTCAGAAAGCACATCTTTTATTTGAGATTTAGGGTTTCCATCTTTAAATAAAAATAACTTATAAGGAGTAACAATGGTGTCGGTTCCAACAATATTTTGATTCACATAAAAAGTTAACGAAGCGTCATTAATTAGTAAATTTTTACTTCTTAACGCGGCTAATTGATTTGCATCAAACAACTGTACTTGAGCTCTATTTCCAGCTGTGCCTTGTAAAACAATGTTTCCGTTGTCTGGATATACTTTTTCATCCATCTTATAAACACTTGTGCTAAAGTTTGAAAGTGCAAACGAATTTGTTTTCTCTATTGTATCTAACACAGTTGTTCCTCCTATTAAAACAGTTTTGGTATATCTAATCTCAATTGATGGTCTTAAACTAAGATCTAACGTATTAATTTTAAAAGATATTAATGAGCCTTCATTTCCTGTCGCCTGAATATAAAGTCCTTTAAAATATTCATCTAGAGCATCTTGACTTGTAAAATTTGGACTATCAAATTGATCTACAAAAATCTGTTTTATTTTAGCTTCATCTAAGGTAATTCTTGCAAAAGGATTGTTGTTTGATAATTTAAGTGTGTCCGTTTTATATACTGTACCATTGCTCAATCTTCTTTTAAATATCATTAAAGTATCTGTAGCTATGGGTGTAAAAGGGTAATTTACTTGAGTATTTAATTCTCCTGGAAGAATTTGATATGTTTTGTCTGATTGAAAATTACTTGCCTTTGAGGGAACTACAGGGTCTAATCTACTCATATACGTATCAGATCTGTATACATTAAGTGTAAATGGTTTTGTTTGATCTCCAATAATTGAATCTAAGGTATAATCTGATGTTGTTCCTGTTTTTAAAGTTGCTTGATAAGGTAACTTTAAAAATACAGTATCAATTGTTGTAACAACAGTTGTGTCATTCCCATAAACTCTCTCTGCATTATCTTTAAAAGTAATACCTGTGTCTAATCCTAATTGAGAAACAATAGAGGCTTGAATTTTTTCGTAATTTGGATTGTTGTATACTCCTAAAAGATATTGATCTAGTGTCCCTCCAATAGTTAACCCATCTGCTCTAACACTTGTAACCTGTTTGTTTGTAATTACAATATCAATAATAGTATCTTTTGTTTCAAACTTCGTGTTACTTACTACTGAAGTTGCAATGTCTTGAAAATCTTTTTCGCAAGAAACTACCATTGTTATAAACAATATAAACACGCTAATATATGCACTCTTTTTAATCATTTTTCCTTTGAAATAACTGGTTACTTTGCTAAAACTTCGTTAGCATAAAAATTTAAATAAGCTTCGGTTAGGTTTTCTTCTGTTTGATAGTCTAAAACAGGTTTATTATTTTCTTCAATAAAACTATTTAACTCCTCAGAAATACTTTCGCTTCCTTTAATAACTGCATCAGAATTTTCTATTGCACTTTTAAGGATATTTGTATGGTTTGGTGATTTTAGAATAGTGGTTTTATCTGCATCAATTTTATCAAATTTCACTTTATCCGCCAATGATGAGTTTAACGTTCCTTCAAAATCATTATTGTAAATAGAAGTTACTATTTTACTTTCTGTAAATAAAGGTTCTTCTTTATAAAACTCTTTCAAATATAAAGGCAACAAAGAAGCCATCCACCCATGAATATGAATAATATCTGGCGCCCAATTTAATTTCTTTACGGTTTCTATAACACCTTTTGCAAAAAAGATAGCTCTTTCATCATTATCTTCAAACAATTTATCGTCTTCATCAGTAAAAATTGCTTTACGCTTAAAATACTCTTCATTATCAATAAAATACACCTGCATTCTCTCTTTTGGAATGGATGCAACTTTAATAATTAATGGCATATCCATATCGTTAATTATTAAATTCATTCCTGATAACCTAATTACTTCGTGTAACTGATGTCTTCTTTCATTGATTACGCCAAACCTTGGCATAAAAATTCGCGTCTGAACACCATTAGAATGAGCATTTCTTGCAGCATTAAATGCTGTTGATGCCATTTCTGTTTCTGGTAAATATGGTACTACTTCAGACGAAACGTATAATATTCTCTTATCTTTCATTAAATCTATCCCTTTATAATATAAGAAGTGCAAAAATACACTTTTTTATGCTAATTTCATGTTAAAATGCTAAGTTTGCACACATTTTACAAGTACTATTTATGCAAGTTTTCGAAAAAAAGAGCGCTTTAATTCATTGTTTATCTTTACTTAAAGGAAAAAACAAGCAAGTTGGTTTTGTTCCAACAATGGGTGCTTTGCATAAAGGGCATCAATCTTTGGTGTTAAAATCAATAGAAAATAACGATATTACGGTTGTCAGTATTTTTGTAAATCCTACTCAATTTAACAATGTTGATGACTTAAAAAAATATCCTAAAACGCTAAAAAAAGACCTGGAATTGCTTGAAAATAGTGGCTGTGATATTGTTTTTATTCCATCGGTTGAAGAAATCTATGCCAAAACAGTTGTTTCTAAAATATATTCTTTTGATGGTATCGAAAACCAAATGGAAGGAAAATTTAGAAAAGGTCATTTTGATGGTGTGGCAACCATCGTTCAAACACTTTTTGAAATAATTGAGCCAACTAACGCTTACTTTGGAGAAAAAGATTTTCAGCAATTACAAATTGTTAAAAAATTAGTAGAAAAAGAAGAACTACCAACCAAGGTTATTGGTTGCCCTATTTATAGAGAAAAAGATGGATTGGCAATGAGCTCTAGAAACATTCGCCTTTCTAATGAACAAAGATTAGAAGTTCCGTTAATCTACAAAACATTAAAAAAAGCTATCGAATTCGCAAAGACCAAATCAATTAAAGATATTTATGATTTTGTGCAAAATGAATTCGATGCCTCTTCTCTAAAATTAGAATACTTTACAATTGCAGAAGAAAGTACTTTAAAAGAAGTTTCAGAAATTAATTTTAATGAAAAAAACAGAGCCTTTATTGCTGTAAATGTTGGTCAAATTAGATTAATTGACAATCTTTCTTTGTAAAAAAAGAAATCCTTTCGTTTTTAGCTTTTTTAAGATACAAATACATTTAAAAGTTTTATTTTTGCGGCATGTTAGTGCAAGTAGTAAAATCTAAAATTCACCGAGTTAAAGTAACGGGTGCAGATTTAAATTATATTGGAAGTATTACCATTGATTTAGAATTAATGGAAGCTGCCAATATTATTGAAGGAGAGAAAGTGCAAATTGTTAACAACAATAACGGAGAGCGCTTAGAAACATATGTGATTCCTGGGAAAAGAGGGAGTGGAGAGATTACACTAAACGGTGCTGCTGCAAGGAGAGTTGCCGTAGGTGACGTGCTGATATTAATTGCGTATGCATATATGGATTTTGAAGAGGCAAAAGAATTTAAACCTTCTTTAGTTTTTCCAAATGAAAAAACAAATACACTTACTTAAGGTTTGAGTAAAACAACAAAAAAAACACTACAAATTATTTTACCTCTTGTTTTAGGAGGTTTTTTAGTCTGGTACTCTTTATCTAATATTTCTATTACCACTTTGGTTACTTATTTTAAAAACGCCAATTATTGGTGGATTGGATTGGGTTTATTTTTTGGAATTCTTAGTCATTTATCTAGAGCATATCGTTGGAAATTTATTCTTGAACCCATTGGATACAAACCAAAACTAGGAAACAGCATTTTAGCAGTTTTAGTTGGGTATCTCGTAAATTTAGCAATTCCAAGAGCTGGAGAAGTTTCTAGAGCTGCAGTCTTAGCAAATTACGAAAATGTTCCGTTTGAAAAAGGTTTTGGGACTATTGTGGCAGAACGAATTGCTGATTTAATTATGATGATGATCATCATTTTAATTACACTTTTTGTACAATTTGATTTTATCTATAATTTACTGACCAAAAACTTTGATCCAACAAAAATTATACTCTTAATTGTGCTATTAATTGTTGGTTTTTATGTGTTCACCTCCTTTGTGAAAAAAGCAAAAAAAGGGTTTCTGCTAAAAATAAAAGCTTTTGTTTCTGGGCTTATTGAAGGTGTTACAAGCATCTTTAAAATGAAAAAAAAATGGGCGTTTATTTTTCATACCGTGTTTATTTGGGGAATGTATGTGGCAATGTTTTGGGCTACAATACCAGCTATTGAAGGATTACAAGTGCCAATTGGTGGCGTTTTAATTGGCTTTATTGCTGGTGCATTTAGTATCGCGGCAACCAATGGCGGAGTTGGTTTATATCCTGTTGCAGTTACTGGAGCTTTGGCTTTATTTGGTGTACCAGAAGAACCAGCAACAGCTTTTGGTTGGATTATGTGGACTTCCCAAACAGCTATGATTGTTATTTTTGGTGGATTGTCTTTTTTAGCGCTTCCTGTCTTTAATAAAAACAAGTAATTTTATTTTCATTCTTGAAGATAAATAACCTTGAAACTTGTAACTTTGGTACTTTGAAACTCTTTTTAAATGGCTAAAGTTAAAACCTCTTTTTTTTGTCAAAACTGTGGAGCACAAACTCCAAAATGGACCGGGCAATGTGCTACCTGTTCCGAATGGAATACCATTGTTGAAGAAGTCATTCAGAAAGAAGAAAAAAGAAATTGGAAACAATCTACCTCTTTAAAACAGAAAGCAAAACCACTAAGAATAGAAGATATTCAACTCAATCCAGAAGAGCGAATTAAAACCCATAACAACGAGTTAGATACTGTTTTAGGTGGTGGTTTGGTAAAAGGGTCTGTTACGCTTTTGGGTGGAGAACCAGGCATTGGTAAATCAACTTTACTATTGCAAGTTGCCTTATCAATATCTCAAAAAGTATTGTATGTTTCTGGTGAAGAAAGTCAGTCTCAAATAAAAATGAGAGCAGAAAGAATAGACGCATCAACATCTAACTGTTTCATTTTAACCGAAACCAACACCCAGCAAATATTTAAAAACATAGAAGAGGTTCAGCCAGAGTTTTTAATCATTGATTCTATTCAAACTTTACATACAGAATCTATCGATGCTACTCCAGGAAGCATTTCTCAAATTAGAGAAACCACGGCAGAATTGATCAAGTTTGCCAAAGAAACTGCAACTCCCGTTTTATTGATTGGTCACATCAACAAAGAAGGGCAAATTGCAGGGCCAAAAATTTTAGAGCATATGGTTGATGTTGTCTTACAATTTGAAGGCGATAGAAATCATACGTATAGAATTTTAAGAGCACAAAAAAACAGATTTGGCTCTACGGCAGAATTAGGAATTTATGAAATGTTGTCTGATGGATTGAGAGAAATTTCAAATCCGTCTGAAATATTAATTTCTAAGAAAGATGCCGATTTAAGCGGAACAGCAATTGCATCCACTTTAGAGGGGATTCGTCCTTTAATGATAGAAATTCAAGCTTTAGTTTCTACTGCTGTTTATGGAACTCCACAACGTTCAACAACAGGTTACAATTTAAAAAGATTGCACATGATTTTGGCTGTTTTAGAGAAAAGGGCTGGATTTAAATTAGGCGCAAAAGATGTTTTTTTAAATGTTACTGGGGGCATACATGTAGATGATCCGGCTATAGATTTAGCAGTGGTGGCAGCAATTTTATCTTCTAATGAAGACATTGCTATTGCTCCGCATGTTTGTTTTGCTGCAGAGGTTGGTTTGGCAGGAGAAATTAGACCTGTTTCTAAAATAGATCAACGTATTAGTGAGGCAGAAAAATTAGGGTACACCAAATTTGTAGCTTCAAAATATAATAAAATAGCCTCTAAAAACAGAAAGATTCAATTGATTCTTGTTGGAAAAGTTGAAGAAGCTTTTGCTACGTTGTTTGCATAAAAAAAACCGAACAATTCTGCTCGGTTTTAATTCTTTATAAAGTTTAAAACTATTATTTCTTATTTACTTCTTTAATATACTTTTCTAGTGCCATCGTCATTGATGGTGTTTCTGGAGCAGGCGCCATGATGTTACATGTTAGTCCAGCATCTGTTACCGCTTTAATGGTTGTATTTCCAAAAGCAGCAATGCGTGTGTTGTTTTGCTTAAAATCTGGGAAATTTTCAAATAGAGAATCAATTCCAGATGGACTAAAAAACACTAAAATATCATAAAAAACATCTTCTAAGTCAGACAAGTCGCTTACTACAGTTTTGTATAAAACTGCTTGTTTCCAATCAACACCTAAGGCATTTAACTCTTCAGGAATTAAGTCTTTTAATTTATCTGAAGCAGGTAATAAGAATTTTTCGTCTTTATGTTTTTTAATCAATTTACATAATTCCGGAAAAGTTCTATTTCCTACATAAATCTTACGTTTTCTATACACAACATACTTTTGCAAATAATAAGCAACAGCTTCAGATTGACAAAAATATTTCATCGAATCTGGTACTTTAAAACGCATTTCTTCAGCTACTCTGAAAAAATTATCTACTGCGTTTCTACTTGTTAAAATAATTGCAGTGTGTTGATTTAAGTCGACTTTTTGAGCCCTAACTTCTTTTACGGGAACTCCTTCTACGTGTATAAAAGATCTAAAATCAATTTTTACTTTCTGTTTTTCAGACAAATCGAAGTAAGGTGACGTTTCCGTTTTTGGAGCTGGTTGCGACACCAATATTGTTTTCACTTTCATATATCTCCTTTTTATTAAACAGTTATTTTATAAATAATTAATAACGGTGCTATTTCAAGTGCGCAAAGGTACAAAATAAAATAAAACAACTTATTAATAATCAAGTTTTTGTTGTTTATAAATGTTATCACAAAACTTAAGGCAAATAACAATAAAAAAACGCTTAACAATATGTAACTATTTAAAAAAGCATAGGTTGTAAATATCAAAAAAGGAAAGAGAAACAAGGCAATATTGTATGAATATCCCAATTTTGCAGCAACAAAATAAGCTAACTCATTTTTGATTTCAAACAAATGGCATAAAACAAAGTCTAAAACTAGAAACACTGTAAAGTACCCAAAAACAAAAGCAATAATTTTTAAAAAGAGCTCGAAATTTTTTTCTGTTTCTGGCAGCAACCATTCAGCTAAATAAAGAAAGAAAAGTGCATAAACAACTACAGAAAAAACAAATAAAACAATATTAAAACCATTAAAAAATGAAACTCTTTCTACTACTTTTTTTTCGATAAATCCTTTTAAAAAAATTGCTCTTGAATATTCAAAAATTTTCCGATGATTTAGTGTTTTTAAAACAACCAATAATAAAAGGCATAATAGATAAACAAGGGTCAACCAATTAGTAGAGATTTCTATACGTTCTAGAGCCTGCATTATATTGTTTTATGAAAAATATAACACAAAATTAGTGATAAATTAGCGTATATTTGTTGCTCTTGTTTTTTATTAGGTAAAAATATGTCTGACGCTTTAGTAATCATTCCTACATATAACGAAAAAGAAAATATCGAAGCGATAATTAGAGCTGTATTTCATCAAAAAAAAGAGTTTAATATTTTAGTGGTTGATGATAGTTCTCCTGACGGTACTTCTGCAATCGTAACAGATCTAATCAACGAGTTTCCTAATAAATTATTCATTAAAAACCGAAAAGAGAAGAAAGGGATTGGTGCAGCATATATTGATGGATTTAAATGGGCTATTGATAAGAAATACGAGTATATCATAGAAATGGATGCCGATTTTTCTCATGATCCTAAAGACTTAATTAAACTCTATAATACATGTTCAAAAAAAGGGGCAGATGTTTCTATAGGTTCAAGATATTCTAAGGGGGTTAATGTGGTAAATTGGCCAATGAATAGAGTGTTACTTTCCTATTTTGCCTCAAAATACGTTCGATTTATAACCCGAATTCCTGTTTACGATACGACTGCTGGTTTTGTTTGTTATAAAAGAAAAGTATTAGAAACCATAAAACTAGATAAAATTAGATTTGTTGGTTATGCATTTCAAATAGAAATGAAGTTTAAAGCATGGAAGCATAACTTTAACATACAAGAAGTTTCGGTGATTTTCACTGATAGAACTTTAGGTGAATCTAAAATCAATGGATCTATTGTTTATGAAGCTTTGTTTGGTGTGATAAAATTAAAATTAAAAGGAATTCCGAAATAAAATGAAGAAAACGTTAATAAAAAATGCCCAAATAGTAAATGAAAATGTTGTTTTTAATGGTGATTTACTAATCGAAAACAATATCATCAAAGAAATTTCTGAAACTATTTCTGCTTCAGAAAACACAACGGTGATCGATGCAAAAGGCTGTTTTTTATTGCCTGGATTTATAGACGATCAAGTTCATTTTCGTGAGCCAGGGCTTACACATAAAGCAACGATTGCCACAGAAAGCAAGGCTGCAATTGCTGGCGGAATTACTTCTTTTATAGAAATGCCAAACACAGTACCGCAGGCTACAACGCAAGAATTATTAGAAGATAAATTCAACATTGCTTCAAAAACTTCCTATGCCAATTATTCATTTATGTTTGGTGGTACAAATGATAATTTAGAAGAGTTATTAAAAACAAATCCTAAAAATGTAGCCGGAATAAAATTATTCTTAGGTTCATCAACAGGAAATATGTTGGTTGACAATGAAGACGTTTTAGAGAAAATATTTTCATCCACAAAAATGCTCATATCTGTGCATTGTGAAGATGAAGCAACTATTAGAAAAAACACCGAACAATATAAAGCAATTTATGGTGATGACATTCCTTTAAAATTTCACCCAATTATCAGAAGTGAAGAGGCCTGTTATTTATCATCATCAAGAGCGATTGAATTGGCTAAAAAAACGGGTGCAAGGTTGCATGTTTTTCATTTATCAACTGAGAAAGAAACACATTTATTTAGAAATGATATTCCGTTAGAGGAAAAACAAATTACGGCAGAAGTTTGCATTCATCATTTATGGTTTTCTGATGAAGATTACGATGAAAAAGGAACCTTAATTAAATGGAATCCTGCAGTTAAAACTGCAAACGACAGAGCTGGTTTGTGGAAAGCCTTATTAGACGATAGAATTGATGTGATAGCTACCGATCATGCGCCACATACCATAGAGGAAAAGAAAAATGTGTACACAAAAGCTCCTAGTGGGGGACCTTTAGTACAACACGCTTTAACGGCTATTTTAGAAAAAGTAAAAGACGGCACATTATCAATTGGAAAAGCAGTAGAAAAAATGAGTCACAATCCTGCTAAAATTTTTAAAATTGAAAAACGTGGTTTTATCAAAGAAGGTTTTTATGCTGATTTAGTGTTGGTAAATCCTGCTTTATCAAATACCGTTTCAAAAGAAACACTTTTATACAAATGTGGTTGGTCTCCTTTTGAAGGAACGACATTTTCATCAACCATTACACATACTTTTGTAAATGGAAACTTGATGTATGAAAATGGAAACTTTAATGAAGAAATAAAAGGAGAACGTTTAATCTTTAATAGGTAAAATGAAAAAAGGGTTGTTATTTATACTTGTTGTTATCATAAGTTCTTGCACAAGTAATACCATGTTAAAAGAGCCTAAAGATTTAATTCCGAAGGATACAATGGTGCTTTTGCTTACCGATTTATTTATTGCAAAAAGCGCATTTCCAGAAAAAAACACCTTAAACCTACGAAGAGTAAATTACATGCCTCTAGTATATAATAAATATAAAATTGATAGTACCCGCTTTGGCAATAGTAACTTTTATTATACGTCTAAGCTTGAAGAGTATGAGTTAATTTACAAAGCGGTAAATGAAAAATTGAATGCTAAAAAAGCAGCACTAGAAGAAAGTATAAAAAACAAATCTGAATAATAGCTATCCTATTTTATTTTCTTTGCTATAAATAGCACACACCTCTTTAATTACTTGAGCTGTTGACTCAAAGTTAAAGTCAATTGCCTGTTTAATTTTTTCTGAAGAATATGTTGTTTTGCCGTGTAAAGAATTAACTGATGCTTTTGTAATTAACCTTTTTTTTCTCGTTATAAAAGTAACAACCGCATCTACTCTTCTTAGTATATTTGATATCCCTTTTGAAATTCGAATGCTCGGTGGTTTTTTTCCAAATTCGTTAGCAATTAAAGTGAAAATTTCTCGAAAAGAGTTGTTTTGAGCAACCAAAATAAATTTTTCGTTCTTTACAGAACCCTCCGTTAATTGAATCATGGCTTTCACAACATCTTTTACACCAACAAATCCCGTAACTCCTTCTGAGTAAAAAGAAAAACCTTTAGCAACTTTAGAAAAGAATTGTCCGGTATTTAGAGTCCAAAAACCAGCCCCTAAAATTACTCCTGGATTTACAATAACAACATCAATTCCTTCTTGACTTCCACGCCAAACTTCCATTTCTGCACCATATTTAGTAATTGCATAGCCATTACTACTAGACTCGACACTCCACTCATTCTCCTCTGTTACTTCATTCTTTTCTATAGAATTTCCAATAGCAGCAATAGAACTTACATAGCACAATTTTTTTACAGAATTACTAATGCATTGATTTACAACATTTGCAGTTCCATCAATATTTATTTGGCGCATTTTTCGATAGTCTTTCGCGTCAAAAGAGACCAGTGCTGCTGCATGGTACACAACAGTAATATCTTTAAAAACCTTTGTTAATGAAGGGATTTCTGTAATATCTGCCTGAACCCAATCAATTTTAGAAAACAACTTTTCTACATTATCTGTAAAATATGAAAATATTTTTTTTACGCCTTCTACACTTTTTTCAGTTCTATATATGGCTTTAATATTTTTATTTTCTAAAGTTAACTGAAATAATAAATGAGAACCAACTAAACCCGTACCTCCTGTTACTAAAATCATTGTTAAAATCTAAAATCCTAGTTGCTAAAATAGTTTTTTTTGAAGGATAAAAGTATCTTTGCTGACTGATTAATTTATGACGATGAAAAATTTTATTGAAGAATTACAATGGAGAGGAATGTTACACGATAGCATGCCTGGAACAGAAGAACACTTATTAGAAGAAATGCGTAGCGCTTACGTTGGCTTTGATCCAACAGCAAACTCGTTGCATATTGGTAATTTGGTTCCTATTATGTTATTGGCACATTATCAAAGATGCGGACATAGACCCATTGCTTTGGTTGGTGGTGCAACAGGAATGATTGGTGATCCTTCAGGTAAATCTTCTGAACGTAACTTGTTAGATGAAAAAACATTACGTCATAATCAAGAATGTGTAAAAGCACAATTAGGTCATTTTTTAGATTTTGAATCTGACGCCAAAAACGCTGCACTGTTGGTAAATAATTACGACTGGATGAAAGAAATTTCATTCCTAGAATTTATCAGAGATGTAGGGAAACACATTACCGTAAATTATATGATGGCAAAAGATTCTGTAAAAAACAGAATTGGATCAGAGTCTAAAGAAGGAATGTCTTTTACAGAATTTACCTATCAATTGGTTCAAGGATATGATTTCTTGCATTTATACAGAGAAAACTCAGCAACTTTACAAATGGGTGGTTCTGATCAATGGGGAAATATTACAACCGGAACAGAATTAATAAGAAGAATTGGCGGCGGAAAAGGATATGCAATTACCTGTCCGTTAATTACAAAATCAGATGGTTCTAAGTTTGGAAAATCTGAAGGTGGAAATGTTTGGTTAGATGCGAAAAGAACCTCTGCTTATAAATTTTACCAATATTGGTTGAATACTTCTGATGAAGACGCAGAAAAATATATTAAAATCTTTACTTTTTTAGACAAAGAAACTATTAATGCTTTGATTGAAGAACACAAAGAAACACCTCATGTACGTGTTTTGCAAAAACGTTTAGGAGAAGAAGTGACTGTATTAGTTCACGGAAAAGAGGAGTATGAAAATGCTATAAAAGCTTCAAATATTTTGTTTGGAAAATCTACTTCTGACGATATTAAATCGTTAAATGAACAAACATTTTTAGATGTTTTTGAAGGCGTACCTCAGGCTTCTGTTTTAAGAGAAGACATTGATAACGGATTGGATATGATTGGGGCTTTAGCGGCAAAAACTAGTTTTTTAGCATCAAATTCTGATGCTCGTAGAGCCTTAAAAGAAAATGCCGTTTCTGTAAATAAAGAAAAAGTAAAAGAAGATTATACAATTACTTCTGATGACTTAATTGCAAACAAATATGTGTTGTTGCAACGCGGAAAGAAAAGTTATTTTTTATTAAACGTTGAGTAAATTAGAGTAAAAACTGTCATTCCTGCTTACTCAGGAATTACAAATGCTAATTCTTTTTTAACTTCTCCCAATTTTTATCTGCAGCTTTTTTTAATTCTTCTGCACCTTCCTTAGTCCAAAGCTTTAAGGTGTTGGTTCCCCAAGAATTGTAAAACAAGTATAATTTACCATCTCTTATTTCAAATGTTTTAGGGTTGATAGATACTTTTTCTCCGTTTTTCCCGATAGCGTAGGCACAATATCCACCGTATTGAGGCATGTATTTTTTAGGCGTTTTTTTAAATGTTTCTAAATTTTCTTTGGTAGAAAACATAAATTTCACACCATCAAAAGTGGTTTGAAATTTTTTATTCCCTTTTTCTGGGTTGTTATTAAAATAAGCAACAACATCATAACCTTCTGCAATAAAACCTTTAGTGGTATTGTATTGTTGTTGTGCAAAAAAAGTAGTTGAAATACTTATAAATAGAATTGTAAGGAGATGTTTCATCGAAATTGATTTTACATGTTGTCGATGTATGCATTCATAAATTACAAATACTTTTATATTTATTAGCCATATTTTTCTAACTACCTGCAAACGGTGTTCCGAAAACTCCAACAGCAAGCTCTACCCAAATTAGAAAAAGTAAAACGAATAACAGAATCCCTAATAAAATTCTATATCGTAATGTTTTTATTTTTCTTAAAATAAATTCAAGTGTTAATGCTGTTCCAATCAATAAAACCCCTGCAACGAGAAAATCAAAAATTTTCCAACTTACATCGTTGGTAAAAATCATCACAATAAGCGGAATTAATAATATTGCTACATCAGTAGCCAAAATAGTAATCAATCTTTTGTTTTGGTTTGTAATTTCCATAGTTCCTGTATTTGTTAAATGATAAATATTTCCAACAATAGATGGTCGAAATAAAGAGATAACCTCTTTTATAAAAAGTCTATTTGCTTTGGTATAACCATATTTTAAGGAGTATAGGTTAAACCGCTCCAACAAATCTCCTTCAATTTCTTCTCGAAAATCAGGATGACAATACCAATTGAAGATCATCATTGCGATTCGTGATGGTTTATTTTTCTTTTGCTTCATTTAATGTA
>JALQYN010000094.1 GCA_023254055.1 Polaribacter sp.
AGCAACTAACAATGTAACTATCAATCGAATCTCTGGCTTTGTACAATACAGTAGAAAAGATTTTTGGAATGAACATCAGATTTGGTATAATGCCGGAATGCGTTTTCAGAGTTGGTCTGTAAAAGCAAACGGACTTGCAAAAGAAAGTCATTTTATCTTTAGTCCGAGAATACAATTTGCCATCAAACCTGATTGGGAAAAAGACATGTTATTTCGTATTTCTGGCGGATTGTATTATCAACCACCATTCTACAAAGAGCTCAAAGACAATCTAGGCGGAATTCACCCAGAAGTAAAAGCGCAACAATCGATTCATGCAGTACTAGGAAATGATTATAGCTTTACATTATGGGAACGACCGTTTAAATTAACCACAGAGGTATATTATAAGCATTTAAGCAACGTAAATCCGTATACGGTAGACAACGTTCGAATTCGCTACCAAGCAAAAAATAACGCCACCGCCTATGCAACTGGAATTGATATTCGGTTAAATGGAGAGTTTGTGCCTGGGAACGAAAGCTGGATTAGTTTGGGCTTGCTAAAGACACAAGAAAATATTGACGGAAAAGGTTTTATTGACAGACCAACAGATCAACGTTTTAAGTTAGGTGTTTTATTTCAAGATTATGTGCCCAATTTACCTGATTTAAAAGCCTATTTAAACTTGGTGTACAACTCTGGTGTTCCTGGTGGTTCTCCAAGTTATGCCGATGTCTACAAATTTCAAAGTAGATTAGACGCATATAAAAGAGCCGATTTAGGTGTTTCCTATGTATTTGTTGATAAAAACAAAAAAGCAACCTCTAGTTGGCTTCGCTATTTTAAAGAATTAACTGCCGGATTGGAATTGTTCAACTTATTTGACATTAACAACTCCATTACCAATACTTGGGTGCGCGACGTGTACTCTAAAACCATGTACGGAATTCCGAATTATATGACTGGTAGAGTATTGAATTTTAAAATCGGAATGCAGTTTTAAATCACAAAGAATGAAACATCTTTTTAAACTTTTTCTTCTGACAATATTTATAACAAATAGTGTAAAAACTTTTGCTCAAAAAGACACATTACGTGTACTCTTTGTAGGTAATAGTTATACGTATTATTCAGAAATGCCTAAAATTGTCTCAGTGCTCTCTAAAAGCACCTCAACTTATATAGAAACTGTAATGAGTACTGCTGGTGGTTTACGATTAAAGTACCATTTCAATCAAGAGCGTGGTTTAAAAACCAAAGAACTGATTAAAAACGGAAACTTTGATATTGTAGTTTTACAAGAACAAAGTATGGGAACTATTACTAGTAAAAAAGAATTTTTCGAGTATGCTAAAAAACTAAGTGAATACATCAAAAAACATAACGCAAAGCCCTATTTCTTTGTCACTTGGGCTAGAAAAAACACACCTGGGATACAAAAAATTATTACTAAAGCATACAAAAAAGCTGCAAAAGAGAATAATGGTGTTGCTGTTTTGGTTGGTGAAGCTTGGAAAAAGGCTAAAAAAAGGCAACGTACCTTAAATTTATTTGATCCAGATGGTAGTCATCCAAACGCAATTGGATCATTTTTATCCGCATGTGTTTTTGTAAAAACAATTACTGGAGAAGTGCCAAAAAAATGTGAAGCTTATAATTATTAAATACCTTCAATTTCTTTTAGCAACTTTAACAATATATAGAAAATCAATTCTTACTTTTAAAATTGCTTTTTAATATCTAGTACTTATTTTCTTTTTTGAAAAAAGATATGTGGAGTAAATACTACTAGTTAATTTATTATCTTACCTTTAGATACACCAAATTCTAACCAATGATGAAATTCTTTAGAAAAATTCGTCAAAAAATGATGACTAAAAAAAAATCTAGCAAATACCTGTTTTATCCTACTAGAAAAACAAATTATGCTCTTCTTTTCTTGCTATGTTTCTTTACATTGACCTCTTCGCTTGGCCAGTCATCAAGTTTATTTGATGATAATAATGAGATATTAACGTTGAATTTACGAGGCGACTTGAAGACCGTTTTCAAAGATCGTGGAAATGATCCTAAATACCACATGGTTAATTTACAATACAATACTGATCAAAATACTATTAACATTCCGATTAAAATTAAAAGTAGAGGGAACTTTCGAAAAATGAAATCCAACTGTAAATACCCTCCACTATTACTGAATTTCAAAAAATCGTCTATCCTAAAAAAATCTATTTTTAAAGGGCAGGACAAAATAAAATTGGTTACACCTTGTGGAGGTGAAAAATACGTTGTTCGTGAATACTTAGTTTACAAATTGAATAATCTCATTACGCCAATGAGTTTTAAAGCAAGACTTGTGAAAATCAACTTTCAAGACACTGTAAATAACAAAAGTTCAGAACCATTATACGGATTTCTGATTGAAGATGAAAAGAAGATGGCCAAACGAAATCAATCAAAAATTATGAAGAAAATTGGCCAACGACCTGAGAGGGTTCAAAAAGAACATTTTTTGAAAATGGCTGTTTTCCAATATATGATTGGTAATACCGATTGGTCAGTACAATATCAACAAAATATTAAACTGATCGTAAATGATTCAAAAAGCCTAACCACGGCAATACCTTATGATTTTGATCATGCCGGGATTGTTGGAGCTCCATATGCATATCCAGCACCAGAACTTCAATTAAGTTCAACAAAACAACGAAGATACAGGGGGTATTGTAATCCGAAAATGAATCAATTCACATCGACGATTGAAAGCTTTAACAAACTTAAAGGTAATTTTTATAAGCTTTACGAAGACAACCCTTTATTAAGTAATAGATACAAAAAGCAAACCCTTAAGTTTCTTGATCAATTCTATAAAACGATTAATGACCCGAAAAAAGTCCGAAAAGCATTTAGTTATCCCTGTAATAAATCAGGAACTGGGAATATTGTAATTAAAGGATTGAAAAAAAATTAATACGTATCTAGTAAATTAACACTGGGAGTTCAATAAATAAACGAAACCATATACAAACTCTAATATCTTACAATATCTGCGCAGCGTGTTCCTTCGTTTTTACTTTGGTAATCACATCTTCAATAATTCCGTTTTCATCAATAACAAATGTAGTTCTGTGAATTCCGTCATATTCTTTTCCCATAAATTTCTTTGGTCCCCACACACCAAAAGCGTTAATTACGGTTTTGTCTTCATCGGCTAATAACGGAAAAGGCAATTCGTGTTTATCAATCCAATTTTGTTGTCTTTTAGCCGAATCTGCACTAGCTCCTAACACATCATATCCTTTTGATAAAAACGTTTGATAATTGTCTCTTAAATCGCAAGCTTCTGCTGTACAACCTGGCGTACTTGCTTTTGGATAAAAGAATAATACGAGTTTTTTTCCTGCATAATCAGAAAGTTTTATGGTATTTCCTTGGTTGTCTTTTGCTGAAAAGTTTGGAGCAGCATCTCCTATTTTTAGTGTGGTCATTATTTTATTGAGTTTCAAAGTTACAAAGTAGGCAAGTTACAAAGTCTTAAAATAAAAGCCTAAAACTTAACGAACAAAATACTTTGCAACTTTGTACCTTTGTTACTTTCAAAAGCGAGAAATGACCAAACAAGAGAAAGTACAATTTGTAATTGACACACTTCAAGAAATATATCCAGAGATACCTATTCCCTTAGACCATAAAGATCCGTATACCTTGTTAATTGCGGTTTTATTATCTGCACAATGTACCGATGTTCGCGTTAATCAGATTACACCTATTTTATTTGCGAAAGCAGACAATCCGTTTGATATGATAAAAATGTCTGTAGAAGAAATCAAGGAAATTATACGCCCCTGTGGATTATCGCCTATGAAAAGTAAAGGTATTTATGGCTTGTCAAAAATATTGATTGAAAAATACAACGGAGAAGTGCCACAAAGTTTTGAAGGCTTGGAAGAATTACCGGCTGTTGGACACAAAACTGCTAGCGTTGTGATGAGTCAAGCTTTTGGAGTTCCTGCTTTTCCTGTGGACACACATATTCATCGTTTGCTATATCGTTGGGGTTTTACAAACGGAAAAAATGTAGTTCAAACAGAGAAAGATGCTAAACGACTGTTTCCAAAAGAATTATGGAACGATTTACACTTGCAAATTATTTGGTATGGTCGCGAATATTCTCCTGCTCGGGGTTGGAATTTAGAAAACGACATCATTACCAAAACCATTGGAAGAAAAGCAGTTTTAGATGCATATTTTAAAAATAAAAAACACTAAAATATTTCAACTACACTTTATAAAACAATTGTCATTCCGAATGAGGAACGAAGAGGAATCTCACAAATAGATTTTTCGACTTCATTTCATTTCGCTCAAAATGACAATATAAGGCATAAAAAAAGCCTCAACTTACGTTAAGGCTTTTCCCTCTTAATTCAAATTCAATTCAATGTTTAGGTCTGGTCTGGTTTTAATAACTTTCAATGATTTGGAAAAGTTAATTAAAAATTGAATTGTTTCTTGTTTTGGTTGCTCCTTAAAATGAGGAGACTTTTTAGAGTAAAGTTGCATCATATAGTGTGTTTTAGTACTTGATTCTTAATCACATAACGATGCTTTTTTACCTTTATTGTTCGTTTACCAAAATTATTTTATTTTTTTCTATTAGTTTTCTTAAATTAATCAATGCATACCGCATTCTACCTAAAGCAGTATTGATACTTACACCTGTGTTTTCTGATATTTCATTGAAACTCATGTCATTATACATTCGCATCACCAACACTTGTTTTTGTTCTTCAGGCAATTCATTGATCAATTCTCTAACATCAGCATGAATTTGCTCTTTGATGATCTTTTTTTCTGCATTTAAGACATCATCACCTAATACTGAAAAAATATCAAACTCATCTGTATTTCTGAATTTTGGCATCCGATTCGATTTTCTAAAATGATCGATGATTAAATTATGAGAAATACGCACAACCCAAGGTAAAAACTTCCCTTCTTCGTTGTAATTTCCTTTCTTTAAAGTTCTAATAACTTTAATAAATGTGTCTTGAAAAATATCTTCGGTAATGTCTCGGTCTTTAACTTTACTATAGATAAAACTAAATAAACGCTGTTGATGTCTCTTTATTAAAATTTCAAGAGACGTTTCATTACCATTAATGTAATCGCTAACTAATTTGCTGTCTGGGGTTAAATTATCACGCATCATAAATTACTTTTAGAAAGCAAGTTTGCTTTCTGGTTTCTATTATTTATTAAATAGTTAAAGTAATTTTATTCTATACGCACGTGATTTTTTTGTGAATTAATGAATCAAATATGATGATAATTTTTTACAAATACAAATAAGTTCTTCTTTTTTAAAAGAATTTTTTGTTTTTCTTCTCTTAAAAAATGGTATTTTTAACGCTTACTTTTTTTAGAAATGAAACGAGACCTCAGCAGTATAAATCCAAAAGAAAATATCATCATTAAAGGTGCAAGATTGCACAATTTAAAAAACATTGATGTTGTTATTCCACGTAATAAATTGGTAGTCATTACTGGTTTATCTGGCTCTGGAAAATCATCTTTGGCTTTTGACACGCTGTATGCAGAAGGGCAAAGACGTTATGTAGAAAGTTTATCTTCGTATGCTAGACAATTTTTAGGAAAATTGCACAAACCAAAAGTAGATTATATCAAAGGAATTGCACCTGCAATTGCTATTGAACAAAAAGTAAACTCTACAAACCCAAGATCAACCGTTGGAACCTCTACCGAGATTTACGATTATATGAAGTTGTTGTTTGCCAGAATTGGCAAAACCTACTCTCCTATTTCTAACAACCAAGTAAAAAAAGATACCGTTTCAGATGTCATCAAACATGTAAAAACATACGAAATTGGTTCTAAGTTATTGCTACTTGCGCCTGTTTATTTAGATAAAAAAAGAGATTTAAAAACCTTATTGAATATATTCTCACAACAAGGATATGCAAGAATTAAAATGGGTGATTCTATTCTTAGAATTGAAGATTTTCCTTTTGATTCTTTCAATAATGAAACTTTGCAATTGGTGGTAGATCGTATTGTTTTAAAAGAGGATGAAGATTTTTACAACCGTTTGGCTGATGCAATTCAGACAGCTTTTTTTGAAGGCAAAGGAACTTGTACCATTGAGAATTTAAACACTAATAAAACAGTTCAATTTTCTAATAAGTTTGAATTAGACGGAATTTCATTTTTAGAACCTAATACACATTTGTTTAGTTTTAACAATCCATATGGCGCTTGTCCAACTTGTGAAGGATACGGAAATGTCATCGGAATTGATGAAGAATTGGTCATTCAAAATACTGGATTGTCTATTTATGAAGATGCTATTGTTCCGTTTAAATCAGATTCGTTTAGAAAATACAAAGATGATTTAATTACACATGCTTTTGAATTTGATATTCCCATTCACAAACCTTGGTTTGAATTGACCGAAAAACAACAAGAATTGGTTTGGAACGGAACTAAAAAATTTAAAGGAATCAATCATTTCTTTGCTGCCTTAGAAGAAAAAAGTTATAAGATTCAGAATAGAGTCATGCTTTCTCGTTACAGAGGAAAAACAAAATGTACAGATTGTAACGGAAAACGCCTGCGTAAAGAAACCAATTATGTAAAAATTGATGACAAAACAATTTCTGATTTAGTAACCTTACCTATTGATGAATTGGCAGATTTTTTTAGCAACATCAAATTAACAAACAACGAATTAAAAATAGGAAAACGTTTATTGACTGAAATTAATAACCGACTACAGTTCTTATTAAATGTTGGCTTGAGTTATTTAACCTTAAATAGAACTTCAAACACACTCTCTGGTGGAGAAAGTCAACGAATCAATTTAGCAACCTCACTAGGAAGTAGTTTGGTGGGCTCCATGTATATTTTAGATGAGCCAAGTATTGGTTTGCATCCAAAAGACACCGAACGGTTGATTGGTGTTTTACAAGATTTACGAGATTTAGGAAATACGGTTATTGTGGTTGAGCATGATGAAGACATCATGAAAATTGCAGATTATATTATTGATATTGGTCCAGAAGCAGGAACGTTTGGAGGAAATGTTGTTGCTGAAGGGAATTTCAAGCAAATTTTAAAATCCGATTCGTTAACAGCACAATATTTAACTGAAAAACTAAAAATTGAAGTCCCTACATCTCGCAGAAAGTCAACTAATTTTATTGAAGTTATTGGCGCAAGAGAGCACAATCTAAAAAATATTGATGTTATTTTCCCACTAAACAACCTTACAGTGATTACTGGTGTATCTGGAAGTGGAAAAAGCACATTGGTAAAAAAGATTTTGTATCCAGCCATGCAAAAGAAATTATTCGGTTACGGTGATAAACTAGGTCAGTTTACAGAAATAAAAGGTTCTTATAGCAATTTAAAGCACATCGAGTTTATTGATCAAAACCCAATAGGGCGTTCTTCTCGATCAAATCCTGTAACCTATATAAAAGCCTATGATGATATTCGGAATTTGTTTTCAAATCAGAAATTAGCAAAAATCAGAAATTACAAACCAAAACATTTTTCTTTTAATGTTGAAGGTGGTCGCTGTGAGGTATGTAAAGGTGATGGAGAAGTAACTATAGAAATGCAATTTATGGCTGATGTGCATTTACAATGCGAAAATTGTGATGGAAAACGCTTTAAAAAAGAAGTGTTAGAAATTACTTTTGACAACAAATCTATTGACGATGTTTTAACTTCTACCATAGATGATGCCATTGCATTTTTTGAAGACAACGAACAAACAAAAATTGTGCAAAAACTAAAACCTTTGCAAGATGTTGGTTTAGGCTATGTACAATTAGGGCAATCTTCTTCTACACTGTCTGGTGGAGAAGCCCAGCGAATTAAATTGGCTTCGTTTTTAGGAAAAGGAAACACCAAAGACAAAGCTTTATTTATTTTTGATGAACCTACAACAGGTTTGCATTTTCATGACATCAAAAAATTATTAAAATCATTCAATGCCTTGATTGAAAGAGGGCATTCTATCATTGTTATTGAGCACAATATCGAATTGATAAAATGTGCTGATTACATCATAGACTTAGGTTTAGAAGGCGGGAAAAAGGGCGGAAATCTCTTATTTCAAGGCACACCAGAAGAATTAATTTTGAATAAAAAATCATATACAGCAACTTATTTAAAAGAGAAATTAGTATTTTAGATGTCTCCTCGAGCACAGTCGAGAGGTTCGTATTAGTTCTCGATTCCGCTTGAATTGACATTAAGTTTTTAAAAAAGTGATACTCAATTTAACAGACAAACAAAAAGTAAATGCAGTTAGAATTATTGCTATTCTATCTACGTTGTCAATGATGTTGTACGCACCAGAACTGTGGGTTACAGAAAAAGACTTTCCAGTAATTCCTTTATTTGACTGGATTCCAATTCCCACTTCTCCATTTGATACTATTTTTTCTGGACTCTTTTTTGTAAGTCAGGTTGTCTATATTTTTAAACCAAAACGCTTGTTAGGCTGGTTTGTATTATTGCTCTATAGCTACTTAGCTTTTGTAGATCAAAACAGACTTCAACCCTACTTTTATCAAAGTTTCTTAACCATTTTAGCCATTGTTGTATATCCTAAGAATACGGAAGCTAAAAAAGTGTTGTTTACGCTTATATTGATTTTTATCGCTACCTATTTTTGGAGTGGAATTCATAAGTTAAACGAAATCTTCTACGAACAATGGATGCACGCTTTGGTAAAACATTTTAGTTTTATTCCAGAAAGTATCTTGTTAGCTTTTACCTACGCCGTTCCATGGTTAGAAGCAATTCTAGGAGTTCTTATTTTATCAAACAAAACAAGGAGATTAGGAGTGTTCGGAATTGTACTGATGCATTCAATCATTATTGTTATGTTGTTATATTTAGGTTATGGTTTTAACGTAATTCCTTGGAATGTACAAAACATTTTAAGTGTATTGATTATCTTTTGGACACTGAAAACAGCTTCTCTTACTGAAGTTTTCACAGATTCAAAGTCCTACCAAAAAGGGTTGATTTTTATTTTCACCTTCATCTTACCTTTTAGCAATTTGTTTGGCGGTTGGGATCATCTATTATCCTTTAGTTTTTTTACATCAAAATTAGATTATTATTACATTCAGATTGATGCTTCTCTAAAAGACAAACTCCCAAAGAATGTACAGAAATATTACAGAACAAATGAATACATGACCGTTCTTTACTTGAATGAGTGGGCTGGCGATGTTAATAAGGTACTCCTCTATCCACAACCTAGAGTTGCAAAAAAAGTGGAGCAATACCTGTTGTCTTTTGCTGATAATACTACAATTAAAAATCCTACAAAATTGGTAGTTTATAATAAATAACACGAATTCTAATTACATTCCTACGAATTCTAAAACACACCAAATTTAACTGCTTTCTGATACTAGATTTGAGTAATCTTAATTATTAATCTAAAACCTACGTATCATGAAAAAAATCGTAAACACAAAAGTAATCGCAATCGTTTTGCTTGCTGTAAGCATTTCTTTTACAAGCTGTAATCGAAAAAAGAAACCAACTACAATAAACACTCCAACAGTACTTGCAGAAGAAGTGAAAGAAGTACCTGTATACAGAGAATCTATTGTTTTTATAACGGGTGTAGATTCTGAACATTCAAATTATTATACAAGTGCTAAAATGTATTTTGAAGAAAAACAGTTTGAAGTGGTAACAGAAGCATTTTCACTACAAGAAATTATTGCTTGGCTAAACAACAATTATGATGACAGATTGTATTCTAACATTCATATTGTAAGCGAAAATAATCCTTGGAAAGGAATGCAACTAGAAACAACTATAAACGGGGAAATTGTAAATGAAAGAACACTAAGAAACACATTAATTAATGACGAGCTTCCAAAACTAGAAAAAGGAATTACAGAAGAAACAAATGTAGTTTTCCATGCGCCAGCTTTGGCTAATCAGGTAAATTTAATGCAAGAACTTAAAAATGTTTTTAGCACGAATAAACAACCGAATATTGTGGCGACTCCATATTATACTGTATTTGGTGGTGAGTTTTCTAAATACCACTTAGAAAAACCATACTACGGGTTTTATCCAACAGCACATTCTCCTGGAAAAGTAGACCTTTCAAAAGAGTTTGCTAAGAAATATCCAAATGAAGATATAGACTGGCTTGAAACTTTATACAATGAAAGTGAACGTTATGTTGGTGAAGCTTACACCACAAAGTTTAACTTTCCAATAAAAATGGAAGTTGATTTTACAGATTCTGACAATGCAATGCCAACCTTTACTTCTCAAGAAGCAATAATGGATTTCATTGAAGCTGATGAAACACTTTTAAATGAGTTTAAAAGTTATCAAATTCCGATTGAAAAATTTAGATGGAAAACAACTGTAAAAGACAACAAGTTAATTATAAAAGGAATTACAACAGTAGTATGTGTTTTAAAGCCGCTTATTAAACCTTACGGAGATTTACAACACATTGCTCCTGAAATAGACAATTTGCGATTATACAGCATTCATTAAAAGCAAAAGGCTCGTTAAAACGAGCCTTTTTATTTACTTAATTTTTTTCATTATAATTTCTATAGCCTTGTCCAATTGCGGGGTTTTATTTTCTAACCTGTCTTTAAAATTTTTACCAACATATACATCTGGCGAAACTCCATTGATTTCTAAATCTTTTCCATCTAAGGTATAGCAACCCCAAACTGGTAATCGATAACTAGAACCATCTACTAAAGAACCACTAGTCGTAAAAATAATCCATCTGTAGGTTTCTGTTCCAACTATAGTTCCCAAACCTAACTCTTTAAATCCAGCAGCTGTCATTTCTGCATCCGACAACGATTGTTCATTAATTAACAATACAATTGGTTTATTTCCGTAACTAAAATTAGATTGACTTGTTAGTTTTCCTTCTCTATATTTCCAATTTAAATATTGTTTTTGTCTTAAGAAATTTAAAACAGCATCGTGTACATTTCCACCTGTATTAAACCTTAGGTCTAAAATTAAACCGTCTTTATAAGCTTCATCACTTACTAAATCATGATAAAACTTGGTCAATTCACCACCTGTCATATTTTTCATATGCACATATGCAATCTTGTTATTTGATTTTTTATCTACATAAGATTGATTCTTATCTTGCCATTCATCATACAATAAGGTACTAATTGCTCTGTAATTTGTTGGATGAATATTTACATCAAACTCGGAACCATTTCTAACAAACGTTAAGCTTATTTCTGAGCTAAATTTAGGATTTGTAAAATATTGCTCTCTGTTTGATTTTGGATCTACTTTTTTACCATTTACAGCAATCAATACATCTCCTTTTCTAAGGTCTTTCCCTTTAACATCGGTTGGACTTTCTGAAACAATTCTTTCAACTGTAAATGGATTCTCATTATCAAACAAAATTCCTGTTGCTAGTGTCTGCGTTCCGTAATACACTTGTTCTTCTTTACCAAACGAATTAAAACCAAAATGAGACGTGTTTAATTCTCCTAACATGTCATTAAAAATCAATCTTAAATTTGCTCTGCTTGAAACATTCGGTAAAAATTTAGCATACGAATCCCTTAGTTTTTGCCAATTCTGTCCGTGAAAATTTTCGTCATAAAAACTCTGCTCCATTCCTGCCCAAGCTTCATAATACATTTGCTCAAACTCATCTGATAATGACTTGTTAAAACTGTGACTTATAGCAATTGGTTTTAATTTATTGGTTCCTAAATTAATAGTACTTATTGTTCCTCTAGACAACACATAATGTTTCTTACCAGCACTTACTAACTGATATCCAAAAGAAGGTGAATCGCTTAGTTTTACTGTTTTATTATTCTCAAAAGGTTCAATAGTTGTTTTCCATAATTTATTTCTCCCTTGATCATGGTTTGATAAATATAACACATGTGTTTTTGCACCTTCTTTAATAATTGAAACACTACGCTGACCACCAAACCTTGGGCTTATTGTAGTTAATCTGTCCATCAACCCTTTTTCATTTATTGTAATAGGTTCAATTTCTTCTTTTTTAGCTTTCTTATCTTTACTTTTTTCAACAAACAAATCATTTACTTTGTCAATTGAAAATGGTTTTTCATACTTATCTAAAGCCATTTGATAAACTTTTGAGTTACCATTTCCGCCGCTAGGAAAGCTTGGAGCTGTTCTTTCTGATGAAAAATAAATATACTTCCCGTCTGGAGACCAATGTGGGTCTGATTCAGATACCTTCGTTTTTGTTAAGTTAATGGCTTTTTTTGTAGCAATGTTATATACAAAAATGTCTTCTTCAAAATCTCTACGCGCACTATAAAGAATGTGCTTTCCGTCTGGAGAGAAATATGGGTTCGAATTATAAAATGCCCAAAATTCATCTTTTACAACAGCTTCAATTTTATAAGTGTTTAAGTCAATAATATACAATCCATTTCTTCCGCTTAAATAAACCCCTTTAGTTCTATCCTCATTTAATGTAAGTTGCCTATTATTTTCTGTTGATTTTGTCAATTGTCTTGTTTTAAAAGCGTTATTTGCACTTGTAACAAACCAATTATAATATCCATTTACTGATCTAGAAAACAATAACGAACTATTGTCTTTTAACCACTTTACTTCTTGTACTGCTTCTTTAGGATTTGTTACAATTTCTTTTACAAATTTTCCTGCAACATCAGAAACAAACAATTTTCCTCTCGAAACAAAAGCCATTTTTTTTCCGTCTTCTGATACGTCAAAAAAAGTAATATTCCCTTTAACATCAAATGATTGTTCTTGTTGTGTTGTTGAGTTATTATTGATATCAATTTTTAACTTCTTTGAAGATTTTTTAGCTACATCATAGACATACAATTGATAATCTTTTCTAAAAACTATTTTTTTACCATTTGCGCTAACTTTTGGCCACATGATAGAAGTAGAAAAATTGGTCAGTCTTTTTTTTGTGCCATTTTCTAACTTGTATAAATTATACTCTCCTTTGTATTCATCTGACTGAAAATAAACATTCCCGTTTTTATCAATGGTTGCAGCAAAATCTTTACCTCTATACGTTGTATGCTGTGTATACTTCTTGGTTTTTTCATTATACGATTTAATATCAGGATTGTAATCTCCTTTGTATCTTTTTCTATGAGCAAATCTTGAACTTTCCCAAGATTCATTAAAATAAACATCTCCCGTTTTTGGATGCTCAACTACATTATGAACCGTATTAAAATAATGATCAAAAGTTCTTTTTGGTGTGCTACCGTTGATATCTACAGTATAATTAGACATAGAATTATACCTGCTAGAGGTAAAGTTTATAGTCTTACTATCCCAATTCCAAGAAGAAACAGCGTCATTAGCTTGATGAAAAGTTAATTGTTGAATTTTACCCCCATTCAATGGCATAATATATACATCATTATTTCCATATTGATTACTCGTAAAGGCCAACCATTTTCCGTCTGGAGAAACACTTGGATCGGTTTCTACACCTTGCATAGCCGTTAAGCGAAATGCTTCACCACCATTTGAAGAAACTTTCCATAGATCGCCTTCATAACTAAAAATAACATTGGATGCATCTGGAGTTAATGTTGGCTTCAAGGTAAAATGTACATTACCAGTTTGTGAATATATTGCTACAGAAAAAAGCAATAAAAATGAACTTATTAAAGTTTTCATAATTCTAAAGTTTAGTTTAAAAACGTGAATTTACTAAATTATAAATAGTATCTTTCTTCTAGAAATGTTAAAATAATAGTATGGCACAATAAATGTTATTTTTAAAGTGTTCAATTAGTATATAATGGCTTTTTTTAGATTTACAACATTCATTTTTTGCTTTCTTTTTGCTGTTAGTAGCAATGCTCAAAAAATGAACTTCAAAAACTATTCAATTGCAAACGGATTGCCACAATCTGATGTGGTTGATGCTGTTCAAGATACAATTGGCTATATTTGGTTTGCCACTCAAGGTGGTGGTATTGCTCGTTTTGACGGAGCTAATTTTGAGGTTTTTAATCAACAAAACGGGTTGCTCTCTAACTTTACAAATTCTCTATTGATAAAAAATGACAGCTTATTTATAGGAACAAATAATGGAGTGTCAATAAAAATTAAAAACAAGTTTACAAATTACAAAACTCCAAAAGTAAATAAAGTTCTTTGGCTAGATAAAAAAATCCATTTAGCAACCAATCAAGGGGTTTATCAGTTTAATAAAAATTTTGTATTTCCTATAAAAATCAATTTAAAAATTGATTTATCTAAAGTAATAGATATTAAATTTTCGAATGGTTTTTATTGGATTAAAACAACAAATCAAATTTGGAAATCAACATCATTAAATGCCAAAGCTCAAATACACAAAAGCACATTAAAAGAAGTTGCAACACTGTTTAATGTTCAACAATCACTTCTAAATAAATTGGAAATTGATAGTGCAATCAAATCAATTGCTAAAAAAATAGTTATTGACAATCAAAACAACACCTGGTTGCTTACAGAAGGAAATGGAGTTTACAAATCGGTTTCTTCTAATTTTAAACACGTTAACTATGCCGAAAATGTTGCAATTACTGAAATTACTGCTACGCATAAGAACAACAAAAACATTTGGTTTACTGACACCAATAGAAATTTATACATTGTTGATAGCTTAGGTACTCGATTTGTAAAAAAGAACAACTTTAAAGCAACCACAGTTACATCAGATATACATGACAATCTTTGGTTTGGGTCTCAAAATAAAGGAATCTATATTTATAGAAAGCAACAAGATTCATTATCTACAGCAAAATATAGTATTGAAAGATTGTACTCAAAAAATGGTTTACCAAACGATCATATTCAAAACATCATCATTCAAAACAATACTATTTGGGTTGTAACAGAAAAAGCGGGAGTTCTAAAACTTGATTATAATTTTGAACAAAATTTTGTGAAAAAGATTTCTGTTTTTAATCAAAATAACGGATTGAAAGATGTGTTTATAACTACTTCTCTACACTACAATAACAGGTTGTGGTATGGAACTTTAAATGGCGATTTAGGATTTATCAACAACAATAAGGTAACTCATTATTCAAAGATTCTCAATAAAAATTCTGCCATTAGCAATTTAGTATTCTCAAAAAATATTCTATTTATAGGGACTTTAGGGGAAGGTATTTGGAGTACAGCCATTTCTAATTTAAGTTCTCCAAAGCCAATAAACAATAGCTTTTTAAGTTCAAAAAACAATTACCAATTATTAATTGATTCTAAAAATCAATTATGGAATGGCTCTGAAAAAGGGGTTGATAAAATTGAGTTTTCTAAAAATGTCATTTCTAAAGCAACGTATTATAATGCCAATGACGGATTTACAGGAATAGAAACCACAAAAAATACCATAATAGAAGATGAAGATGGAAATATTTGGTTTGGTACTAAAAACGGAATTACGAAGTTTACGCCCAGTGAAAATCAAAGACAACTTTTAAAACCATCAATACATTTTGAAACTATTGAAGTTTCTAACATCACTATAGATAGTATTCAAAACCAAGTAAAAAAGAATGTATTACAGCTATCTCCAACACAAAATAACATTTCTTTTTCCTTTAAAACTGTCGACATCAATCAACCAAAAAGAATTGAATATCAATATCAATTAAACGAAAGTCAAAGTGATTGGTCTACAAAAAAAACTATCAATTTTGCAAATCTCTCTGCTGGTAATTATTCGTTTTCTGTAAAATCTAGAAACGCTTCAAAAACAGAAAGTGAGCTAAAAACTTTTTATTTTTTTATTGATAAACCGTTCTATCAGAAAGGGTGGTTTATAACAGTTACTATTGGAATTCTTGCATTTATACTCTTTTTAGTCATCTATTTCTACTTTAAAAGAAGACAACAAGAAAATCAACAAAAAATTGAAAAACTTACCTTAGAAAACCATTTAAGTGCTCTAGAACAAAAAGCATTGCAATTACAAATGAATCCACATTTTATTTTTAATGTATTAAACGGGATTAAAGCTTACGGAAATAGTGGACAAACAGTTGAACTTAACTCAACCATAAGTCAGTTTGCAAGCTTGCTCCGCTCTCTATTACATAATTCAAGGAAAGAAGAAATCAATCTTTCTGAAGAGATAGAAACTTTAAAAAACTATTTAAATTTAGAGCAAAAGATAAACTCAAATTTCGAGTATGAAATCACCACAGAAACCGAAAATATTTTAATTGAAGAAATTTTAATTCCGCCAATGCTAGTGCAACCTTTTGTTGAAAACAGCATTAAACACGGATTTAAAAATGCAAAAGGAAAATTAACAATACATTTTAAGACCACAAATCATCACTTAATTTGTACTATTATTGATAACGGAATTGGAATTGAGCAGTCAAAAAAAGGAAAGCAACATTCAGCACATCATTCTGTAGCCCTAAAAGTAACGAAAGAGCGCATTGAAAATTTATCAAAAACTAGTCGTTTAGAAATCAAAGAAATTTCTGAAAACAATCAAATAAATGGAACAAAAGTTGAATTTCAAATTCCGTTAAAAACAGATTATTAAAATGCAACAACAAACAGCCATTTTGGTAGACGATATGCCACAAGCATTAGAAATGTTACAAAAAGACATCTCTAACAACCATCCAATCATAAAAATTATTGGCACTGCAAATAGTGTGGTTTCTGCTGCTAAAATATTACAAAAAAACCAACCAGACATCTTGTTTTTAGACATCATGTTGGTAGACGGAACCGGATTTGATATATTAGAAATTATACCGAATTTAACCTCTAAAATTATCTTTGTTACTGCAAGTGATGAGTTTGCTATTAGGGCGTTTAAGTTTGCTGCTATTGATTATATTTTAAAACCTTATTCTGATGAAGAATTGAAGAACGCTATAGAAAAAGCTATCCATCAAATTCAGCCAAAAAATGAGCAACTATTAGTCTTACAAGAATCTATAACTACACCAAATCAACTGCCAAAAAAAATATCATTACATACATTAGATAAAATTGTAGTGGTTTCTTTAGATGAAATAATCCGATGTCAATCAGATAATAATTACACAACGTTTTATTTTGACAATGGCACAAAACTCATGGTTACCAAAACCTTGAAGTTTTATGCAGATTTGTTAAAAGACAACTCTTTTTTAAGGGTCCATCAAAGTCATTTGGTAAACACCAAATACATTAAAGAATTTATTAAATCTGATGGAGGGTATTTGGTCTTAAAGGATAAAAGCACCGTTTCGGTTTCGGTTCGAAAACGCGCTGAAGTAATTGAAATGTTGAGTAAATTTTAGTTAAAAAGGAAGTTTTGTAACATCTACATTTCCACCAGAAATAATAACACCTACTTTTTTATTTTTAAACAATGCTGGTTCTTTAAATACTGCAGCTACAGCAACTGCGCTAGAAGGCTCTATGGTAATTTTCATACGCTCCCAAACAAAGCGCATCGCAGCAACGATTTCATCTTCAGAAACTCTAACAACCTGCTCTAGATGTTTTAATATAATTGGGAAATTATGACTACCGAGTTGTGTTTTCAATCCGTCTGCAACAGTATTAGTCGTCTCATTAGTTTCAATTTTTCCGCTTATTAACGATCGATAAGCATCATCAACTTCTAAAGGCTCTGCGCCAATAACTTTTGTTGAAGGAGAAAAAGCATTTGCAAACAGACAGGTTCCGGCAATTAATCCGCCACCTCCAATTGGAGCAATGATATAATCGAAATTAGATTCTTCTTGTAACAATTCGTAACAAGCAGTCCCTTGTCCGTCAATTACATCTAAATCATTAGAAGGATGAATAAAAGTAGCACCAGTTTCTTTCTGAATTTTATCAGAAGCCATTTCTCTTTCTGCCAAAGTTGGTCCACTGATTGTTACGATTCCACCATATTCAAACACTGCTTTTCTTTTAATTTCTGGAGCAGAAGAAGGCATCACAATATATGCTTTAACACCTAAGTTTTTTGCTGCCAACGATAATGCACCTGCAAAATTCCCTGAAGAATGTGTAACTACCCCTTTGCTTCTTTGTTCTTCTGATAAATTTAAAATTGCATTGCTAGCACCTCTTGGCTTATATGAGCCTGTTTTTTGAAAGTTTTCGCATTTTAAAAAAACAGAAGCTTGTGTTGCTTCGTTTAACAATCTTGATTGTAATACAGGAGTTTTATGAATATGTGGTTGTACTTGTTGGTAGACTTTTAGTAAGTTTTGCATAGAAATGTGTGTTTTCTCAAATATAAAAAATAAGTGTTAAAAATGTTTGAAATATGTTTAAAAAATTGAGCACAAAAAATCCCTCTCAAAACGAAAAGGATTTTGCTTTTGGATGAAAGACGAGACTCCTTTCGACTGTGCTCAAGATAAACTTCTCGCCCGCTTAACTCTTGCATACAAAAAAAGCTTCTCTAAAAAGAGAAGCTTTTGCTTTTGGGTGGAAGACGGGACTCGAACCCGCGACACTCGGTACCACAAACCGATACTCTAACCAACTGAGCTACAACCACCATATAATTGCGGTTGCAAATATAATTTATTTTTTAATTTACAACAAAAGAAAAGCTAAATTAATTTCCCTAAACTTTCTACAGCAACGTAACGTTCTGTAGTAAAACCTTCAGCAGATTCTACTCCAATTAACCTTCCTAAATCATTAGCCCTATATTCAATACTATTGATAAAATTTTTCGTTGTAATTGGTGTTTCTGGTTCGTTACTGTTTGGATCATAAAACTGTGAACTATACGCTTTTACTGATGCTATTTTTGTTTCCATAAAACCAGTAACATCCACTGCAAAGTCAGGCTCTAAATTTTTCCATTGTATATAATGATACACTTGCTTAGGCCTCCATTTTTCTTGAGAAGCACCATTTAATTCCGTTTCAATTTTCAATAAACCACTCAAAAAACAAGCGTCAGAAACCAGTTTACTTCCTTTTGGATGATCAATATGTCTATCATCAATCGCATTACACAACACAATTTCGGGTTGGTATTTACGTATCATTTTTATAATTTCTAATTGATGTTTTTTATCATTCACAAAAAAGCCATCTTCAAAACCTAAATTTTCACGAACCGATACTCCCAATATTTTTGCAGCATCTGCAGCTTCTTTATCACGTAATTCAGCAGAACCTCGTGTTCCTAATTCACCTCGGGTTAAATCTACAATCCCCACTTTTTTACCTAAAGAAATTTCTTTGGCTATTGTTGCCCCACAACACAATTCAATATCATCAGGATGTGCTCCAAAAGCTAGTATATCTAGTTTCATTTATTCTTTTGTTTAATTTTTTCTAACGCTTGTTCTATATCTGCTATTAAATCTTCTGTTTCTTCTATTCCAACTGAAAAACGAATCAATCCGTCTTTGATTCCTTGTTTAGCTCTTTCTTCAGCTCCCATTAGTGCATGCGAAGCAACGGCTGGGTTTAGCATGGTGCTTTCTAATCCGGCTAAGCTCATAGACGGCTTTATCAACATTAACTTACGCTGAAATTCCATGGCATCAATTTCTTCATTCAATTCAAAAGACAACATCCCTCCAAAACCTTTCATTTGTATTTTTGCCAATTCATAATCTGGATGTGATTTTAATCCTGGATAATATACCCTATGAATATTTGGATTTGACTCTAAATATTGGGCCATCTTCAATGCATTTTCACTTTGACATTTTACACGTAAATTCATTGTTTTTAAACTACGTTCTAACATCCAAACGGTAAAATCACTTAAACTACCACCAAGGTTAATTGCAGTGTTCCAAATAGTTTCTATACGTGCATTTGAAGCTGCAACCGCTCCAGCTAAAATATCCGAATGTCCACCCATGTATTTTGTTGCAGAATGAATTACAATATCAATACCAAAATCAACAGGATTTTGATTAATGGGTGATGCAAATGTATTGTCAATCATCGTTACAATTCCGTTTGCTTTTGCCAAATCTGCAACCGCTTGCATATCTGTAATTGTTAATAATGGATTTGAAGGTGTTTCTATATACAATACCTTTGTGTTTGGTTTGATAACTTCTTTAAAAGAATCAATAGATAAGTCTTTTGTAAAAGAATATTCAATACCAAATTTTTCAAACTCTTTTAGCACAAAATTATAGGTTCCTCCATATAAAGTTTGTTGCAAAACAATATGATCTCCTTGCTTTAAAAAAGCAAGAATTGTAGTACTAACAGCGGCCATACCTGAGCCAAAAATCAATGCATTTTCAGTTTTTTCTAAAGCAGCAATTTTTTTGACCAAAGCTTCTTGATTTGGTGTATTTAAATAACGTGGATATCGTTTTACATCAACACCATCGAAAGCATAAGAAGTTGACATGTAGATAGGAGAAATAGCTCCTTTAAATTGCTCATCTTTGACTTCTCCAACATGTGTGCAAATTGTATTTATTCCTAAAGATTTATTTTTCATAATTGCTTCTAGATTATATTAGCTAAGTTAAAAAAACAATTAGACTTCCACGGTTTTCCATTTCCCTTTTTTAAAGAGCCAAATTCCAACAATTGCAATCAATACTTCTGCCAATGTAATTGATAAGAATACACCAATAGGTCCGGCTTTAAAAACAATTGCAACGATATAAGCAAAAGGCAATTGAAACAACCAAAAACAAACAAAATTAATATAGGTTGGAGTTTTAGTATCACCTGAACCATTAAAAGATTGTATCACTACCATACCGTATGCATAAAAAATGTATCCGGCAGCAATAATTTGTAAACACAAACTTCCATATTTTATTACTGCTGGATTATCAGTAAACCAGCCTAAAAAAGTTGAAGCAAATACTACATAAATTACGGAAACAAATCCCATAAAAAAGGCTGCATATTTTCCAGTTTTCCATACAGACTTTTCTGCTCTATCAGGTTTTTTGGCTCCTAAGTTTTGTCCAACTAAAGTAGCAGCTGCATTGCTCATTCCCCAAGCAGGCATCATTGTAAACATCATAATTCGAATAGCAATGGTATACCCTGCTAATACTTCGCTTCCGAATTCTGACATGATTCTCATTAAGAAAACCCAGCTAGAAGTTCCAATTAAAAATTGTCCTATTCCGCCTAAAGAAACTTTAATCAAATTAAGCATTATAGATACTCTAATTACAATGTCTTTTAGAGCAATTTTAATTCTTCCAAAACCATAAAATAAAGCAATCAATTGCCAAACAACAGCGGTTCCTCTACCAATAGTTGTAGCAATTGCTGCTCCTTCTACTCCATAAGCCGGAATAGGCCCTAGCCCAAAAATAAAAATTGGATCTAAAATAATATTTAGTCCGTTTGATAGAATCAACGTCCACATTGCTATGGAAGCATTCCCAGCACCTCTAAAAATTGCATTGATCAAAAACAGTAACATAATCGTAATGTTTCCACCCAATAAAATTTTTGTATAACCAAAACCTTCTTCAATTAAATCAGGTTCTGCACCCATCAATCCTAAGATTTCTTTTGGAAAAAGAATCCCGATGACACTAATAATAACAGCAATTGAAATTCCTAAAATAAGTACTTGTATTGCAGCTTGATTTGCACCTTTGGTATCTTTTTCTCCAATTCTTCTAGCTACAATTGCAGTAGCAGCCATACTTAAGCCAATTGCAACTGCATATACTAAAGTAATCACCGATTCTGTTAACCCAATAGTTGCAACTGCATTAACACTAACTCTAGAAACGTAAATAATATCTACCAAAGCAAATATAGATTCCATGAGCATTTCTAAAATCATCGGAATGGATAATAAAAAAACTGCTTTGCGAATACTACCCGTTGTAAAATCTTGTTCTTTACCGCTAACTGCGTCTTTAAAAAGTTGAAAAATATTCTTTCTTGTAAGTTGATTGTCTTCTGACATGATACATAAAAATATAAAATAATAGATTCAGCTTTGAAGTAAATTTCAATGCTGATAATTTTGGGTCGTGTTAGAAACGACGAAAACTGAAGTCTATTTAAACAATCATAAGGCTGCAAATATGCAAAATTATTTTTAATTATCTAATTGTTGAAAATTAATTTCAATATCTTCGCTTTCATGATTTCAGTAGTAATTCTTGGTAACGGAAATGTTGCAACACATTTGTACAATGCTTTTTCTAAAGCACCAGGTATTTCTGTCATGCAAATTAACTCGAGAACGTTAACTGTAATTCAAGATTCAGAAATAACAATCATTGCCGTATCTGATGATGCTATACAGCAAGTTTCTAAGACTATTATTAATCGAGAAGGATTGATTGTTCATACTTCTGGAGCAGTAGATATAAATGCGCTTAAAAACAAAAGAAAAGGTGTCTTTTACCCATTACAATCATTTACAAAAAACGCTGAAATTGATTTTAATGAGGTTCCTTTTTGTCTAGAAACTGAAAATATTAAGGATTATACATTGTTAGAAAATTTAGCAAAAACTCTTGGATCGAAAATTTATCAAATAAGTTCTGAGCAACGTAAAAAACTACATGTAGCAGCTGTATTTGTAAATAATTTCACGAATCACATGTATAAAATAGGAAACGATATTTGCTCAAATAATAAAATTCCGTTTGAAATTTTACATCCATTGATTGAAGAAACTGCTAAAAAAATAAAAACACTTTCTCCGGTTCATGCGCAGACTGGACCTGCAAAAAGAAACGATACCCAAACTATAAAAAATCATTTAGAAGATTTAAATTTAGAGCAAAAAAAAATATATCAATTGCTTACAAAATCTATCCAAGAAAGCTAATTATGGAAAAAAGTTATAAAGAATATTTATCAAAAATAGACACATTGATTTTTGATGTTGATGGGGTTTTAACCAATGGAATAGTTACCGTTTTTCCGAATGGAGAGCTGGTTAGACATATGAATATCAAAGATGGATATGCTTTAAAAACAGCTGTTGATGCTGGTTTGAATGTGTGTATAATTTCTGGAGGAACTAATGAAGGAGTTCGTAAGCGACTAGAAGGCCTTGGAATCAAAGATATTTATTTAGGTGCTCATAACAAGATTAAGCAATTCAACGAAATTGTTGAAAAGTACAATTTAAAAACTAAAAACGTTTTGTATATGGGAGATGACATCCCTGATTATCCTGTAATGAAATTAGTTGGAATGCCTTGTTGCCCGAATGATGCTGCTCCAGAAATTCAGCAAATTTCTAAATACATTTCCTATAAAAAAGGTGGAGATGGTTGCGCTAGAGACATCATAGAACAGGTTTTAAAAGTGCAAGGAAAATGGGATGGCAACTTTGATTCTAAATATGATTAAAAAAAAGCGTATATTAGTATAAATTATCCCCGATTATATGAAATATAATTTTGTCATATTAATACTCTTCTTTTCACTGTCTGTTAATGCTAAACAAGAAATATTAGGAGTTTGGAAGTCTAAAGACCATAAATCAGGTAAAGACCAAGCGCTTATCGAAGTATATGTAGATCATAATCAAGTACATGCAAGAATCATTAAGGCTTTAGATAAAAAACTACAAGATTTTACTTGTACAAATTGTACTGGAAAAAATAGGGATAAACCTATGGAAGGTATGGTTATTTTAAAAGATTTAAAGAAAAGTAAAGTACGATTAAAATTTACTGAAGGGTATGCACTCAACCCATTTAATGGAAAATTTTACAAATGTAATGCTGAATTAATAGACAAAAACCTATTAAGAGTCCGAGGATATATAGGTGTTTCTTTATTTGGAAAATCAGAATATTGGTATCGAGTAAAGAAAAATTAATTCTTCTCTTCTAACATTGGTACAAAAGCAAAATCTCCTAATTCGTGTTTTTCAAATTCTTTAGCTGATTTCCGAATAAATAAGGTCATAATTTGTGTTACTTCTCCAACTGGAATCAACAACCTTCCTCCTACTTTTAATTGACTTAACAAAGCTTTTGGAACAAAAGGTGCTCCAGCAGTTACGATAATTTTATCAAATGGTGCAATTTCAGGTAAGCCTTTATAGCCATCACCAAAAATCAATTTTTTAGCTCTGTAGCCTAGTTTTGGTAAGAATAATGACGTTTTTTTAAAAAGTTCATGTTGACGCTCAATTGAGTATACTTCTGCGCCTACTTCTAGCAATACTGCTGTTTGATAACCAGAACCCGTTCCAATTTCTAAAACCTTATCTCCTTTTTTCACTTCTAAAGTTTGCGATTGAAAAGCAACAGTATAAGGCTGAGAAATGGTTTGCTCTGCAGCAATCGGAAAAGCTTTATCTTGATAGGCATGTGCCTCAAAACTAGAATCAATAAATAAATGGCGTGGAATTTTACGAATGGCATTTAAGACATTTTTATCACTTATACCTTTAGCTTCTAACACGGTAGCCAATTTTTTTCTAAGGCCTTGATGTTTATGAGTATCTTTCAATTTTAAGTACAATTTGGAGTTCTAAAAGTAGTAATAAATCTAAAAAAATAGCTATAAAAGTGTATCTTTGTTCCTGTAATTTTTCAATTTAAAAAAATTGAAATAATTGTCTGTTCGAGCGCAGTCGAGAACTACTTAGACAATTAAATTATTAACCTCTCGACTGCGCTCGAGGAGACATAAAAATATTTATATGCTAAAAGTAGGTGTTCTTGGCGCGGGTCATTTAGGGAAAATTCATCTTCGCTTATTACAACAATCAGATAAATTCGAGTTGGTAGGATTTTATGATCCATTTACAAAAAATGCAAAAAAAGTAGCCAAGGAATTTGGGTATGTTTTGTTTGATTCCGTAGAAAGTTTAATAGATGAAGTTGATGTGATAGACATAGTAACTCCAACATTATCTCATTTTGACTGTGCAAAATTAGCCATAGAAAAGGGTTGTCATATTTTTATTGAAAAGCCGATTACAAAAACGGTTTTAGAAGCAGAAGCGATTCGAACTTTAGCAAGTCAAAAACACATTAGAGGTCAAGTTGGTCATGTAGAGCGTTTTAATCCGGCTTTTACAGCTGTTAAAGACATGATAGATTCGCCTATGTTTATAGAAACACATCGTTTGGCTGAATTCAACCCTAGAGGAACAGATGTACCTGTTGTGCTTGATTTAATGATTCATGATATCGATATCATTTTAAGTGTGGTTAAATCACCTGTAAAAAACGTACACGCAAGTGGTGTTTCGGTAATTAGTGAAACACCAGATATTGCCAATGCTAGAATTGAATTTGAAAATGGCTGTGTAGCTAATTTGACAGCAAGTAGAATCTCAATGAAAAACATGCGTAAATCAAGATTTTTTCAAAAAGACGCTTATATTTCTGTAGATTTTTTAGAGAAAACTGCAGAAGTAGTTAGAATGAAAGATGTGCCTGAAAATCAGGATGAATTTGCCATGATTCTACAAAATGCAGAAGGCATTAAAAAACAAATTTATTTTGATAATCCAGAAGTAAAGGAAAATAATGCCATATTAGACGAATTAGAGTCGTTTGCTGATGCTATTGAAAATGACACAACACCAATTGTTTCTTTAAAGCAAGGAACAGAAGCTTTAAGAATTGCACAACGAATCATTGATTGTTTTTAATTATAGGTGCAAAGTTTGAAAGTGACAAAGTTGCAAATTTAAAGACAAAATTTATCGTTTTTGCAAATCATAAAATAAAAAAACGAGTAGCGAAAGCTCTTTAAAACGCCCAGAAAATATTAGAATATTAAAAGATTGAAAAATTGAAAGAGCATTTTTAATCTTTGAATAACAAATTTTTAAATAACAGATACATGAAAAATATTGCCGTAATAGGATCAGGAACCATGGGAAACGGAATTGCGCATACATTTGCTCAATTTGGATTTCAAGTTCAATTAATTGATATTTCAGAAGCTAATTTAGTGAGAGGAATTGCAACCATTACAAAAAATTTAGACAGAATGGTTGCCAAAGAAAAAATTTCTGAAGCTGATAAAAATAAAACTTTAAACAATATTACAACCTATACCTCTATCAAAGAAGGTGTGCAATATGCAAGTTTGGTTGTTGAAGCTGCAACAGAAAATGTAGATTTAAAACTACAAATCTTCAAAGAGTTGGATGAAGTTTGTCCAGAGGATACCATTTTAGCAACAAACACTTCTTCTATTTCTATTACTCAAATTGCAGCTGTTACAAACAGGCCAACTCAAGTAATTGGAATGCATTTTATGAATCCTGTGCCTATTATGAAATTGGTTGAAATCATTAGAGGCTATAATACTTCTGATGAAGTGATGTCTTTTATAGTTGATTTAACTAAAAAAATTAATAAAATTCCGGTTGAAGTAAATGATTATCCAGGTTTTGTTGCAAACAGAATCTTAATGCCAATGATTAATGAATCTGTTGAAACATTATACAACGATGTTGCTGGTGTGAAAGAAATTGATACAGTAATGATGTTGGGAATGGCACACCCAATGGGACCGTTACAATTAGCTGATTTTATTGGATTAGATGTATGTTTATCAATCTTGAATGTATTGTACGACGGATTTAAAAACCCAAAATATGCTCCATGTCCATTATTAGTTAATATGGTTAGAGCGGGGAAACTTGGTATTAAGTCTGGTGAAGGATTTTACGATTATTCTGAAAGCAGAAAAGCAGAAAAAGTAGCAAAGCAATTTGCTTAAAAATGAAAATAAAACTCTTAATACATTTGATTTTTGTTTGTTTGATTTCTACATCTTACGGACAAAAATCAACTAAGAGTTTTTTTTCTCCAACTAAAGTCGGAATTCAGTTTTCACAAGGAAATGAAAATAATTTTTTGTTTGATGATGCTGATTATTTCTACAAAACAAATACATTAAAAGGGCAACTTTATTTTCCTTTTGCTACATTAAAAACGATAGCGATCTCTTTCATTGTACAGCCTCAAATTCAATTTGTTCAGCATCAATTGTACAACGATCAATTTGTATTACCTACTGAAGCTAATTATATTGAAAAAAGACAGCGATTTACTCAATTAAAAAATATTTCGATTACTGGGGTTGAATTTAGTGTAGAAGCAAAGCAGCAGCTATTTAAAAACTTAAGTGTTTTTATACAGGCTGGACTTGGTTTTACTTATATAGATACAGCAACAGAACGTTTAGCAAAAGGGTTTACCTTTATTGAAAACGGCTATTTAGGTGTTGAAATGAAGTTAAACACAAAAATATCTATTCAGTTTTTTGGGGGAGTTGGACATGTTTCTAATTTTGATTTTCAGTTACCCAATAGTGGTTACAATATATTTAGCACGGGATTAGGATTGCTATATTCTATAAAATAAAAAGAGGAAATCCCTTTCGAAACTTCCTCTTTTAACTTTATTGTTTTAGAAATTAGTTAGTTGTTACTAACTTTTTTTATCATCTTTAGAAGCCTTGTTCCATATTTTAATTTGATCTTCTTTAGTAACACCAGAAAGTATTTCTACATTCACCCCATCAGAGGTTCCTAATTTTACAGTTCTCTTTTCAAATTTATCTCCAACTTTTACTTCTACATAAGGTTCTTCCGTTTTCTTATCAAAACGCAATAATGCTTCTTTAATGGCTAAAATATTTTCTTTTTTCTCAAGAACAATATCAGCATTCGCACTATATCCAGCTCTAATAAAATTGTTGTCATCTAGGGTAACATCCGCTTTTATTTTAAATTGCACTGCTCCTCCCTCTTCGGTTCCTTTTGGAGCGATAAAGTTTAAAGTTGCAGGGAATTTTTTATCTTCTATTGCACCTAATGAAACTTCAATTTTTGTTCCTTCTATTAATTTACTTACTTCAGATTCGTCTACTTTTCCTTCGAAAATCATCTTAGTCATATCTGCAATTGTTGCAATAGTGGTACCTGCATTAAAGTTATTTGATTGGATTACTTGATATCCTTTTTTAACAGGGATCTCTACAATCATCCCAGAAGCAGTTGCTCTAATATTTGTATTTGCAGTGCTTCCATTACCTGCAGTAGAACCTTTTTGAATAATCTCTAAATCAGACTGTGCATTGTCTAAATTTACTTTTGCATTGTTATAACTTAACTCTGCAGATTCAAATTCTTGACGAGAAACAACTCCTTTGTCAAAAAGCCCTTTCGTTCTATTAAAAGAATTTTTTGCGTTATCAAAAGTTAATTGAGCGTTCTTAACTCTACCATTGGCACTGTTTAATGATTGAATATTTGGAACTACTCTAACAGTCGCAATTAAATCGCCCGCTTTTACAATTGTTCCTTCTTCTAAAAATATTTCATCTATAATTCCGGAAATTTGAGGTTTAATTTCTACTTCCTCTAAAGGCACAACTTTTCCCGTTGCTACCGTTTTTTTAACAATTGTAGTAATGAAAGCTGTTTCAGTTTCAAATTCTATAATGTTTTTTTTGTTCTTTTTACCGAACCAAATAAGTGCAGCTACAAAACATACTCCTATAATTGCTAAAATAATTTTTGCTCTTTTACTCATAATTGTTACTTTTTATTCTTCTCTTAATGCTTCTATTGGTTTTACTATTGTTGCCATATATGCTGGTATCAATCCTATTAAAGAACCTAATACCGTTAATGTTAAAAATGCTATTAAAATAATTGGAATGTTAACTGTTGGATTTATCAAAATCGCGTCATCTCCACTACCAATCATAGAATCTATTCCAAATAAGACTAACGCCCCAAAAACAATCCCTAACATCCCTGCCACTGTTGTTAAGAATACCGACTCTAAAACTATTTGTCTTCTAATACTAATGGGTGTTGCTCCAAGTGCACGTCTAATTCCGATTTCTTTAGTACGTTCTTTTACTGTAATTAATAAGATATTACCAATTGCAAAAACTCCAGCAATTAGGGTTGCAATACCAACAAACCATGTCAAAAATTGCATTCCTGTTAAAAAACCCGTTACTTTTCCAATTTCTACACCAAGATTAACACTTCCAAAGGCTCTTTTGTCATCTGGATGCACTTTATGTAAATTCTTTAAGGTTAATAAAACATCTGCTTCCATTTGCTCAATATTTATCCCTTCATTGGCTGTTATCATCATCCAATCTATTTTATCACCCCTGTTGTATACTTTTTGAAAAGTAGTAAAAGGAATGTATGCTGCATTACCATCAAAATTAATTCCAGTAGATCTTTTGTAAACACCAATTAACTTGTAGTTTATACTATTGATTTTAAGATATTGACCAATTGGTTTATCACCTTTATCAAATAAGTCTTTGTACATGTCTTCAGAAATCACACAAACTTTTGCGTCAGACAAAATATCATTATCGTTTAAAAAACGACCATACATTAAATCTTTTTTCTGAATTTTATCTAAAACGGGGTAGTCTCCACTGACTTGATAATTACCTGATTTAAAATCTTTAATAATCAAATTATTAGTTTGGTTTCTTGGAGCTAACAATCTAATTTCTTTACTGAATTCACTTTTTAAAATTTCAACATCTCTTAATGTCAAACTAAATCTTCTTCCTTTTTGAAATCCTTTAAAAGGTGTATCGGTAGATTGTGTCCAAACAAATACACTATTGGTTGCAAAGCTTCCAAAAATCTTATTAAAATTATTTTCTATACCTCTTGCCGCACCTAATAACACAACCAACAAGAAAATACCCCACAATACACCAATAATCGTAATTGCTGTTCTCGTTTTATTTTTACGGATACTTCCGTAAATTTCTTGCCATGTATCTGAATCAAATAAAAACTTCATCTTAATCTGCTCTTAATGCTACAATTGGTTTAATTTTCGCTGCTCTTTTAGCTGGTACATATCCTGCAATCAATCCAGATAAAATTAAAACAACCGTTGCGCCTATTACAATTCCAGGGCTTACACTTGGGTTGGTTATAAAATAATCTTCTAGACTATCGCCAATTTGACTCAAAATATAAGTTCCTAAAGACAATCCTAAATAACCAGCAATGGTGGTAATTAAAACAGACTCTTGTACGACCATACCAACAATTGATGAAGGCTGAGCTCCTAAAGCTTTTCTAATACCAAATTCTTTGGTACGCTCTTTAATTACAAAAATCATAATATTACTAATTCCGATGATTCCTGCTACTAAAGTACCTGAACCTATAAAAATTACAATAAAATACAGTGCCAACATGAATGATCCTACACCTTTATTTGCCTCCGCCATATTTTGAACCCTTAGAGCACTTTGATCATCTGGGTGTATGTTTAATTTTTTTCTTAAATCTCGCTCTAATTTATTTCCAAATGCAATGGCTTCATCTAAACTTAAATCTGGATTGTATCCAATATTAATCGAATTGATTTCATCGTTGTTTCCATAAATCATTTGAGCTGTTGTAATTGGCATATATGTCATTCGCTCTTCATTATCTCCTCCTTCATCAGAAAAAATCCCAATAATTTGATATGATATTCCGTTTACGTTAACACGTTTCCACAATGCAGGCTTTTCTCCAAATAAATCTTCTTTAACCAAACGGCCAATAACTATTACTTTGGCTTTTTCTTTTAAGTCTCGTTGATTGATATATCTACCTTCATCAATAATTGTTTTTTCTAAAAATTGATGATCTGGATGTACAGCACGTAAACTATAATTATCTTGATTATTTTTATACGAAATATTTACGTTTCTGTTAACTCTTGCTGTTAACAATTCTATTTTACCGTCATACTCATCTTTAACGTAGTCAAAGTCATTATTTTTTAATTGAATTCTTCTACCAGTTTGTAATCCTTTATAAGGTTTTGTTGTTTTCCAAACACGGACAAACATTGAATTTTGAGCATCGTCTGCAAATGCATCTTTAAATGAATTACTCAATCCACTAACAATACCAAACAACAATGTAAAAAGTAAAATTGCAAAAGCTACAGTAAAACCAGACATTACAGAACGTAATTTGTTTTTGCTGATACTTTGAAAAATTTCTCTCCAACGATCTATATCGAACATATTATACTGCTTTTGATTTGCTAGTTAACTCGTCACTAATAATAATACCGTCTTTTAAACGAACAATTCTTTTGGTTTGTGCTGCAACTTCTTCTTCGTGCGTAATTACAAAAACAGTCATTCCATCATTGTTAATATCTCTCAATAAATCCATAACATTATCAGTAGTAGTAGAATCTAATGCTCCCGTTGGTTCATCTGCCAACACAACTTTTGGTTTAGTTACCAAAGCTCTTGCTATTGCAACACGTTGTTTTTGTCCACCAGATAATTCATTTGGTAAATGATTAGCCCAGTCTTTTAATCCAACTTTATCTAAATATTCCATTGCTGTTTTTAATCTCTCTTTTCTAGGAATTCCCTTATAATAAAGAGGTAATGCAACATTTTCTAACGCTGTTTTGTATGAAATTAAATTGAACGATTGAAAAACAAATCCTAAAAATTTGTTACGCAAAATCGCTGCTTTTTTTTCATTTAAGTTTTTAATTAACTGTCCATTTAAATAATATTCACCTTCATCATGTTCATCCAATAAACCTACAATGTTTAACAATGTAGATTTCCCAGAACCAGAAGATCCCATAATTGAAACAAACTCTCCTTCTTTAATATGTAAATCAATTCCTTTTAAAACATGCAAAGAATCTTTTCCGATTGGATAAGATTTGTGTAGCTTTTTAATTTCTATCATCTTTGATTAGTTAATTTTTTATGTGAAGTAATACTCATCTTTTTTACTTTAACAGTATTAATAGATATATTAATTTATGTAAATACCCTTTTTACTTAACTACTTCTGTGTATCTGACGTCTTAAAACAAAATTTGTTACATCTAATTCAGAAAATTTATAGAAATTTGCAGAAGAATTCTTTTAATCAAAATTAATTTTGATATATACTTTTGATAACTTACCGAATAACAGGCAAATAGTACTTTTTGATGGAGTATGTAACTTTTGCAATGCTTCAATTTTAAAAATCATAAAAAATGACAAGAAAAATATTTTCTTGTTTGCCTCTTTACAATCAGAAATAGGAAAAGAAATCACTCAACATTTTAATATTGATACAAATTTTATAGATTCAATTATTTTAGTTGAATCTAAAACAAACTACGCGATTAAATCTACTGCAGCTTTAAAAATTGCAAAACAATTTGGTGGTTTATGGTGGCTTTTTCAAATTTTTTGGATTTTGCCAACATCCTTCAGAGATTTCTTTTACGATTATATTGCAAAAAACAGATACAAATGGTTTGGAAAAAAAGAAAGTTGCATGATACCAACTCCAGAAATAAAATCTAAATTCATCGACTAATGAAAAACATAGAATGTGTAATTTTTGATATGGATGGAGTTATCATTGACTCTGAATTACTACATAAAAAGGCTTATTACGAAACTTTTGTTTCTTTAGGTTTAGAAGTATCAGAAGGGTTGTATAAAACCTTAACTGGTTCTTCTACAATCAATGCTTTTCAAAAATTAGTAGCACATTTTAACTTGAATGAAGACCCGAGTGAATTGGTGTTGCAAAAAAGAAAACGCTATGTAAACTTCTTTGAAAATGATCCAACGTTGCATTTAGTTAAGGGTGTTGAAGAAATTATTCATTATTTCTATGATAAAGGAATCACATTGGTTTTAGCCTCTTCTTCTGCCATGGTAAATATTGATCGTGTTTTCAATCGGTTTCATTTAAACCAATATTTTACAGCAAAAATTAGTGGCGCAGATTTATCAGCCTCTAAACCACATCCAGAAATTTTTGAAAAAGCAGCTATATTAGGAAATACTCCAAAAGAAAATTGTATTGTTATTGAAGATTCTGATAATGGTGTTAAAGCCGCTAATGATGCAGGTATTTTTGTTTTTGGATATAGAAATCCGTTAGCAGCAGATCAAACTCTTGAAAATGCTGACAAAATAATTACAGATTTCAGCGAGTTGAGAAAATATATTTAAGTTAAAAATAATTTTTAAATTATTAGTATTGTTATCAATATTAATCGTAATATTGCAATGAAACAATTAATACTTAAAATGGGTTTAGCAAAAACAGAAATTTTTACAGAAGATCAAAATCAAATTGCCTTATTTGCAAAAGTATTTGGACATCCAGCAAGAGTAGCCATCCTACAACATTTATTTAAAATAGATACGTGTGTTTGTGGAGATTTGGTAACAGAAATAAAGTTAGCACAACCAACAATATCACAACATTTAAAAGAATTAAAGTTGCTAGGTCTGATTAAAGGAAATGTTGAAGGAACACGTGTTTGTTATTGTATTGACTCAGAAAATTGGACAACAATGAAAGAAGTAATGTTTCAATTTTTAAATCAAGACACTACAAAAAAAGATATGTGTTGTTAGAAACAACAAATTAATTCGAATTAAAAACAAATTAGATTATGAAATTATCAGAAATAAAATCGATTTTAAATTCCCTAGAAACCATAGCATTTCAATTGCCAAACGGACAGTTAGTCCCAAATCATTTTCATGTTACAGAAATAGGGAAGATTACAAAAAATTTCATCGATTGTGGAGGAACAATTCGCAAAGAAGAAGTTGTCAATTTTCAACTTTGGGATGCTAACGATTACGATCATAGATTACATCCAGAAAAGCTGGTACATATCATCAACCTTTCAGAAAAGGTTTTAGAAATTGGCGATTTAGAAATAGAAGTAGAATATCAAGGACAAACTATTGAGAAATTTGGATTAGATTTCGACGGAAAAAACTTTTTATTAACAACCAAACAAACAGATTGTTTGGCAAGAGGGAAATGTGAAGTTCCTTCAAAACCTAAAATGAAAATTGCTGAACTTCAATCAGCTAATAGCTGCTCTCCAGGCAGTGGCTGTTGCTAATTTTAAAAACACCTGTTAAAATGGCTTTATTTACTGAAATTAATGAAATTATTTCAACATTAGATCTTGGAATAATTACAGACCAACGAAAAGAGTCTTTACAACCTTTGGTTGATTATCTCAAAATGAAAATGAATGATAACAAAGAAGTTCGTTTGAATTTTATTTGTACACATAATTCCCGTAGAAGTCATTTATCACAAGTTTGGGCGCAAACCATGGCGCATCATTTCAATATTAAAAATGTTTTTTGCTATTCAGCTGGTACGGAAGCTACAACAGTCTTTCCAATGATTATTGAAACACTACAAAATTCAGGTTTCAAAATTAAAAAGCAATCAGAAAACATCAATCCAATTTACAACATCAAGTATTCTGAGAGCGAATCCCCTATTGTTGGTTTTTCAAAAACATTAGATTCCGATTTTAATCCTACATCAGAATTTGCTGCAATTATGACCTGCTCTCAAGCTGATGAAGATTGTCCGTTTATTCACGGTGCAGAAAAACGAATTCCGATTCCTTTTGAGGATCCAAAAGCATTTGACAACACTCCACAACAAAAGGAAAAATACAATGAAAGAAGCTTGCAAATAGCTACAGAACTATTGTATGTTTTTTCTCAAATAACTCAGAAATAATGGCAACCAAAAAATTAAGTTTTCTTGATAAAAATCTCACATTGTGGATTTTTATAGCAATGTCTATTGGTGTTGGATTAGGGTATTTTATCCCTTCATTTCCAAATATTATAAACTCGTTTAGTAGTGGAACTACTAACATTCCAATAGCAATAGGATTGATTTTAATGATGTATCCGCCATTGGCAAAAGTAAACTATGCTTTATTGCCCAAAGTTTTTAGAAACACTAAAATCTTATCTATTTCACTACTGCTAAATTGGATAATCGGACCCATTTTAATGTTTTTCTTAGCAATCACCTTTTTACGTGATTATCCAGAATATATGGTAGGGTTAATATTAATTGGCTTGGCGCGATGTATTGCAATGGTGTTGGTGTGGAACGATCTTGCAGAAGGAAGTAGCGAGTATGGCGCAGGTTTGGTTGCGTTGAATAGTATTTTTCAAGTATTTGCCTATTCTTTTTATGCATGGATTTTTATTACAATTCTTCCGCCTTATTTTGGATTTGATGGCGCTATTGTAGACATTTCAATCGGTACAATTGCAGAAAGTGTTGCCATTTATTTAGGAGTTCCTTTTGCATTAGGAATTTTAAGCCGATTGATTTTAGTAAAATTAAAAGGAGAAAAATGGTACACAGAAAAGTTTATCCCAACCATTTCTCCAATCACTTTAATTGCATTGTTATTTACCATTGTTATCATGTTTTCATTAAAAGGAGAATTGATTGTAGAAATACCTTTGGATGTATTAATTATTGCTGTTCCGCTACTCATCTATTTTACGTTGATGTTTATCATTGGTTTTTTCGTTACAAAAGCAACAGGTGCAGCATATGATAAAACTGCTTCTGTAGCATTTACAGCAGCTGGAAATAATTTTGAATTAGCAATTGCTGTTGCAATTGCCGTTTTTGGTTTGAATTCTGGACAAGCTTTTGCCGGAGTAATTGGGCCTTTAGTAGAAGTACCTGCACTAATTTTATTGGTTCGGGTTTCTTTTTGGCTGCGAAAAAAATATTACAACTAATTTTAAGCAAAAACTACTTTAAGCTTTTTAAAATAAAGTCTACTGTTTTGCTTGTGTTGTTGTTTTGCAAATAAGAATCTGTATAATGTTTTGATTTTACAGCATATCCTTTATCAATCATATATTGAATATCATCAACAAATTCTAGTGAAACTTTTCCAGTTAATAGCAACCCTAAATCTTTTCCCTTTTTGTAATAATCATAGATTTTTTTCAGTCCAGTTAAATACAAATAATCTTTTGTAAAACCTCCACCTCTATGTGCTCGTATGGAAATATAAAATGCCTCTTCTCTTTCTAAATCATAATCGTTGTGTAACATTCTAAATGTTCTAGAAAAAGAATAGCCTTTTGCTAAACTATCAACAGCTAAAACTCGATATGCTAATTCTTTTAAACGTTTTACTGTTAAATTTCCAGACATGTATTCGCTAAAAACGGCTAAACCTTCTTGCGTTTCTTCATTATTTGGAAATCCGTGAGAAAATATTTTTAAAGGATGCAATAAACCATTCATTGTGGTTACCATATGCACACCAATTTCGTGATTGGTTAATACATTAATTTCGTTGTCAGAAAACACATGATTCTCATTTAAAACTAACGCTTTGATACTGTTAGAAACCATTGCAATCGCTCCCATTGTAGAGGAGTTTTTTATTTCGTAGGTAAAATCGTATTTTTTAGAATATTCTCTAAAAAAATGAGCAGATTCACTTGCAGTATATTGAGGTTTAAAAATATCTGAATGGGCATCTTCGTTATCAAAATGAAGAATGAATTTTGCATTTTCTACATCCTGTTCTGTGGGTGTACCAAAAGAATGTAAACTATTGTAATAGAATTTTTTACCCTTTCCAATTGTTTCTATACATTGAATTAAACCCGAGTAAAAATAAATGATATCTTCATATATTTCTCTTAATCGTTCATCTTCAATTTTATCTATAGATTGAGTAAAAAACTCTTTATGCAATTTAAATTTATCAAAATCTCTTTTAGGATATTTAAAGTTTGGATCTGTAAGATATTTAGAGCTAAAAAACTTTTCTTTTTCCGATTCGATATTAATTGGATTCACATAGTTTAACAACTCTATTTTCTTTACAAGCTCATCAATATGGTTATCTATCTCAAAAAGAGTTTTATTTTTTACCTGGGTCTCGTTCATCATAAATCAATATCTAAAATAGCTTCACAAAATTACAATTTATGCGCTTTATAAAAAGCTTCTGCATGGTTTTTTAATTCGTTTTTCAAATACTTTTCAACAGCAGAAACTACTTCTGGAAACATAATTTGTTCTAACTCATCACAATATATTTTAGCAATTTCTGTTGCCAAGACTAAAGTATTCTTAAAATTTTGAGTGATGTACTTTAAGAAATACCCGTTCCCTTGAAAGGTGTCATTGATTTTTGAAGTAGATGTAATTCCGTTTGGCAGGGGTGTTTTTTCTAAAATTGCTCTCCAAGACTCAACTTCTTTCCCAAAACGACTGTTGTCTATGTTAGAAGTTCCTAAATTCCAAGTTGGCACTTCTCTATCCCAACGTTTCCAATTGTATGAATGCATATCATAAACAACACAAACTCCAAATTTCTCTTCTAATTTTGCAATCAATGCATGCACCACTTTATAAAAATTTGTATGTTTTTGCATACTCTTTTCATGCATTTTTTTAGGTAATGGATTTTTCCAAAGTTGTTTTCCCCAAGCATCTGTATAAATTGCGGTTTCTGGAGTTCTATTTAAATCGTATTCGAACCTAGAATCCATTGCGGCAATTAGAATTGGATGCGATTTTACCATTTCTTTGGTTGCTGGATCTTCTTCAAACCAACGATCATATGCTGTATGCAAACAATTGTCCCATAATTCTTTTCTAAATTGATGACCATCATGAACGGCTCCGCATGCATAAGGAACATATTCATCAATCTTTATAGTAAAAGAATAATCATTAGAAACAGCTTCAAATGTTTCTTCTCGATTAATTTTTTGGATGATCTCTTCAATTGATAATTTTAACATACGATTATTTTTCAATTGGTAAATGTGTTAAACTGCCCCATTCTGTCCATGATCCATCATAAACAGCCATTTCTTTATAACCTGCAATAGAAGCTCCTAAAGCTAAAACACAAGCTGTAATTCCAGAACCACAAGAAAAAATCATTTCTTTAGAATCTGGATTGACCTCTTTAAATAATTGCTCTAAATCTTCCTTCGATTTTAATTCTATATTGTTCAAAAGTGATGAGAAAGGTAAATTTGTAGATGTTGGTATATGACCACTTCTTATTTCTTTTCTTGGCTCGGGTTCGGTTGCGTTAAATCTTCCTTTAGAGCGAGCATCAACAACTTGTTTTGATCGATTCTTAACTGACTCTAAAACAATCTCTAAATTAATCAGTTTTTCTGGTTCAAAACTCGCTTTAAAATTGCCTAATTCAACATCTTGGATTTGTTTTTTCTCTATTGGAAAATTTGCTTTTTTCCAAGCTGGAAAACCACCATCTAAAACAGCTATATTAGTAAAACCCATCGTTCTAAACAACCACCAAACTCTAGGGGAAGAATAAACACCATGTGTGTCATAGACCACGATACAAGAATTTTTATTGATTCCTAATTTTCTTGCCTCCTTTTCAAAGTCCTTTGGATGTAGTGCTGTATTTGGAAAAGCTGCTCCTTGTATTGAAAATGCTTTTTTTATATCAAAAAAACGTGCATTAGGGATTTGAAATTCTTCAAATTTAGCATCAGTTTTTTGTTGTGAAACTTTAGGAATCGTTCCGTCTAAAACTACTAAATTGGTTGCATCTATATGTTGATGTAACCAATTTACAGAAACCAATGGTTTTTCTATTTGTAATAAATTAGCCATTAAGTTTTATAGGATATTAAGCTTGTTCTACTTTCTTTTTTAAATCTGTCATTCTTCTAAAAGCAGCATTTTTTTCTAAAATTTTACTTTCTAAAAAATCGACTACTTTTTCTTGAAGTTTTAGTTTGTATACTTTATTAATATAGGTAATTCCACCTGGGCTCATTACATTTACTTCAACCAATTTACCTCCAATTACATCAATACCCACAAAAAACAATCCATCTTTTACAAGCTTAGGTCCAATTTTTTCACATAATATTTTTTCTTGTTTGGTCAATTTATGTTTTTGAACACTTCCACCTGCAGAAACATTAGAACGGTGATCTTTATCTCCAGGAACTCTTCTCATTGCTCCTATTGGCAAACCATTTAACAATAAAATTCTCACATCGCCTTTATCTGCTCCTTCAATATATTCTTGTAAGATTACATAATCTGAAGTTCCATCTCCTTTATTGATATAAAAATCTAACAAAGAATTGATATTTCCCATTGCCGATTTCTCAATTAAAATAACACCAGAACCTCCAAAACCATTTAATGGTTTTAAAATCATTTTATCTGAATTAGATTCTTCAATCATTTTGATTAAATAATCTTTATTTTTAGATACATGTGTAACAGGAATTATTTCATTATTTGGATCTTCAAAAACTGCGGTATACAATTTATTGTTTGCTTCACGCATACCTTGTACTGAATTGACAACAACTACATCATCTTTAACCGAATCTAAAAAATTTAACATCAAAGGGTCTAAAGGTGGTTCTGCTCTCATAAAAATGGCATCAAATCCTGCTAAAGGGAGCATTTCTTCTCTAGTTTTAGCTTTATTATAAAAGGATTTAAGACTTGTAGGAATTTTATCCATTCTATTTATAATAGTGCAAAACGCATTTGTCACACTATTTCTAATGGTAAGATTTGCAGGAGTGCAAATGGCAACACCGTGACCTCTTTTTGCACATTCATGAATTATCGCTAAAGAAGTATCATTTTCTGGTGATTTGATATCTTCCCATGGATACATTAAAAAACAAATATTCATTCTATTAAAATTAGTTAGTTCTTATTTACTTAACAGCATCGTAATTATCGTCCCAATTTTGGACATGAGGCTCTCCTAGCTTACCTACTGATTTTGCAACTAACATAGAAACCGCTGCATCTCCTGTAACGTTTACAATTGTTCTACACATATCTAAAGGTCTATCAACAGCAAAGATCAATGCCAAACCAGCTTCTGGAATTCCAGCATATCCTAACACTCCAACTAACATCACCATTCCTGCACCAGGTACAGCAGCGGAACCAATAGAGGCCAATGTTGCTGTTGCAATGATCCCTAATTGTGTAGAAAATGCTAAATCCATTCCAAATGCTTGTGCAATAAATACTGCTGCTACAGCTTGATACAAACTCGTTCCGTCCATATTAATAGTTGCTCCAATAGGCAATACAAAACTTGCAACTTCTTCTTCTACACCTATATGCTCTGTAACTCTTTCCATCGTAACAGGAAGTGTTGCAGCACTAGAGCTTGTAGAGAATGCTAATAACTGTGCTGGTGACATTGCCTTCATAAAAAAGCTTGGTGTTTTTTTTGTAAAAACCACCACTAAAATATTGTAAACGATAATCATTAATATCAAACCACCAACAACTGTTATTGCATACCAACCTAGAGCCTTGAATAAATCTAAACTTGGTGATTCTACTACTAAAGCAGCCAATAATGCAAAAACTCCATAAGGCGCTGCTAACATTATTAAATCTACCATTTTGAGTATGACCTCATTAAATCCATCAAAGAATTTCTTTACCGTTGCTCCTTTTTCTTCCGGAATTAAAATCAATCCAATTCCAAAAAACACAGCAAAAAAGATTACTTGCAACATATTTCTATTACTGGTTGAAGCGGCAAAAATATTTTCTGGTACTAAATCAACCAAGGCTTGTAAAGGCCCACCTTGCTTTTGTCTGGCAGCTTCATCTTTGTATTTTGTTGTATCTGTACTATAACTTTCTACCATTTCTGTTCTCGTAGATTCTGTAATTTGTTTACCAGGTTTTATAATGTTTACAAGTACCAATCCTATAGAAACGGCTATTACAGTTGTTATCAGATAAATACCAATTGTTCTCCCTCCCATTTTAGAAAGTTTAGAAATATCTCTTAAATCTGAAACCCCTTTAATCAATGCAGCTAAAATAAGCGGTATTGCAATTAATTTTAATGAGTTGATGAAAATGGTTCCAAATGGTTTTATCCAATCTTTGATAAAATCTTTTCCAAAATCAAAATTTGTCATAATCAGAGCAAAAACAACTCCTAACAACATTCCCAATAGTATTTTCCAGTGTAGTGCTAATTTTTTCATTTAGTAGAATTATAATTATAGTTTTGAAAGGTAAAAAAAATTAAAACCATCATCCAAATTTCTAGGCGTTAATTTGAATTCTACTCCTATAAATTTTATATAACTAGAATCATGTTGTATTTTTGCCGCATATTATTTAAAAATGGAAAAGTTAAAAAAACGCTGGGGATTGACTTCTAATTGGCAAGTTTGTATAATTTTACTAGTATTTTCAATTACCGGCTATACATCTTTAGTCATTGCAAAACCTATTTTAAGTTTGATTGGATTAGAGCAATCAAATACAAACCCATGGATTTATAGACCCTTAAGAGTGTTGTTAATCTTTCCTTTTTATCAAATTTTAATAGTATTTTATGGTTGGCTATTCGGGCAATTTCGTTTTTTTTGGAATTTTGAAAAGAAAATGTTGAGTAGATTGGGTTTTAAATGGCTTTTTAATAATGAAGAAAAATAATGGATTTTAGTTCATTTATTAACAATATCAATCATATAAAAACTGCAGAAATTGGAGGTTTAGCTTCTCAATTTAGATTGGCTCCAAAAATGCGATTGAATTATAATGCTGAAAAAATTGCGGCTAGCAACCCTAAAAAAGCTGCTGTTCTGGCATTGTTTTATCCAAACAAAAAAGGTGAAACTTGTTTTTTACTCACACAAAGAGCCAGTTACAAAGGAACCCATTCTGCACAGATAAGTTTCCCTGGAGGAAAAATTGAAAAGTCAGATAAAAACCTAAAAGAAACTGCATTAAGAGAAGCTTTTGAAGAAGTAGGCGTTCTAAAAGACAACATAACTGTAGTTAGAGAAATTACAGATGTTTACATACCACCAAGTAATTTTTTAGCAACGCCTTTTATTGCTTATACTAATAAAAAGCCCAATTTTATAACAAACCATGAAGTAGATCATGCTTTTGACGTTTTATTAAAAGACCTTTTAGATGATCATAATATTACATCAATAAACATTACTACTTCTTATGCTAAAAATATTGATGTACCTTGCTTTAAATTAAACAATTACATCGTTTGGGGAGCAACTGCAATGATTCTTAATGAAATTAAAGAATTATTAAAATAGTCAATTATTATATTCTTTGTATTTTTGCTGCAACTAACTAGTAACTATAAAACCAATTATCAATGCCTTTATTCAAAAGAAATCCTTTTGGACATATTCTTTTTTTAAAAAAATGGATTATTCGAATTTTTGGTGTAATCTCTCATGGTAGATATAGGCGATTTAATAACTTACATATAGAAGGTTCTGAAATTTTAAGAAATTTACCTGAAAATAATGTGCTTTTTATTTCAAATCATCAAACCTATTTTGCTGATGTTGCTGCAATGTTTCATGTATTTAATGCTTCTTTAAAAGGAAGAGACAATACCATTAAGAACATTGGTTATATATGGAACCCTAAATTAAACATTTACTTTGTTGCAGCTGGAGAAACCATGCGAGCTGGTTTATTGCCTAAGCTATTTGCTTACGCAGGTTCGGTTTCTATTGACAGAACTTGGAGGAGCGATGGGAAAAATGTAAATAGACAAGTAAAACTATCTGATGTATCTAATATTGGAAAAGCACTAAATGATGGTTGGGTAATTACCTTTCCTCAAGGAACCACCACTCCATTTAAGCCTATTAGAAGGGGTACTGCACATATTATTAAAAAACACAAACCTGTTGTTGTTCCAATAGTTATAGACGGATTTAGAAGATCTTTTGATAAAAAAGGATTGGCTATCAAAAAGCGTAATGTTTTACAGTCTATGGTAATTAAAGAACCTTTAGAAATTGATTATGACAATGAAGATGTAAAAGATATTGTTAAGAAGATTGAATTTGCAATTGAACAACATCCTTCATTCTTAAAAGTAGATTCTATTGAAGACTATGCAAAAGAAGAAGAAGAATTGAATAAAAAGCGTGAGTTTTGGAGTTAACAAAACAAAAAGGAGTAACAAATGTTACTCCTTTTTTTTATTCAAATGAATTACAATTACTTCCCTAACCAAGCATTCATCATCCAAATTGTTTTTTCTTGCTCTGCTATAAAATCACTCATCATTGAGTTTGTCCCTTCGTCATTTGCATCGCCAGAATTGTCTAAAATGACTCTTTCTATGGCAATCAATTCAGAAAGCGAATTCACAATTAATTCAACCGCCTCAATATCATTAGACATGTTTTTAGCAACGGGTACTTTTGCTAAAGCGGTATATTCTTCGAACGTATGCAATGGTTTTGCTTGCAATGTTAAAATTCGCTCTGCTATCATGTCAATTTTTAATTGCGAGTCGTTATAAAATTCTTCGAACTTCACATGCAGTTCAAAAAAATTCTTTCCTTTGATATTCCAGTGCAACCCTCTTAAACTTTGGTAATACACTTGAAAGTTAGCCAATAACACATTTAAATCATTCGCAATTTTTATTGTTTTCTTTTTGTCTAATCCTAAAATCATTGTGTTCATTGTTTTTGTTTTTTTGTTCACATCAAAATTACAACAAGATTCTGCTGAAAAACTATAAATATTATTGATAGTTTTAATATCTTTATCAAAAATATTGATGAAATGACTATTACACAATTAAAATACGTGCTTTCTGTAGCAGAATATCAAAATTTCACAATCGCTGCAGAACACAGTTTTGTTACGCAGCCAACACTAAGCATGCAAATACAAAAACTAGAAGACGAACTAAATGCCAAAATATTTAATCGATCTACTAAGCCAATTGAGTTAACAGATATTGGTAAAAAAATTGTAGAGCAAGCAAAAATTATTGTAGATGAAAGTACAAGAATTACAGACATTGTACATCAACAGAAAGGATATATTGGAGGTGAATTTAAATTGGGGATTATTCCCACCATCATGCCAACATTATTACCAATGTTTTTAAATAATTTCACAAAAAAATATCCTAAAGTAAAATTAATCATAGAGGAGCTAACTACCGAAGAGATTATTAGAAAATTAACAGACGGACATATAGATGCTGCCATTGCTGCAACGCCATTAGAAAATGAAGCAATTAAAGAGCGACCTTTATATTACGAACCTTTTGTTGGTTTAATTCCAGAAAGTCATCGTCTTTTTAAAGAAAAAATGATCAATACGGATGAGTTAGAAATGGATGATATTTTGTTGTTAGAAGATGGACACTGTTTTAAAGAAAGCGTTATTAACTTGTGTAGAACATATAAAGCTGATAATAAGAAATCTTTTCAATTAGCAAGTGGAAGTTTTGATACACTAATAAAATTAACCAAAGAAGGTTTAGGCATGACCTTACTTCCTTATTTACACACACTAGACTTAAATGATGTAGACAAAAGTCACTTACGAGAGTTTGTAAGTCCGCCACCAGCAAGAGAAGTGAGTTTAATTTACCATAAGTCTCAATTAAAAATGCAATTAATAGAAGCATTAAAAAATACGATTGATGGCGTTATTAGAGGCGCTATTTCTTTTTCTGATGTAAAGATTATTAGTCCATTGCAGAAAAAATAATTTTTTTTGTTTGTTCGAGCAGAGTCGAGAACATATAAAACCTCTAGACTCCGCTCGAGATAACATTAGATAAATAAGTATAAAAAAAGGGAGCTAATTAGCTCCCTTTTTTTTATGTTATGAATACATTTTTTCTCTTTGTTCCTTAATTTTTGGGTCTGATAAATAATCATCAAATGTTGAGTATCTATCAATAACTCCTTTGGGAGTTATTTCAATAATCCTATTTGCAACAGTTTGCGCAAACTCATGATCATGAGTAGATAACAACACTGTCCCTTTAAAATTAATCAACGAATTATTTAATGCTTGAATTGATTCTAAATCTAAGTGGTTGGTAGGTTCGTCTAACATTAAAATATTGGCTCTAGTCATCATCATTCTAGACAACATACAACGCACTTTTTCTCCTCCAGACAACACATTACATTTTTTCAATGCTTCTTCTCCACTAAAAATCATTTTTCCTAAAAATCCTCTTAAAAAAACCTCTTCTCTTTCTTCTTCTGTTTGTGCATATTGACGTAGCCAGTCTACCAAATCTAGTTCAGATTTTTGAAAATACTCAGCATTTTCTAGCGGCAAATAAGATTGTGTAGTAGTTACACCCCAATCAAAAGTACCAGCATCTGCTTTCTCTTTACCATTTAAAATTTCATAAAAAGCAGTAATTGCTCTAGAGTTTTTAGAAATAATAGCAACTTTATCTCCTTTATTTAAATTAATATGAATGTCGTTAAACAAATATTCTCCTTCAAACTTTTTAGACAATCCTTCTACATTTAAAATTTGATCTCCTGCTTCTCTCTCGCTTTTAAAAATGATTGCAGGATAACGTCTACTTGACGGTTTAATATCGTCTACATTTAATTTTTCAATCATTTTTTTACGAGAAGTTGCTTGTTTTGATTTTGCAACGTTTGCAGAAAAACGACGAATAAATTCTTCCAATTCTTTCTTTTTATCTTCTGCCTTTTTATTTTGTTGCGCTCTTTGTTTTGCTGCTAACTGACTCGATTCGTACCAAAATGTATAATTTCCAGAATAATGGTTGATTTTTCCAAAATCAATATCAGAAATATGTGTACAAACAGCATCTAAAAAGTGTCTATCGTGAGAAACAACTATAACTGTGTTATCATAATTGGCTAAGAAGTTTTCTAACCAAGCAATGGTTTCAAAATCCAAATCGTTTGTTGGCTCATCCATGATAAGTACATCTGGAGTTCCAAACAAAGCTTGTGCTAACAATACACGTACTTTTTGTTTTCCATCCAAATCTTTCATTAATGTATAATGCAAATCTTCTTTAATACCTAAGTTAGACAGCATGGCTGCGGCATCAGAATCGGCATTCCAACCATTCATTTCTTCAAATTTTACTTGCAACTCTCCTATTTTCTCGGCATTTTCATCAGTATAATCTGCATACAAAGCATCCATTTCTTTTTTGATGGCAAACAGCTCTTTGTTTCCCATAATTACCGTTTCTAAAACAGGAATATCATCAAATGCAAAGTGGTTTTGAGATAACACCGACATTCTTTTTCCTGGTTCTAGATGCACATGGCCAGAAGTTGGATCTTGCTCACCAGATAATATCTTTAAAAAAG
>JALQYN010000009.1 GCA_023254055.1 Polaribacter sp.
TTATTACCTGAGAAACCTGTGCAAGCTCAATCTGCGTCAGATTTGAAAACTATATTAAAAAGAGCAGGTGGAGGAATCATCTTCACCACGATTCAAAAGTTCAGACCTGAAGAATCTGGAGGTAAGCACGAACTTCTTTCAACAAACTTTTTTCTGACTGAAAAGCCAAATTGTAAATCTCTTTAAATGTTTTGTCATTATCTAACAACAACGCCAAATCTCTTTTAACAGCTGGGAATCTTGGTAAATCAGAAACTTTAATTTTCTTGTTGCCACATAATTTTAAAACGTTATCCCATTGAATATCTGCAAACAACACTTCTTGTTTGATTCCGAATTCTTTTAAAAGCGTTCGTTTTACAACACCAACATCTACCAGCTTTATTTTTCCTAAACTTAAGGTAATCCCTTCAGAAAAAACATCCGACTTTACAGGAGATGTCTTAAAATTAGAAATCCCCAATCGCTCAAACAGAGCCGTCAAAATTCCTTTTACATAAAAGAAATCAGAATTTTGAGAGGTCGTTTTCCAACTGTCTTTGGTTCTGTTACCCGTTACAAACAAGGTTACATGCTTGTCTTCTTGGTATTTCTCGTTGTATTTATGATAGGTTTTTCCGAATTCATACAGCTTTAACGCATTGTTTTTTCTGTTGATATTATACGCAACAGATTCCAATCCACTAAACAATAAGGATTGACGCATCACTTTTAAATCGCTACTCAACGGATTTAACATTTCTACATTGTGCTCTTCATTCAAACTTTCTGTTAAGCCAACATAATCTGCTTTGGTTAACGAATTTGCCATGGTTTCATTAAATCCTAATGAACTTAATTGATTAGCAACTATGTTTTCTATCTTGACTTCTTTATTTATATCAAAAGAAATAGAAGTGTTTAACTTATGAGAAAACTCAATGTTGTTATATCCATAAATACGCAAAATCTCTTCAATAATATCTGCTTCACGTTGCACATCTACTCTATAAGACGGAATGGTTAATCCCAGTCCACCCCCAGTTTCGCTACTAATTTTAATTTCTAAGGAAGCTAAAATGTTTTTAATGGTTTCTCTTGGAATCTCTTGACCAATTAAACGATCTACATTTATGTACGATAAAAACACTTGAAAATCTTCAACTTTTTCAGGATAAAAATCCATGATATCTGAAGCTAATGTTCCATCTGCATATTCTTCAATTAATAGAGCTGCACGTTTTAATGCATATTTTGTTAAGTTGATATCGATTCCTCTTTCAAAACGGAAAGAAGCATCGGTGTTTAAAGCGTGTCTCTTAGCAGATTTACGAATAGAAACCGGATTAAAATAAGCACTTTCTAAGAAAATACTTGTTGTGTTTTCTGTAACTCCAGAATGTATTCCTCCGAAAACTCCTGCAATACACATCGGGTTGGATTCTGCATCACAAATCATGATATCATCAGCACTCAATTCTCTTTCAACTTCATCCAAAGTTGTAAACTTTGTGCCAGCAGCTAACGTTTTTACAACGACTTTATTTCCTTTAATTTTTTGAGCATCAAACGCATGTAAAGGTTGTCCTAGCTCATGCAACACATAATTGGTAATATCAACAATATTATTTTTGGGAGTGATTCCGATTGCTTTTAAACGATTCTGAATCCATTCTGGTGAATCTTTTACTTCAACATCAGTGATTGAAATCCCACAATAACGAGGTGCTAAATCTTTATCTTCTACTTCAACATCAATCTTTAATTTTCTTTCATCTACATGGAAATCACTTACCGATGGAGAAATCAATTCGATGTTGATATCTTGCTGCATTAAACCTGCACGTAAATCTCTAGCCACACCAAAGTGACTCATCGCATCTGCTCGATTGGGTGTTAATCCAATTTCAAAAACTTCGTCTTTTTCAACATTAAAAACTTCTGCACCTGGAGTTCCTGGTACTAAACTAGGATCTAAAATCATGATTCCGTCATGAGAACTACCAAGTCCTAATTCATCTTCAGCGCAAATCATTCCATGACTTTCTTCGCCTCTAATTTTCCCTTTTTTTATTTTGAACCCTTCTCCTTTTTCATCATATAGGGTAGTTCCTATAGTTGCTACTGGTACTTTTTGACCCTCAGCAACATTGGTTGCGCCACAAACAATTTGCACAGGTTCTCCCGAACCTAAATTTACTGTAGTTACTTTTAATCTGTCTGCATTTGGGTGTTGTATACAGGTCAACACTTCTCCAACTACAATTCCTGCTAAACTTCCTTTTATAGATTCTTTGGTTTCAATTCCCTCTACCTCAAGCCCTAAGTCAGTTAATAATTCTCCTGCTTTTTCTGCTTCCCAGTCAATCTGTAAAAATTGTTGCAACCAATTGTAAGATATCTTCATGTTTCTTTTGTCAAATTTCAGGTGCAAATTTAAGCATTTTATCTGTATTATTAATTAGTAAAATTGCTTGTTTTAACCTTATTTTTATACTTAATAATTAATTAATCTTCTAGATCTTCTTCTGGTAATTCACGTTCATCAGAACGCACTTTGCGTGTTCCCGCATACATATCATAACGCACCAAACGACAATCTAAATCTCCATTTTTAAGCGGAATTCTTTTTGAAGTTCTCAAACCAACATGCTTTAAAGCTTCTAAATCTGATGTGATGAACCACACTTTAGAATCTGGATATCCATTTTTTAAGGTGTCTCCTATTTTTTTATAAAACTCTGCTGTATCAATATTCAATCGCTCTCCATAGGGCGGATTGAACAAAATGGTGGTATTTCCAAAAACTTCTTTTTTGGAGTTAAAAAAGTTGACATGATGCACCCCTATAAACTCATCTAAATTTGCATTTTTTATATTGTCTTGTGCTTTTCTAACCGCAGATGGTGCTTTATCAAATCCCATAATTTTAAAATGAGAACTTCGGATTTTTTTTAACAATACATCTTGAATTAAAAAGTACAAATCTTCATCATAATCTTTCCAATTTTCAAAACCAAAGTGTTTTCTATTGATGTTTGCCGGAATGTTATTGGCAATCATAGTTGCTTCTATTAAAATAGTTCCAGAACCACACATCGGGTCGATGAAATTTTCATCACCTGTATACCCAGAAAGCAATACCAAACCTGCCGCCAAAACTTCATTTATTGGAGCAATATTTGTGGCTGAACGATAGCCGCGTTTATGCAATGAATCTCCTGAAGAATCTAAAGAAACTGTACACCATTCTTTTTGAATGTGGACATGAATTTTTAAATCTGGATATTTTAAATCTACATTAGGTCTTCTGCTATATTTATGTCTAAAATAATCTGCAACAGCATCTTTAGATTTCAATGTAATATAATGAGAATTTGTTGTAAAATGTTTAGAGTTTACAACCGCTCCAATAGAAAAAGTTCCGTCTACATCTAGATAGTTTTCCCAGTTTATTTTTTGCAAACTTTCATATAAATCTTCTTCATCAAAAATCTTAAAAGATTTGATTGGTTTTAAGATTCTAATCGCAGTTCTTAAAGCAATATTTGCTTTGTACATAAACCCTTTATCTCCTTTAAAGGAAACATTTCTTATGCCTACTACAACATCTTGCGCCCCTAAATTTCTTAATTCAGTTGCCAAAACCTCTTCTAAGCCAAACATGGTGGTAGCCACCATTTTAAAATCTTTATTCGTATTCATACTGCAAAAATACATTTTAATTTAGGATTGATTCTTGTAGAAAACGATTTTTTGAAACTCTTTAAAAAAAGGAAATTATCCTATTAAATTCTGTATTTTTGCCAACCAATATACTATGAAAACAACATCTGATTGGTTTACTTCTTGGTTTGACACGCCGTATTATCATATTCTTTACAAGGATAGAGACGATACTGATGCACGAATTTTTATGCAAAACATTACTTCTTTTTTAGATTTAAAACCAGAAACTCACATTTTAGATTTAGCCTGTGGTAAAGGGCGGCATTCTTTGTTTTTAAACTCTTTGGGATATAAAGTTACAGGAGCTGATCTATCTGAAAACAATATTGCACACGCAAGTTCATTTGCCAACGAAAGATTAAACTTTATCGAACACGACATGAGAAATCCGTTTGATAACAAATACAACGCTATCTTTAACCTCTTTACAAGCTTTGGGTATTTTAAAGAAGATTATGAAGATATTAAAGTTTTACAAAATGTAAAAAAAGGGTTAAAAGAAAATGGAATTGCAATTATTGATTTCTTAAATGTGTTAGATGTAAAAAATAATTTGGTGAAAAATGAAGTAAAAACAATCAATGGTATTGAGTTTTGTATTCATAAAAAAATTGAAAACGGCTTTATTATTAAAGAAATTGAGTTTACGGCCGATGGAGAACATCATTCCTTTTTTGAAAGAGTTAAATATTTAGATATAGAAAAATTTACTTCCTACTTTAAAAAAGCTGGATTGAAAATAAACCACACTTTTGGAGATTATAATTTAGCTATATTTGATAAAGAAAGTTCTAAAAGATTAATTTTTGTTGTGTCGTAATGAGTTATGTACTATTAATTCTTTCTGTTTTTATTGGCGCTTTAGTTGTTTTACTAATTAGGCCATCAAACAAAATTACAAGGCTGTTATTGTCTTTTAGTGGTGCTTATTTACTATCTGTAACCATTTTACATTTACTCCCTGAAGTTTTTCTTGAAACTAGTGATACAAAAAGAGTGGGAATCTTTATTTTGGCAGGAATTATAATTCAATCTGTTTTAGAATCTTTTTCAAAAGGTGCAGAACATGGGCATATACATATACACTCACATGAAACCAAGTTTCCTTTACTTCTTTTTATAAGTTTATGCATACATGCATTTTCAGAAGGAATTCCAATTCATTCAGATACTACTAATTTACTATGGGCAATTGTTGTGCATAAAATTCCGATTGCCATTGTATTAACCACCTTTCTAATGCATTCTACATTTACAAAAAGTACAATTGCAATTTTCTTGGGTGTTTTTGCATTGATGAGTCCGTTAGGAGTATTAGTAGCTGATAAATTAGCCTTTATCTCTAACTATCACACAGAAATAACAGCGTTAATCATTGGTGTATTTTTACATATCTCTACGATAATACTTTTTGAAAGTAATGAAAATCACAAGTTCAATATTCAGAAATTCACAGCAATTGTACTAGGGGTTTTGGTGACAATTTTTACACTTTAAGAGCAATTAATCAAACCTTGGGTTTACAACGGTATTAAACATAGAACCAAATGTGTAACTAAAACCAACATTAAAAAAATAATTATAGCCAGATTTTATTTGTTGCTGTTGTAATAAAATTTCTTCTACTGTTAAGTTTCCTGCTGGTAAATTTATTTGGTTGTTAGTTATGTTGTAATTTCCTCCAACATTAAAAGAAAATCCCTTAAACAACCTTACTCTAGCATTTAAATTAAATGAAAATTGATTTAAAGCAGTGTCATGCAAAAAGCTTTCATATCTAATAGCTCCAAAAATATTACCCCAGGTTTGTCTTACACTAGCTTCTAAACCTAATGAGTGGTTCCATAATACCTCTTCCGTTTTACCAAAAACTGTTTTTTCAATATATTCTGTATAATCTCCACCAATTCTGTAAGTTAAGGTTAATTGCTTTTTAAACGATTCTTTATAATCGAAAAAGTTATACTCGATTGCTGGTGATAATTTTGCATACAAACTCTTATTTGAATAATCGGAACCTCCAAAATAACTAAAAACTCCGGCGGACCAATGACTATTCAAACTAAAAACATTATATAATGTTATATTTTTATTGCTATTATTATAAACTTGATCTGGCTCACCATCAAATTTATAAACAGATTTATTGTTTCCGTATCTTATTCTAAAAATAAATTTATTTTTTGCTGTTATTCTTCTTGCTGATGCATTAAAATTTAAATTTTGACTACTATAGGTTTCCTGACCATTAAAATAACCATTTGCTCCTAAGCTTAAAACCCAATTATTCCAAGGATCAACTTCTTCTAACAAATCTGCTGGTTTTGATTTTTTTATGGTTATAGAAATTTTATCTTCCAAACCTGCTTTTAACCAAAATCTAATTAACCCTAAGCGAATGTTTTTTAACATTTTACTACGCACTTCATCTCCAGAGGTATTTGAGTTCGTAGAAAAAGTAATTTTATCTTTAAATTCTTTATAATCATTTTGACCTACAATATCTATTTCATAAACTCTACCACCACTTCCATTCTGTTGATTGGTGAAAAATAAATAGACATCTGCAAAGTTTTCATCTCTGACAAATTCTGCATGCTCTAAATTTTGTTTAATATAGGATTGATCACAAAAATTACAATTTAGAAAAATGTTTAGTTTTGATTCTTTTTCTTGAGAGAAAATTGGAGAAATAGTAAGCAATAATATTAGAATGAAAATAATTCTTTTCGTAGACATGTTTAACTTTTAGGAAGCGAAAAGTACAATTATAGAACCCTAAAAATGTTAAAAGCTTGTCAAAAGAATGTTAAAAGGAAAAATGAATATTTTAATAAACTGTGATGGAATTAATTAGCAACTTCATTTATGAATTTAATTCGCATTAATCGTAATTCTTCTTCATCATAATCTCCATCAAATTCATCTAATGCATCTTGAATTTTATCAGATTCGGCTTCCATAAAATAATCAAAAATTTCTTCTTGTTGCTCTTCATCTAACAATTCCTCTAAACTATAAGTAATGTTTAATTTCGTTCCAGAAAAAATAATGGCTTCCATTTCTTTGATCAATTCTTCCATGCTCAACCCTTTCGATTTTGCTATATCCATTAAAGGCAACTTTCTGTCAGTATTCTGAATGATGTATAGTTTTAACCCTGAATTTACACCCGTACTTTTTACCACTAAATCGTCTGGCCTTAAAATATCGTTTTCATCGACATATTTTGAAATAAGCTTTATAAATTCAGCTCCATATTTACGTGCTTTTCCTTCTCCAACTCCATGAACATTTGCTAAATCTTCTAAAGAAATTGGATATTTTAATGCCATATCATCTAAAGACGGATCTTGAAAAACAGCAAAAGGAGGAACACCTAATTTTTTTGCAATATTTTTTCGCAAATCTTTTAACATAGCCATCAATTCATCATCAATACCGCCAGAACTTCCTTTAGTATTTGTAATGATTGAGCTATCATTCTCCTTATCATATTTATGATCTTCCGTCATCATAAAAGAGCTAGGAGTTTTTATAAAATCTAACCCTTCTTTCGTGATTTTAATAACACCATACTGTTCTATTTCTTTACGCAAATAACCAGATACCAATACCTGTCTAATTAACGCCATCCAATAGGTCTTGTCTTTGTCCTTTCCTATACCAAAAAATGGCTGACGATGTGTTCTATGAGAAGTTAACATGGCGTTTTCTTTACCAATAATAGTGCTAACAATGTCTTTTGCTTTGTACTTTTCTTTTGTATCTCTTACTACAGAAAGTAATTTTACAACTTCGTCTTTTGCTTCGTGCTTTTTCTTTGGATTTTTGGTGTTGTCATCTAATTCTGCACCTAACCCATTTACTTCATCAAACTCTTCACCGAAATAATGTAAAATATACTTACGTCTATTCATAGAAGTTTCTGCATATCCAACAACTTCTTGTAATAAAGCATGTCCAATTTCTTGTTCTGCAACAGGCTTGCTTGACATAAATTTCTCTAACTTCTCAATATCTTTATATGCATAAAAAGCTAAACAATAACCTTCTCCTCCATCACGACCTGCTCTTCCTGTTTCTTGATAATAACTTTCTAAACTTTTAGGAATATCATGATGAATAACAAAACGAACATCTGGTTTGTCAATTCCCATACCAAATGCTATGGTAGCTACAACCACATCACAATCTTCCATTAAAAACATGTCTTGATGTTTTACTCTTGTCTTCGCATCCAACCCTGCGTGATATGGAACAGCTTTTATACCGTTAACTTGTAATACTTGAGCTATTTCTTCTACTTTTTTTCTACTCAAACAATAAATAATCCCTGATTTTCCTATACGTTTTTTAACAAAACGGATAATATCTTTATCTACATCTTTTGTTTTTGGCCTTACTTCATAAAACAAATTTGGTCTATTAAAAGACGCTTTAAATGTTTTTGCATCAGATATACCTAGAGTTTTTAAAATGTCTTCTTGTACTTTTTCTGTTGCTGTAGCTGTTAATCCGATAACAGGTACGTTATCGATTTGTTTAATTATTGTTCTAAGGTTTCTGTATTCAGGTCTAAAATCATGACCCCATTCAGAAATACAATGTGCTTCATCAATGGCTACAAAAGAGATTTTTTGCGTTCTTAAAAAAGTAACATATTCTTCTTTTATTAAGGATTCTGGAGCAACATATAACAATTTTGTAATTCCGTTTTCAATATCACTTTTAACCTGAGCTACTTCTGTTTTATTTAAAGAAGAATTTAAAACATGTGCTATCCCTCTATTTTCTGAAATTCCACGAATAGCATCTACTTGATTTTTCATTAAAGCAATCAATGGTGAAACAACAATTGCAGTTCCTTCACTCATTAAAGCAGGTAGTTGATAACATAAAGACTTTCCTCCACCCGTTGGCATTATTACAAAAGTATCTTTCTTCTGTAAAATGCTTTTAATCACCTCTTCTTGTAATCCTTTGAATTTATTAAATCCAAAAAACTTCTTTAAAGGTCCATATAAATCAATTTCATCACTCATGCTTATCAATCAATCGGAGTATTTATTAGTGTGCGCTTAAAAACCATATTTTGGTTTGAGTCTATCATTATTTATAGTAAATTTGTAGAAATAAATAAAAAGTGTTTTTTCTATATTTTAAAGATATAACTTTTTTTTTTACTACTAAAATTATAAAACCTTGAAAGATATCAATTCAATCAATTATACTGCTAAAGAAACAATTCTTATAGAAAGCAATGCTATTGCTAATTTAATACATTTAATTGATGACAATTTTGAAGCATCCGTTAAATATATATTAAATTCTAAAGGAAGGGTTATTGTTACTGGTATTGGAAAAAGCGCAAACATAGCAACAAAAATTGTTGCTACCTTTAACTCTACTGGTACACCTGCAATTTTTATGCATGCTGCAGATGCAATTCACGGAGATTTAGGTACCATACAAAATGATGATGTTGTAATTTGTATTTCTAAAAGTGGTAATACTCCAGAAATAAAAGTTTTGGTTCCGTTGATAAAAAATTACGGGAATAAAATCATTGCAATTACGGGAAATGTAGATTCGTTCCTTGGATTAAATGCAGATTTCACCCTAAATACTTTTGTAGAAAAAGAAGCATGTCCTAATAATTTAGCACCTACAACAAGTACAACAGCACAATTAGTTATGGGTGATGCATTAGCTGTTTGTTTATTAAAATTAAAAGGTTTTTCTAGCACCGATTTTGCAAAATACCATCCTGGAGGAGCTTTGGGGAAACGTTTGTATTTAAGAGTTTCTGATCTTATCAAGAATAACGAAATTCCAAAAGTCCAAAAAGACAGTAGCATTTCTAAAGTTATTGTAGAAATCACCGAAAAAAGATTAGGAGTAGCGGCCGTTATTGAGAATGATAAAATTGTTGGAATCATAACAGACGGAGATATCCGTAGAATGTTAAGTAAATCAACAGAAATTAGTACTTTATCTGCAAACGACATTATGTCTACCAATCCTAAAACTATTTCTGTAGATGCCATGGCTATTGACGCATTAGATGCTCTTGAAAGTAACGACATTACACAAATTTTAGTGACAAACGACACTGGTGATTACCTAGGTGTTATACATTTACACGATTTAATAAAAGAAGGAATTTTTTAAATGAGTGATGAACCAAAAGAAATGTCTTTTTTAGGACATCTAGAAGAATTACGTTGGCACTTAGTAAGAAGTTTTGCCGTTATATTTGTAATTGCAATTGTTCTTTTTATTTTTCAAGAAAGAGTGTATAATGATTTCATTATAGCACATACACATTCTGACTTTATTACTTATCGTTTTTTCTGTCAATTTTTTGGTACTATGGGGATAGATAGTAGTTTTTGTACCATAGACATTCCGAGCAAGCTTCAAGCACTGTCTCTTACACAACAATTAATGAGCTCTCTTTGGGTTTCTATCATTCTAGGTGTCATTTTAGCTTTTCCATACTTATTATGGGAAATGTGGCGTTTTATAGCACCTGGATTACACAAAACAGAAAGAAGAAAATCGAAAGGGTTTTTATTTATTGCTTCTTTGCTATTTTTTATTGGTGTTTTATTTAGTTATTATGTAATTATGCCGATGTCGGTGTCTTTCTTTTATGGATATCAAATTAGCGAAAACATTGTAAATAACTTTACCTTAGATTCTTATATAAGTTTGTTTACAAATACAATGCTGGGCATTTCGTTAGTATTCGAATTACCTGTTGTCATTTATTTCTTGTCAAAACTAGGATTGGTTACACCTACGTTTTTAAGAAAGTATAGAAAACATGCATTGGTATTGGTATTAATTTTATCAGCAATTATTACACCGCCAGATGTTGCAAGTCAAATAATTGTTTCTATTCCTATATTAATCTTATATGAAATCAGTATCTATATTTCTGGTTTTGTTTTAAAAAGACAATTAAAAAATGCCAAATAAAGTACAAGAATTTAACGATTATCGTCAGAAAATGAACGATAAACTTTTAAGTAACGACAATAAAGTTATTAAGAGAATTTTTAATTTAGATACAAATGCTTATTCAGAAGGTCATTTACCGGTTAAGACTAAAGAACTTCTTGGTTTAGTAGCTTCTGCTGTTTTACGTTGTGATGATTGTATTGCATATCATTTAGAAACTGCCTATAAAAATGGTGTTTCAAAAGAAGAAATGATGGAAACCATGTCAATTGCTACTTTAGTTGGTGGAACTATTGTGATTCCGCATTTAAGAAGAGCTTATGAATTTTGGGAAGCCTTAGAACAAAATGATTTATCATAAATTTAAGAAATCACAAATTCTCAATTCCTATATTTGAATTATGATTTTAAGAGCAGATAATATTGAAAAAATATATGGAAACCGAAAGGTTGTTAAAGGAATTTCTTTAGAAGTCTCACAAGGAGAAATTGTAGGTTTATTAGGTCCTAACGGAGCCGGTAAAACAACTTCTTTTTATATGATAGTGGGTATGATTAAACCCAATGATGGCCATATTTATCTTAACGATGAAGAGATTACAAATGATCCCATGTATAAACGTGCTCAAAAAGGAATTGGGTATTTAGCTCAAGAAGCATCTGTTTTTAGAAAATTATCTGTAGAAGACAATATTATGTCTGTTCTTGAATTTACGAAGAGAACAAAAAAAGAACGCAAAGAAAAATTAGAATCTTTAATTGAAGAGTTTAGTTTAGGTCACGTTCGAAAAAACAAAGGAGAGTTATTGTCTGGTGGAGAACGTAGAAGAACTGAAATTGCACGTTGTTTGGCTTCAGACCCAAAATTTATCTTATTAGACGAACCATTTGCTGGTGTAGACCCAATTGCGGTTGAAGACATTCAAAGTATTGTTGCTCAACTTAAAAACAGAAATATTGGTATTTTAATTACTGATCATGATGTACAAGCAACCTTGGCAATAACAGACAAAACTTTTTTAATGTACAATGGTGGTATTTTAAAAGAAGGAACTCCTGAAGAATTAGCTGCTGATGAAACTGTTAGAAAAGTATATCTAGGAAAAGACTTTGAATTAAAAAAGAAAAAGTTCTAGCATCATAAATGCTTTTATAAAATGTCATTTCGAAATCAGCCTAGAACATGAAGTCTGATACAAAAAACTTTAAGCTTTTTTATTCATCAAATTACTTCCGATTGATAAGAGCACATATAAGATAATTACTAACGGAATAGCGATTACTTCAAATACCAATAGCATACCTAAAGAAAGAATTAAAAAAACATACTTTAGCATGTTTTCTTTTATAGCATAATTCTTAAATTTTAAAGAAAATAACGGAATTTCTGCATTCATTAAAAAGCTTAAAACTAAAGTAATTCCAACTAAAAAATAATTGTTTTGAATCAAATCAATAAACAATTGATTGTCAGAATAAATAGGAATTAAAGGCAATGAAACCACAAACAAACTCATAGCAGGTGTTGGCATTCCAATAAATGAATCGGTTTGTCTTGTGTCAATATTAAACTTAGCCAATCTATAACACGCTGCAAGTGTTAATAACAAACCAAAATATGGTAAATATCCAGTACTAAAAGAAGCTAAATGTAACGTGTCTGTCGATTTTTCAAATAAATTTAATGCGTTTTCTTGTAACAAACTAAACATAACAATACCTGGAACCACACCACTAGTAACCATATCTGCAAGAGAATCTAACTCCTTCCCTAACTCGCCAGAAACATTTAACATTCTTGCAAAAAATCCATCAAAAAAATCAAGAACAACTCCTATAGCTACTGACAGTGCTGCGATTTCAAAATTTCCATTAACCGCTGCAATTGCTCCAATTGTTCCACTTAATAAATTTCCTAAGGTTATCGTATTCGGAATGTGTTTTTTCATGTTTTTTAATTGGTATTATATAGCTAAAATAAGAAAATCAAATTGCTCTTATTTCAATTTCTTTCTTTTTTTATCATCTTTGTATAAAAAATTATTTAATGCCACTATTTCAATCAGATTTTAATCCTTCTCTTCCTTTTAGAAATGGTCATTTTAACACCATGTATCGTCCGTTATTTATGAAAGAGTTCTGTTCTTACTCTCGAAAAAGAATTTTTACCTGGGATCATGATTTTATTGATTTAGATTTTTCAAAGGCTAACTCAAACACGATAGCAATATTAATTCATGGTTTAGAAGGAAGTGCTGAATCTAAATACATGCTGTCTACAGCAAACGAATTAAATGGCAGAGGGATTGATACTGTTTCTTTTAATTTACGGGGTTGTAGTGGAGAAGATAATTGGCTTCTTGGAACCTATCATAGTGGAAAAACTGAAGATGTACATTTTGTAGTCAATCATATTTTAGACAATTATGATTATGAAAACATCATTATTGTTGGATTTAGCTTAGGTGGTAATTTAACCTTAAAATATATGGGGGAATATGCGGATGTATTGTCACCAAAAATAAAAGGAGCCATTGCAACATCTGTACCCATAGATCTTACAAGTTCTGAGCAAGAAATGGACAAACTAAAAAACAAATTATACATAGAAGAGTTCTTAAAAACTATCCGATTAAAAGTATTAGAAAAATCATTTAAATTCCCAGAGTTTGAGCTAGATAAAGACAAACTTTTTAAAGCCAAACGCTTTAAACATTTAGAACAATTGTATACGGTACCTGTTTTTGGTTTTGATAGTCCAGAAGATTACTGGTTAAAAGCAAGTTCTAAACCTTATTTGTCAAAAATCAATAAACCTACATTGCTTATAAATGCTAAAGATGATTCTTTTTTAGGTGAAGAATGCTTTCCGTATGAAGAAGCTGGAGATTCTGAATTTTTCTTCTTAGAAGCTACAAAATATGGAGGTCATGTTGGATTTGTATCTAGTTTTAAGCAAAACGAAAGTAGGTGGTTAGAAAAACGAATTAGCCGTTTTATAAAAGAAAATATTCAAATACAAATTGAACAAACAATATCTTAGGTTAACAATGGTTATTACAATAGGATTTTAGATATTTGTAACTAGCAACCTTGATATTTTGAAAAAAATTTATTTCATTTTTTTACTCTTCTGTTCTATCCAATTAACAGCTCAAACTTTTAGAAATTATTCTAACGAGTTTTTAAATATAGGTGTTGATGCAAGAGCGTTAGGAATGAGTAAATCTGTTGCAGCAATAAGTAATGATGTAAATGCAATTTACTGGAATCCTGCGGGTTTAATGAATTTAGAAGATTATGAAGGTTCATTAATGCATGCTTCCTATTTTGCTGGAATTGCAAATTATAACTTTGCGGCTTTTGCGCTTCCTATTGACAATAAAAGTGCTATAGGAATCTCTATCATTCGATTTGGAGTTGATGATATTTTAAACACAACCGAACTTATTGACAATCAAGGAAATATTAATTTTAATAAAATTAGTTTGTTTTCTGCGGCAGATTATGCTTTTACATTTGCTTATGCAAGAAATTTGATTTTTAAAAATATGTATTTTGGTGTAAATGCAAAAGTAATTAGAAGAGTTATTGGTGATTTTGCTTCTTCTTGGGGATTTGGATTTGATGCCGGAATACAGTTTGAAAGAAATAATTGGAAATTTGGTTTAATGGTTAGAGATATTACCACAACCTATAATACTTGGAATATCAATTCAGAAGAATTTGATAAAATTAAAAACTCCATTCCAGGTCAAAACCAGCAATTACCCGAAACAACAGAAATTACAAAACCAAAAGTACAATTTGGTGCTGCACGTAAATTTTCTATTGGAAGAGATTTTCACTTAGTAACAGAAATCGATTTAAACATGCGTTTTGCACAAACTAATGACATTATATCTACTAGTTTTATTAGTATTGATCCAACTTTTGGCTTTGAGCTGGATTATACTGAATTGGTATATTTAAGAGGCGGGATTGGTAATATTCAAAACACAACCCAATTTGACGGTAGTAAATCTTTATCTATACAACCAAACTTCGGCGTAGGTTTTAAATACAACGGAATACAAGTAGATTATGCATTGACAAATATTGGAAGTGTTGGAAACGCACTATATTCAAATATATTTTCAATTAAAATTGATTATTCGTTTTTTAGAAATTAGTTGATATGAAAACTAAATTTATTACTTTTTTTCTCATTCTATTTGTAATACAGATTACTTTTTCTCAGTATAAAAAACTATCAGATAAAGCTGAAGTAAGTATCATAACAGCAGGCCCGGGGAATGAATTATACGAAGGTTTTGGCCATAGCACAATTAGAGTTAAAGACATAGATTTTGATACCGCTTATAACTATGGAATTTTTGACTTTAATGCTCCAAATTTTTATTTAAATTTTACAAAAGGGAAATTACTTTACAAATTAGAAAGTTACCCTTTTCATTATTTTGTAAGAGGATATCAAAGAGATAAACGTTGGATTAAAGAACAGGTTTTAAATTTAAATCAATCAGAGAAACAACAATTTTTTGAGTATTTAGAAAACAATGCGAAACCAAAAAACGCTACCTATTTATACGATCCCTTCTTTAATAATTGCGCTACAATATTAAGAGAAATTACTGAAAAAATCTTAAAAGATAAAGTCACGTTTAACGACAATTATATTCTTAAAAAGAAATCATTTAGGCAATTAATGAATATAGAAATTCCTTGGAATACCTGGGGAAGTTTTGGAATTAATTTAGCTTTAGGAAGTAAATTAGATCATATTGCCACAACAAAACAATACATGTATTTACCAGATTATGTATATAGTGGATTTAAAAATGCAACCGTAACTCGTGGTGTAAAAACAGAAAGCTTAATTAAAAAAGATGGTTTCATTTTAAATTATGAGGAGTTAACCATTAAACCTTCTTTTTTCAATCCTTTTTTAGTTTTTACTTTTATACTACTGATAGGATTATATATTACATACAGAGATGTAAAAAGAAAACAAAGAACAAAATGGTTCGATTTTTTGTTGTTGTTATCTACAGGTATTATAGGAGTTCTAATTGTATTTTTATGGTTTTTTACCGACCATTCCACTACCCCAACCAACTTTAATTTTCTATGGGCTTTCGCTCCAAATATAGTTATTGCATTTTATGTATTTAAAGATACCCCTATGCTTTGGATAAAGTTCTATGTAAAAGCACTACTTATATTACTTGTAATAATTCCAATAATTTGGATTGGGAAGGTACAATTATTGCCATTGGCTATTTTACCTTTTCTATTACTGCTTTTTATTAGGTTATATTTTATTAAAAGTATATTGTCCTTTAAAAAATAATACTGTAGAAATCGTTTTTACAAGTATTTTAAAATCTAGAAAAGTACTTCTCTCTCTGATATAGTACAAATCATATCTCAATTTTATTTGCTGCTCTTCTATAGTATTTGTATAAGGGTAATTTACTTGAGCCCAACCTGTCAATCCAGGTCTTACAACGTGTCTCATAAAATAAAAAGGGATTTTACTCTTTAACTATTTAACAAACTCTGGTCGTTCTGGTCTTGGTCCAATTATGCTCATTTCACCTTTGATAAAATTAATCATTTGAGGTAATTCATCTAACCTAAAAATTCGTAATATTTTACCAAAAGGCGTTATTCGTTGATCATTTTTTATTGCCCAAACCGGTCCATTTTCTTCTGCGTTTTTAACCATGGAGCGTAGTTTATATATTTTAAATATTTTACCTTTATAACCAACACGCTTTTGAGTATAAAATAAAGACCCTCTATTACCAAGTAAGTTTCGTATTAAGATTAATGGTAACAAGGAAATAAAAATTACCAGTCCAATAATAGAAAGTACAATATCAATAAATCTTTGTGAAAACAAATATAAATGGTTGTTCGTGTTTTTACTTAAATTTATTTTTATTTTATTTATTATTGGCTCAATATTTTTTATGTTGCCTCCATATTCAGGGATCATACTGTCAATTATAGTAACATTTGCTCCTAACTCTACTAACTTAATAGCTAAGTTAGACCCTATAAAACCCAAACCACCAGTTATTAAAATATTTTTATTTTTGAATCCCATAAAAAACTTTCAAGACTTTAATAAATACCATTGCTAACAAATATAACTTTTTTATAAAAGTTATTTATTAAAACTCTTTTTTAAATTTAATTAACAATTATTTCAACTAAAATTATACATTTGACGAGACAGTAATTTACCTATTTATGAACAAGCAAATTATAGAATGTGTTCCTAACATTAGCGAAGGAAAAGACATTACCAAGATACATACAATTGCAAATGTTGTCAAAGAAGTTGAAGGTGTTAAATTACTAGATGTTGATCCAGGGAAAGCAACAAATAGAACAGTGATTACTTTTGTGGGTGAACCAGCAAATGTAATTGAAGCAGCGTTTAGATTGATAAAAAAAGCTTCTGAGTTAATAGACATGAGCAAGCATTCAGGTGAACATCCACGATTTGGAGCAACCGATGTTTGTCCCTTAGTACCTATTGCAAATATTTCGATGGAAGAAACTACTGAATATGCACGTCAATTAGGTAAACGTGTGGGTGAAGAATTGGGAATTTCGGGTTATTTTTATGAAAATGCTGCCACTTCTGACGAAAGAAAAAACTTGGCAACTGTCCGTTCTGGAGAATATGAAGGCTTAAAAGAAAAGTTTGAAAACAAAAATTGGAAACCAGATTTTGGACCGTCAGAATTTAATCAACAAGTAATTACTTCTGGAGTTACTGCTATTTCTGCACGTGACTTTTTAATTGCTTACAATATCAATTTAAACTCTACTTCTACTCGACGAGCAAATGCAATCGCTTTTGACATACGTGAAAACGGAAGAGCAAAATTAGTAGATGGAAAAAAAGTGTTGGATAAAAATGGAGAAACAGTAAGAATTCCTGGAAAATTAAAGGCTGTAAAAGGAATTGGTTGGTTCATTGAAGAATATGGCATTGCACAAATTTCATACAATTTAACTAACATTTCAATTACCTCAATGCACGAAGCTTTTTATGAAACTGATTTGGCAGCTACTAAACGTGGTTTACGTGTAACTGGTTCAGAATTGGTTGGCTTAGTTCCTTTACAAGCAATGATAGATTGTGCAGATTTTTATTTAAAAAAACAAGAACGCTCTCTTGGAATTAGCGAAAGCGAAAAAATAAAAATAGCCATAAAATCTCTCGGATTAGACGATTTAAAACCGTTCAATCCGCAAGAACGTATTATTGAATATGTAATGAATGCTGATACTGATAAAAAACTAGTTGATTTTACAGTAAAAGATTTTGCAGAAGAAACAGCTTCAGAATCTATGGCTCCAGGTGGCGGAAGTATTGCTGCGTATGTTGGAACTTTAGGTGTTTCACTCGGAACGATGGTTGCTAATTTATCTGCTCATAAACCTGGTTGGGATGCTAAATGGGAGTACTATTCTCAATGGGCAGAAAAAGGGCAAAAATATAAAAATGAATTATTGTTTTTAGTTGATGAAGACACCAATGCCTTTAATAAAATTATAGACGGATTTAGAATGCCAAAATCTTCTCAAGAAGAAATAGACATTAGAAAACAAGCCATTGAAGATGCAACTAAATATGCAACAGAAATTCCTTTTAAAGTAATGGAAACAGCCTATAACTCTATGGAAGTAATGTTAGAAATGGCAAAAAACGGATTGCAAAATTCACTTTCTGATGCTGGTGTTGGTGCATTGTGCGCTAGAACTGCAGTAATTGGAGCGTATTTTAATGTTCGTATCAATGCAAAAGACATTAAAGACAGAGCTTTTGCTGATCAAATTTTAAATGACGCAAAAGCTATTTACAACAAAACAATTGCTTTAGAAAAAGAAATGATGGCAATTGTAGATGCAAAAATTTAATCAATGCTTGAAGTTTCTATTATTCCTTTTGAAGAAAAGTATGCAAAACAATTTTACAATTTAAATGTAGAATGGCTTGAAAAATATTTTTATGTAGAACCTTACGACCAAAAAGTTTTAAGCAACCCTAAAACTTATATAATTGATAAAGGAGGTTTTATTTTTTTCGCAACTTATAATAACGAGATTGTGGGCACGGTCGCTTTAATCAATCAACAACTGTTTTATGAACTGAGTAAAATGGCAGTTTCTCCAAAATACCAAGGATTAAAAATTGGTCAAAAATTAATCGATTTTTGTATCGAGTTTGGAAAAGAAAAAAAATGGGATAGCATTACATTGTATTCTCACAGAAAGTTAGTTCCTGCAATTAATCTGTATAAAAAAGTTGGTTTCGTAGAGGTAGAACTAGAATCAAATTCTCATTACGAACGTTCGGATATTAAAATGAAATTGATGTTATAGAAAGCTTTCAATAGCTAATTCGTAACTCTTCATTCCAAACCCTAAAATAACACCTTTTGCGTTCGGTGCTATATAACTTAGATGTCTAAACTCTTCTCTAGCATGAACATTAGAAATGTGTACTTCTACAACTGGAGTTTCTATTCCTTTAACCGCATCTCCGATTCCGACTGATGTATGCGTGTAAGCTGCAGCATTTAAAATAATTCCATCGTAATCAAAGCCTACTTCATGCAATTTATCAATCAACTCACCTTCAATATTCGATTGATAATAAGACAAATATATTTTCGGAAATTTGTTTTGTAAATTTTTAAAAACATCGGTAAAAGTTTCTGAACCATACATAGCTGGTTCTCTTTTACCAAGTAAATTTAAATTAGGACCGTTGATGATTATGATTTTCA
>JALQYN010000070.1 GCA_023254055.1 Polaribacter sp.
ACAATAAAAGTTCCAAGAGCAGTTGCGATATATCGGATTCCGTTCTTCACTTCTTGCCTGCGGATATGGATAATCGCAATCGGAAGAAGTAAAACAATCGGAAAGAATTTAGTGGCAATCGATACTCCAAGAATTGCTGCACTCGCTAACTCTTGTTTTCTATCGAACCAATAAATCGCAAGCAAAGTTGTGACAATCGCCCACAAGTCCCAGTTAATAAAGAGTGACAAGATTCCCGTCGGAGCAAGTGCATATAACAAAGCGCTCTCAGGTTTGATTCTGTAGACCAATAGTGCTGAGGCGATAAATAACAAGGCAATTAATATTGCACTGAGATTAAAGTAACTCACCGGTCCATCAGGTGACACTTTTGCAGTTGCCCACATGACGACACCTTGCAGCGCAGGATATTCAACTGCTTGATCTCCACCGCTAAATGCCCACTGACCCTTACCGAATGCGCGTTCACTAAAGAGCGCAGGTAAATCGCTATAGCAAGCGTGGATGTATTGATCAGGCCCCGCCCACACTGATTTTTCGCAATGGCTGAACTTTGCAAAAGAGAAGAGCGAAGCGATGATCGCAAAGAGGACAATTACGCGGGTAGTAATGCGCATAAAGAAAGAGGTATTACTTCTTCTTCATTGCACTCTGGTTTTTCAATGGGTTTAGACAAAGCATTCCTTCCTGCTAAATTGTAATTTTTATCACCACCACTTCCATTATTTCCGTAGTATTTTGTTGACTTTGGATCGCCGTTTTTATCGCCTTTTAATCCTGTATTATCATCATCTCCTTCGCCTTTATTTTCTCCTTCTTTAGAATTCCCTTTTAACAAATTATTTAAAGCATCCTGTGTTGCTTTTGATAGTTTTGGTTTTGGAATCTCTTTTGGTTTTTCAACTTTCTTGATCTCTTCTTTAGGCTTTTCTATCTTCTTTTTTAGTGTTTCTACAACAGGTGCATCTTTTGTGTCTTGGGTAATGACTTTCTCTTTTATGGTTTCTTTCGGAACCACTTCTTCTTTTTCCTCAACTTGCTTTTCAACTTTTTTTTCAGCAGGATTTGCTTTCGCTTTTTCAACTGGATCTCCGCTACCTATATTAGAGTCACCAAAATTTATTGCCAATCCATATTCTTCTGGAGGATCTAAATAGTGCATTCCGAAATTAAAAATTCCGACTAAAACTAACGCCAAAATGATTGCGGTAATGACTGCTGATTTTCTTTTATGTGTTGTTTCTAATAGTTGCATTATTTTTATTTTATTTCTCTACTCTCCTTAAAGTGCTATTTTACTGACTTTGAATTATTCTTTAGTCCATTTTGATAAAATTCTGTCAGTTCGAGTGAAATTTACGATTGTAAAGAGTAAAATTTGTATCGAGAATAAGAATTTTAGTTTGTCATTAGTTCTCGATACAATTTTTCGTGCCTCAAAATCACTCGAACTGACATTTTGAGACTATTTTGACTCAAAATACACAACCAGTCTATTTATTTACTCTTTACAGCTAAAATCATTTTTAATTTATTTCGGTTTGCAATATCTATAATCTTCATCACATTTTTATAAGGCACATCTCTATCTCCTCGAATGACAACTGTTTTTGCTTTATCAACTCCCACAAGTTTTAAGATTTCATTTTCTAAGTTCGCTTCACTTACTTCTGTTTTATCAACAAAAAACAACGAATTATTAGTGATTGACACTGCGATTGACGTTTTATTTTCAGTTTTACCTCCAGCTTTTGGTAATAAAACATCTATGGCACTTACAGTAACCAAGGTAGATGTGAGCATAAAAAATATCAACAACAAAAAAACAATGTCTGTCATAGACGACATGTTAAAATTTGGGTTGACTTTATTTCTTCCTCTAATATTCATTATACAGGTTCGTTTAATAAATCTAAAAATTCAACCGTAGTCGCTTCCATTTTATAAATGACTTTGTCCGTTCTAACCACTATATGATTATACGCGATGTAAGCAATAATTCCAACAATAAGTCCAGCCACAGTTGTTGTCATTGCCGTATACAATCCATCTGACAACAATTTGATGTCTATTTGCCCTCCAGAATTTGCTATTTCATGAATTGCAACAATCATTCCAATCACTGTTCCTAAGAAACCAATCATAGGTGCAGCTCCGGCAATAGTTGCCAAAACGCTCACGTTTTTTTCTAGTTGATAAATTTCTAATTTTCCTGAGTTTTCAATAGCTTTATTAATGTCATCCAAAGGTTTTCCTATTCTAGTAATTCCTTTTCCGACAAGTCTAGCGGTTGGCGAATCTGTGTTTTTACATAAATCCGTTGCGGCTTCTAACTTCCCTTCTAACACAAAATCTTTTATTTGATTCATAAAATTTTGATCTACTTTAGAAGCAGCTTTGATCGCAAAAAAACGCTCAAAATAAATATACAGCGCAACAGCTAAAAGCACAAACAACAGTGCGATAATGATCAATCCTCCCGTACCACTTTCCATAATCAACTTATAGATTGACAATGTTTTTTCTTCTGAAATTACTTCTGTTGCTGTATTAATTTTTTCTTGTATAAACAATAACATATTTTATTTTAAATTAAAGATTTATGTAAACTAAACGTATGAATTTTTTAAAAATTGCTTAAAAAAACCCGAGAATTTCTCGGGCTTAACTTTTAAAATTGTCTGATTATCATAAATGCAAATGAGCCGACTAGAAAACCAATTAAGGCTAGCCATGATATTTTTTTCAAATACCAAAAGAAGTCTATCTTTTCCATTCCCATTGCAACAACTCCTGCAGCAGAACCAATAATCAACATACTACCTCCTGTACCTGCAGAAAAGGCAATAAAATGCCACAACTCATTATCAATTCCTTCAGAAAACATTCCTAAACTTGCTGCTACTAAAGGTACATTATCAATAACTGCAGATCCAACTCCTAATAACATCACCACCAAATCAGAAACACCTTCTCCGTGTAACTCTGTTCCCATCATTGGCACTGTTTCTTTTAATGTAGATGCAAAATTAAATAAGATTCCTAATGATTCTAGAGCTGCAACTGACATTAAGATTCCTAAGAAAAATAAAATACTTGGCATCTCAATTTTTGACAATGAACTGTGAACTGGACTATGATTTGCATGCGCTAATGATTCTTCATCGTTAAAATTTGAAATAGAAAATTTTGTTCTACTATATATTTCAGCAAAAGTTGCAACAACTCCAAGTGAAAGCATCATCCCAACATAAGGTGGTAAATGAGTAACTGTTTTAAATATAGGTACAAAAACGATTGCTCCTAAACCTAAGTATAACATGGTACCACTATACTTACTTTTTGGTTTCGAATCTTCGTCATCCGGATTATCTTCAATTTCTCCTTTAAACGCAGGCAAGAAGCTCGCTATAAAAGAAGGAACCAACATACAAAGTAAAGAAGGTAACAATAAGTACTCTATTAGTTTTCCTGCAGAAACTTTTTTACCGATCCACAGCATCGTTGTAGTTACATCTCCAATTGGAGACCAAGCTCCACCGGCATTAGCTGCAATAATAATAAGTCCCGCAAACCAAATTCTTTCTTCTCTTTTATGAATTATTTTCTGTAAAATAGAGATTAAAACAATTGTAGCCGTTAAATTGTCAATAATTGCAGATAGTATAAATGCTAAAAAAGAAAAAATCCATAGAATTCTCTTTTTACTTTTTGTTTTTACATATCCCTTGATTGTTGAAAAGCCATCAAAATAATCGATAATTTCTACAATGGTCATTGCTCCCAGTAAGAATACCAAAATCTCAGCAGTCTTTCCTAAATGATGCAATAAAGTCTCTTCTACTAAGTGCATTTTATCTTCATGAACTAAAGATGAAAAACCTTCAACAAGAGCATGTTTTGCTGAGTCAAACCAATTAGAAAACTGATCTACATTTAAAGCAACTAAAGCCCAACAAAACGCCATCATCACCAGCGCTGGTATTAATTTATCTATTTTTAAATTGTGCTCTAATGTAATGGCTAAGTAACCAACTACGAACACCAAAATGATAATCGTCTCCATAATTATAATGTATTAAATTAATTGTTTTAACGCTATTTCAAACGCTGTTTTACATATTTCTGTTTTACTGTTATTTTTTTCGAACGTTTTTACCAAGGCTTTTCTAATGGTTTCTGAAGTGTCATTAAATATGGCTTTATCTTGCATAGGCAATTCTACTCTAGACTCCATTAAGTATGCAAATACCCTAGCAATTCCACAGTTTGAAATAAAATCTGGAAGTAAACTTACATGTCCGTCTGTATACTCCATAATCGGTCCGAAAAATATTTCTTTATCTGCAAAAGGAACATTTGCTCCAGGAGAAATTACTTCTAAACCAGAGTTGATCATTTGCGTTATTTGTTCTTTAGAGACTAATCTTGAAGCTGCAGCTGGAACAAATATTTCTGCTGGTAAAGACCAAACTTTTTGATTCATTTCATCAAACGGAATCATATTTTCTGAGACTAATTTGTTTCCGTCTTTTCCTAGAAAAAGAGCAGTCATCTCATCCATAGAAAATCCTTCTTCGTTAATCAAGCCACCATCTCTATCTATAATTCCAACTACCTTAGCACCTAGTTGTGTTAAATAATAGGCTGCTGCCGAACCTACATTTCCAAACCCTTGAACAACGGCTTTTTTTCCTTTGATAGATCCGCCGTAAATTGTATAATAATGTTTTACTGCTTCGGCTACACCATAGCCCGTAAGCATATCTGCAATTGTATATTTTCTAGATAAGTCTGGTGAAAATTCTTTGTCTTCAATAATTTTAATGACACCCAATCTTAATTGCCCAATTCTATTAATTTTATCTGCTTCAGTAGGTTTAAAATGTCCATTAAAAATTCCTTCTTGCGGATGCCAAACTCCACAGTCTTCTGTAATCGGAATCACATCTTTATCTGCATCAACATTTAAATCTCCTCCTGTTCCGTAATAATGTTTTAATAAAGGGGTTACCGCTTTATACCAACGTTCTAAAACACCTCTTTTCCTTGGGTCATTTGGGTCAAAATTAATTCCTGATTTTGCTCCGCCAATTGCAGGTCCAGAAACGGTAAATTTAACTTCCATGGTTTTGGCTAAAGACAATACTTCATTCATGTCTAAACCTTTTCTCATTCTCGTTCCACCTCCTGCTGCTCCTCCACGAAGCGAGTTAATTACGGTCCATCCTTCTGCATCTGTTTCAGGATCTTTCCAATTAAAAACTATTTCTGGCTGTTTATTTTCGTATTTTTTTAATAAGTCTTTCATTCTCTTGTGCTAATAATTCAATTTTTGTTTTTATCTAAAGTTTCTAAAAAAAATTGATAGCAGTTAAAGTTGATTCATTGTTCTATGATTTTATTTTGTGATAAAGAAGGTCTCTAAATCTCGTATACACAAACTTAATGCAAAAAAATGATTGTCCAAACAAAAATAATGTTCTTTTAAAAAAAACTAGGGTAAAAAAATAACACCAGAACTATGGTCCTTTTTTGCTCCTGTGACAGAAGAAAGGCAATTAACCTGATTATCAACACGTAACAATCCTAAAAAAGAAAAAATTAAAGCTTCTTTAAAATGAACTATTTGAGAATCAGGAATGCTAATTTCTGAATTAGAATACTGTTGAATTCTTTGTATCAAAAACGAATTAAAAACGCCACCACCAGTTATAAAAAGATTTTTACATTTTTTTGTAGAATTTGCAATTTGAATCGCAATGTGTTCTACAAAAGTTCGTAAAACATCTTTTATATCTATGTTCTTTTTGTCAATCAATGGAAAAATAGTGGACTGAACCCATTCTAATCCTAAAGATTTTGGTGAGTTCATTTTATAAAACTGCAGTGAATTCAATTCTTTTAATAATTCATTGTGAATGGTTCCTGACGCTGCAATCAATCCTTTATTATCAAATTCAAGTCCTAAACTGTTTACATAATAATTCAATACAATATTTACAGGGCAAATATCAAAGGCAATTCTTTTATTATTTTGTTCAAAAGACACATTTGCAAAACCTCCTAGATTTAAACATGCATCATATTGATCAAATAAAAACACATCACCAATGGGAACTAAAGGAGCTCCTTGTCCTCCAAGTTTCACGTCTTGAGTTCTAAAATCACAAACAACTTTTATTTGAGTTTGATTTGCTAAAACTTGACCGTTTCCTATTTGAAGTGTAATTCCTTTTTCTGGTTGATGTAATATTGTATGACCATGCGAAGCAATAAAATCGACATCAACAATGTTGTTTCCTTTACGAAAAGTATTCACCTTTTCCGCAAGTAATTCGCCATAGGATATATCTAATTTTTGAATTTCCTCATTGGTTTTAAAAATAGCATTTGCTAATTTTTCTTTCCATGTTTTTGAATACGGTATCGTTTCTGAATGATGAATTTGAAAGTTCTTATACTTCTTTTTATCAAATGAAACATATACAATATCTAAACCATCTAAAGAAGTTCCAGACATTAAACCAATAATGGTAATTTTTTTAGTACTCATATCTGTAAAAATAACAAAACTTTATTGATAATTTACTACTAAAAATGTATCTTTGAAGACATTTTTTACGAATATAATAATACTATAGTAAATGGATTTTAATCTTACCGAAGAGCACTTAATGATTAAAGATGCTGCTCGTGATTTTGCACAAACAGAATTGTTGCCAGGCGTTATTGAAAGAGATAATAAACAAGAATTCCCAGATGAGTTGGTTAAGAAAATGGGTGACCTAGGTTTTTTAGGAATCATGGTAGATCCAAAATATGGTGGAAGCGGAATGGATGCAATTTCTTATGTTTTAATTATGGAAGAATTATCTAAAGTTGATGCGTCTGCTTCAGTAATAGTTTCTGTAAATAATTCTTTAGTGTGTTATGGATTAGAAGCTTATGGAAACGAAGAACAAAAACAAAAATATTTAACAAAATTAGCAACGGGTGAGTTTGTTGGAGCATTTTGTTTATCAGAACCAGAAGCAGGATCTGATGCAACATCTCAAAGCACTACTGCTATAGACAAAGGTGATCATTATGTAATAAATGGTACAAAAAACTGGATTACTAGTGGTGGAAGAGCAGATGTGTATTTAGTAATTGCTCAAACCGATAAAGAAAAAGGACATAGAGGCATTAATGCTTTTATTGTTGAAAAAGGGATGGAAGGATTTCATGTAGGTCCAAAAGAAGATAAATTAGGAATTAGAGGAAGTGACACACATACCTTGCAGTTTAACGATGTGAAAGTTCCCAAAGAAAATAGAATTGGCGAAGACGGTTTTGGATTTAAATTTGCCATGAAAACTTTGTCTGGAGGAAGAATCGGAATTGCTTCTCAAGCATTAGGTATTGCAGCCGGAGCTTATGAATTGGCTTTGAAATATTCTAAAGAACGTAAAGCTTTTGGTACTGAGATTTGCAACCATCAAGCTATTGCCTTTAAATTAGCAGACATGCACACAGAAATTGAAGCTGCAAGAATGTTAGTAATGAGAGCTGCATGGGATAAAGATCAAGGAAATAATTACGACATGTCTAGTGCAATGGCTAAATTATATGCATCAAAAGTTGCCATGGAGCATACAGTAGAAGCTGTGCAAATTCACGGAGGAAATGGTTTTGTAAAAGAATACCATGTAGAGCGTTTGATGCGAGATGCAAAAATCACTCAAATTTACGAGGGCACTTCTGAAATTCAGAAAATTGTCATTTCTAGAGGAATTATCAAAGGATAAAATAGCCTTTTCGTCCAATCTCAGTGGAGTGTATAATTTGATTGTAATCGAAATTTTAAACCAATAAGCATGAAAAAAGTTTTTTTTATTCTTGGCTTTTGGATGTCAGCACAAGCTGTAGCCCAAGATGTTAGTTATAGTGATGTTGTCAAACAAGAAATTCTTTCCAATCAACTCGAAAATTCGGAAGCAAGCTTAAAAAAACCGTATGTTATTATGGTTTCTATTGATGGTTTTCGCTCTGATTATGCAAAAAAACACCAAGCGAAAAACATTTTATCCTTAGCTAAAAACGGAAGTAGTACCACCCGATTGATTCCATCTTTTCCTTCTAAAACATTCCCAAACCACTACAGTTTGGCAACTGGGTTATACCCTGTTCATCATGGTATCGTATCAAATACATTTTATGATAAAAAAACAAATAAAAAATACAGTATCGGCAATCGAGATGCGGTAGAAAATGGCAATTGGTATGGTGGAATTCCGTTATGGAATCTCGCTCAGACACAAGGCATGTCATCAGCTTCCTTTTATTGGGTAGGTTCAGAAGCCGACATTAATGGTATGCATCCAAAATACTATTACCGTTACAACCAAAAAACACCATATGAGTACAGAATAAAACGCGTATTAGAGTGGCTACAACTACCAGAGAAAGTTCGCCCACACATGATTACCTTGTATTTTTCTCAAGTTGATTCTTATGGTCACCGTTTTGGTCCAAATGCTAAAGAAACAGCATCAGCTGTTCAGTATGTGGATGCTCAAATTGGAGCACTAAGAGAAGGATTAAAAAAACTAAACTTACCCGTTTATCTGATTGTAACAGGCGATCACGGAATGGACAATGTATCAAAATCAATTAATATCAATCAATATGTCGATGTTGATAGCAAACAATTTATTTCGGGAGAAGTTGCTATGATGTATACGCAAAATAAAAAAGAAACAGACGCTTTGTACGATAAATTGAGTCAGCAAACCCTTTTTAAAACCTATAAAAAAGAGGCAGTTCCCAATTACTTGCACTATAACAACAACGACAGAATTGGGGATTTGGTTCTAATTGCAGATACGCCTTATACCATTATCAATTCAAAAAAAGAAACTCCTTTGACAATAAAGCCTGGAGGCACCCATGGCTACGACCCTTATGAAAACAAAAAAATGGGAACCATTTTTTATATAGAAGGCCCTCGGATTAAAAAAGATTTTGTGCTTTCAGCTATAGAAAATGTAAACATCTATCCATTGGTGGCACATCTATTAGGTCTTAAGGTTATAACTCCTATAGATGGTACACTTAACGCCACTAAAGCCATACTCAAAGATTAAGAATTTGTATATTTCTCAATAAGAATAATTTGGTAATACTTAATCTTCAAAATCTATAGCATAC
>JALQYN010000079.1 GCA_023254055.1 Polaribacter sp.
CAAACCAATTTCGTTTGATAGTTCTTGTAAACTAGGGGGTTCTGTCATTCTAGAAATAATAATATCTTTGGCTTTTCTAATCTTTAATACATTTTGTTCATCAACTAAAAAAGGGCAGAAATCTGCATTTGTTTTGTCTTCTTTTTGAAAATGTAAACTCAGTAATTCGTAAATTTTTCCTTTGATAAACAATTCTTTGATAGAGCTATTTACATTAGAGTTGATAATCTGTTGCAGTACAATTAATACAGAAGGTTTAATAATTTCGTCGTTGTAATATTTTCTATGGATGTTTTCATCACTTAAAAAATGAATATGATTTGCCTCTTTAGAGAATAACGAATGAAATTTTTCGATTGAAATTAACAATGAAATTAATGATGTGTTTGATTCAATCTCTAAATTAATTGGTAGTTTTTGTTGAGGGTTGTATAATAAAATACAATGCTGATTTAAAACATCAAGCGTGTAACTTCCATTATTAAACAAGAATTTTGCAGCTCCTTTTATGCAAAAATGCAATTGTATAAATGAGCTATCTATATCTCTTTCAAATCGTTGTGTTTTTTTGCTGTTGTTTTCAAAATGCAATAAGAAAAATAAATTTTCTATACTGATTTCTTTAAGAGTACTTTTTGCGTTGTTTTTTATCATTATTAAAATTTAATAAGGATTCTTTTTATTTAGAATCATTCTATGTAGCAAATAATAAAAGTCCTTAATTTTTCAGCAAAAATACATATTTTTTGTATTTTTCTAATGCTAAATTGTTAAAAAACGCTTAGCGACATTAATAGTTCTTTTAGCGATACTTTTATTGTGAAGAAGTTTTTACTTTTGAACTACTTTTTTGAAAAAAATAAATGAACCAAAAAAAGCATCAAGTAAGTTTATATACTATTGGAGTAAGCTATAAAAAAGCCGAAGCCGACATTAGAGGTAAATTTTCCTTATCGAAAGAAGCTCAAATTCAATTACTAAAAGAAGCAAAGGAAAACGGGATTGATGGAATTTTTGTCTTGTCGACTTGCAATAGAACTGAGGTAACCGGTTTTGCAGAGCACCCTTTTCAATTAATTAATTTGTTGTGTAAATATTCTAGTGGAACTGTAGAAGAGTTTTCAACCATATCAAACGTTTATAAAAATCAAGAAGCAATTTCTCATTTGTTTAGAATGGGAACTGGTTTAGACAGTCAGATTTTAGGAGATTACGAAATTGTTGGTCAATTAAGAAATTCTTTTAAGCAAGCTAAAAAACACAACACCACAAACGCGTATTTCGAAAGACTTATAAATCATGTGATGCAAGCAAGTAAGCGCGTAAAAAATGAAACGCGTTTAAGCTCTGGAACCACTTCTGTTTCTTATGCTGCTGTACAATACATTGTAAACAATCTGCCAAATTATAATAAAAAAAATATATTGGTGTTTGGTTTAGGTAAAATGGGAAAACATACCTGTAAAAACTTAGCTGAATACACACAAAATACATCGGTTTGTTTAATCAATAGAACCGAAGAAAAGGCAATAAATTTTGTAAAAGAATATCAATCTATTAGAAAAGCAACGATTGATACATTGGCAGAAGAAGTAAAAAAATCTGATGTACTAATTGTATCTACGGGTGCTGATTTTCCAACGATTACGAAAGAGCATATTCCAGTCGACAAAGAAATTCTAATTTTAGATTTATCAATGCCTGCAAATGTTGCTATTGAGGTGAAAAATTTACAAAACGTTACAATTGTTAATGTAGATGAATTGTCAAAAATTACAGATGAAACCTTAGCAATTCGTCAACAAGAAATTCCTTTTGCAGAGTCAATTATAGAAACTCACAAAAATGAGTTTAATGAATGGTTAAATCATCGTAGATTTACACCTGCAATTAACGCATTGAAACAATCATTGGTTTCAATGCAACAAGATGAAATTGCTTTTCATAAAAAGAAATTGAAAAACTTTGATGAATCACATGCAGAGATTATCACGTCAAGGTTTATTCAAAAAATAACAACACAGTTTGTGAAACATTTAAAAGATGAAGAAACATCCATTCCGCAAAGTATAAATGTGGTGAGTAAAATGTTTGAAACTGAATTAGAAAAACTACATGCAGAAGATCATTAGAATTGGTACAAGAGATAGCGAGTTGGCACTTTGGCAAGCTAAAACAGTACAACAACAATTAGAATATTTAGGACACAAAACAGAAATTATTCCTGTGAAATCTACAGGAGACTTGGTGCTAGATAAACCTTTATACGAATTAGGAATTACAGGAATTTTCACAAAAAGTTTAGACATTGCTCTCATCAATGATGAAATAGATATTGCAGTTCATTCATTAAAAGATGTACCAACTGTGCTTCCGAAAAGTATAACTCAGGCTGCTGTTTTAAAAAGAGGAAACTCTAATGACATGCTTGTTTTTAAGGAAAATGAAGAATTTTTAGCTCAAGAAGATGCCATTATTGCAACGGGTAGTTTAAGAAGAAGAGCACAATGGTTACATCGTCATCCTACACATCAAATCGTTGGTTTACGAGGAAATGTACAAACAAGACTAGAAAAGTTAAAAAGTAATGATTGGAATGCAGCAATTTTTGCAGCTGCTGGATTAGAGCGTTTAAAAATAAAACCCGACAATGCAATTAGTTTAAGTTGGATGACACCAGCTCCAGCACAAGGTGTTGTTGCCATCACCGCTTTATATGAATCTACAGAAATCATAGAAATCTGTAAAGAGTTGAATGATGAAGAAACAGAAATGCTAGCCAAAGTAGAACGTGATTTCTTAAGTATTTTAGAAGGAGGTTGTTCTGCTCCCATTGGTGCATTAGCTTATGTAAAAGATGAAGAAGTGCACTTTAAAGGAGTTTTGTTGAGTTTAGATGGAACTAAAAGAATAGAAGTCATTTCTAAAGAAAAAATAGGAAGACATAATTATATTGCAAAAGAGTGTGCAGATTTTGTGCTGAATAGAGGTGGAAAAGAAATTATGGCTGCTCTAAAAGGAAAAGAAGCCAAAGAATATGCAGTTTACTCTACTAAAAAACTTTCTGAAATTCAAAAAAGATTATTACCCGAAACTGTAGCAATTGAAGACAGTGATTTTATAAAAATTCGTTTCAATAGAATTGCGCCAAAGGTTGTAAAAAACGAAATTAAAAATGTAATTATTACGAGTAAAAATGGAGTTGAGTCGTTGTTAAATAGTTTTATAAAGCAAGAATTGAACTTCAAAAATATTTACTGTGTTGGTAGAAGAACAAAGAAGTTAATTGAGCAGAAAATAGGAAAGGTTGCACATTCAGAAAAGAATGCTGAAAAATTAGCTGACTATCTTTCAAAGACTATAAAAGGGCAAGATGTAACTTATTTTTGTAGCGATTTACGTTTAGATACATTGCCAAAAGTGTTGACAGAAAACGGAGTTACAGTAAACGAAGTTGAAGCTTATAAAACCATGTATAGTCCAGTAAATGTTAGAGAACAATTTTCTGGTGTGTTATTTTACAGTCCTTCTACGGTAGAAAGTTATATGCAAGAAAACCAGTCGAATAAAATAGCATTTTGTATCGGAGAAAGCACAGCAAAAGAAGCAAGAAAACATTTTAAAAATGTACAAGTTGCTAATTTACCAACAGTAGAAAGTGTGTTGGAATTGGTGAGTTTGCATTACGTAAAAGAATAATCATGTTCAGAACAAGAAGACTTCGTACATCAGAAGGAATTCGCAGATTGGTAAGAGAAACTAAATTGTCTGTTGATGATTTTGTATATCCTTTATTTATTGAAGAAGGAACTGGTATTGAAACAGAGATTGTTTCTATGCCTGGAATTAAACGTTTTTCCTTGGATCGTATTTCAAAAGAATTAGATGAGGTTGTTTCGTTACATATTCCTGCTGTTTTGTTATTTGGGATTCCATCTCATAAAGATGACGAAGGAACAGAAACCTGGAATGATAACGGAATTATGCAACAAGCAATTCGTTTTATCAAAAAGAATTACCCAAGTTTATATGTAATTACAGATGTTTGTTTTTGTGAATATACATCTCACGGACATTGCGGAATTATCCATGACAATGATGTAGATAATGATGCTACGTTGGTCAATATTGCCAAGCAAGTTATTTCTCATGCAAAAGCAGGTGTAGATATGGTTGCGCCATCAGGTATGATGGATGGAACCATTGCTATGGTTCGTCAGTCTTTAGATAACACAGGCTTTGTGAATTTACCCATCATGGCATATGCTGTAAAATATGCATCGGCATTTTATGGGCCTTTTAGAGATGCAGCAGATTCAGCGCCAACATTTGGTGATAGAAGAACCTATCAAATGGATCCTGCAAACAGAGATGAAGGAATGCGTGAAGCTACTTTTGATGATCAAGAAGGAGCAGATATTCTCATGGTAAAACCGGCATTGTCGTATTTAGATATTATCAGAGATTTAAAAAATAATTTTGACAGACCGATTGCTTGTTACAATGTAAGTGGAGAATATGCGATGATAAAAGCAGCAGCAGAAAAAGGATGGATAGATGGAGAAAAAGTAATGCTAGAAAGTTTACTGTCAATGAAAAGGGCAGGAGCTGATATTATCATTACCTATTTTGCTAAAGAAGCTGCGAGAATGTTATTGAGTAAATAACGTCATTACGAGGAAGTATGACGAAGTAATCTGTTAATTAGTAAACAGATTGATTCACTACGTTCGCAATGACAGAAATCTAAAAAAAAATGAAATTCGAAAATTCACAAAAATTATATAACAAAGGATTAAAGAACTTAGTTGGAGCCGTAAACTCTCCAGTAAGAGCTTTTGCATCAGTAGGTGGAAATCCGTTGTTTATTAAAAAAGCAAAAGGGAGTAAGATTGTTGATGTTGACGGAAATGAATATGTAGATTTGGTATTATCATATGGCCCGATGATTTTAGGACATCGTCATAAAAAAGTGCAAAAGGCAATTGCCAAAGCTTTAAAGAATGGCTATTCGTTTGGTGCATCTACAAAAAATGAAATCAAATTAGCTAAACTTGTGTGTGATGCTTTTCCAGGAATGGATAAAGTTCGTTTTGTAAATTCTGGAACAGAAGCTGTGCTGAGTGGAATCCGTTTAGCAAGAGCGTATACAGGAAAGGATAAAATCATTAAATTTTCTGGTTGTTATCATGGGCATCAAGATGCATTATTAGTCGCTGCAGGTTCTGGTTTAGCCACCTTAAGTTTGCCAGGCTCTAAAGGTGTTCCTGAAGGAGCCGTAAAAAACACACTGATTGCAGAATACAATAATTTAGAAAGTGTAAAAGCGCATTTTGAAAAGCATGATGATATTGCAGCAGTTATCATTGAACCAGTTGGTGGTAATATGGGAGTTGTGATTCCGCAAAACAATTTTTTAAAAGAATTAAAAGATTTTTTAGAAACTAAAAATGCATTATTAATTGCTGATGAAGTAATGACAGGTTTTCGTTCTACATTTGGTGGAGCACAGGAATTATTTGGAGTAGAAGCAGATATTACGTGTTTAGGGAAAGTCATTGGAGGAGGTTTTCCAGTTGGAGCTTATGGTGCTAGAAATGAAATCATGCAAGAAGTTGCTCCACTTGGAGGCATGTATCAAGCAGGAACGTTAAGCGGAAATCCGATTGCTATGGCAGGTGGAATTGCTACGTTAACTGAATTGAAAAAACAAAATCCATACGAACAATTTAATGCAGTAGCAGAAAAGATTGAAAGTTATTTGCTTTCATCCGCTAAAGAACATGGAGTTGAGATTACAGTAAACCGATTTGGATCGATGATCAATCCATTTTTTACAAATATCAACGTTACTAATTTTGAAGAAGCACAAACGTCAGACACAAAGAAATTTGCTGTATTCTTTTGGGAGATGATTAAAAGTGGTGTTTTTTTACCACCATCACAGTTTGAAGCATGGTTTTTGTCATCTGCTTTAAATGAAAAAGATTTAGAAAAAATAAGTAAAGCAATTGATTCGGCGATGAAGGCTGTTTCAAAAATGTAAATAAATAAGTCGTCATTACGAGTCTGCCTGTCGGTAGACAGGGAAGAATAACGAAGTAATCTTTTAATTAGATTGCTTCACTTCATTCGCAATGACGTAAAAGAATACAATGATAAAAAACGATTTATTTTTAAGAGCATTAAAAGGAGAAACTGTTGATAGACCACCAGTTTGGATGATGCGTCAAGCAGGAAGGTATTTGCCAGAGTTTATGGCAATCAAAGAAAAATACGATTTCTTTACTCGTTGTAGAACTCCGGAGTTGGCATCGGAAATTACAGTGCAACCAATTCGAAGATACGGAATGGATGCTGCAATTTTATTTTCTGATATTTTGGTTATTCCGCAGGCAATGAATATTGAAGTGGAAATGAAACCTAATTTTGGACCGTATTTACCCAATCCTGTTAGAGATCAAAAGGGAGTTGACAATGTAATTGTTCCTGATGTACATCAAGAGTTGGGTTATGTAATGGAAGCAATTAAGGCAACCAAAGAAAAGTTGAATGATGAAATTCCGTTAATCGGTTTTGCGGGTTCACCTTGGACGATTTTATGTTATTGTGTGCAAGGGCAAGGTTCTAAGAACTTTGACAAAGCAAAAGAGTTTTGTTTTACAAACCCGATAGCCGCACATCAATTATTGCAAAAAATTACAGACACAACAATTGCATATTTAAAAGCGAAAGTAGAAGCAGGCGTAAATGCTGTTCAGGTATTTGATTCTTGGGGAGGTATGTTGTCTCCTGTTGATTATCAAGAGTTTTCTTGGCAATACATTCAACAAATTATTGATGCTTTAAAAGACGATGCCCCCGTTATTGCATTCGGAAAAGGATGTTGGTTTGCTTTAGATACTATGGCTAAATCTGGTGCTTCTGCTTTAGGAGTAGATTGGACCTGCTCTGCTAGAAATGCACGTTATTTATCTGGAGGAAATATTACGTTGCAAGGAAATTTTGATCCTACAAGATTGTTTTCGCCACCAGCAGAGATTAAGAAAATGGTACATCAAATGATCAATGAATTTGGGAAAGACAAGTACATTGTAAATTTAGGACATGGAATTTTACCAAACATTCCTTTAGACAACGCCAAAGCATTTATTGATGCAGTTAAAGATTATAAAGCAAACTAAAAATGCCACATTTTATATTAGATTGTACAGAAAGAGTTTTAGAAATCCATGAGCCTAAAAAAGTATTAGAAGCAGTTTTTGAAATTGCTTTTTCTACAGGATTGTTCAATAAAGAGGATATAAAGGTTCGATTAAATCCATATAAACATTCTTTAGTACAGGGTGCAGCTAATGATTTTATTCATGTTTTTGGAAATATTATGGAAGGAAGAAATGCCGAGCAGAAAGCAAATCTATCTAAAGTAATTGTTGCAGAGTTAAATAAATTATTTCCTGATGTTCCAATCATTTCAATGAATATTAGAGATTTTACTAAAGAGTCTTATTTCAATAAATCAATGCTTTAAAATTTGATGAAAGAACAATTCTTTACATACATTCAAGACTTACAAAACACCATAACTTCAACATTAGAAGCTATAGATGGAAAAGCGAAGTTTCAAGAAGATAATTGGAAGAGGGCTGAAGGCGGAGGAGGTAAAACACGCGTTATAGAAAATGGCGCTGTTTTTGAAAAAGGAGGTGTCAATATTTCGAAAGTATTTGGAGAATTACCAGAATCGTTACGTAAACAATTTGGAGTTGAAAGTGGAGATTTCTTTGCATGCGGATTGAGTTTGGTGCTGCATCCAAAGAACCCTTTTGTACCTACCGTACACGCAAATTGGCGTTATTTTGAAATGTATGATGCAAAAGGAAATATTGTTACTCAATGGTTTGGTGGCGGGCAAGATTTAACGCCGTATTATGTATTTGAAGAAGATGCTGTTCATTTTCATACAGTTTGTAAAACAGCTTGTGATAAACACCATCTAGAATTTTATCCAACGTTTAAAAAAACTTGTGATGACTATTTCTGGAATGCTCATAGAAATGAAGCACGTGGAATAGGAGGTTTATTCTTCGATTATTTAAAAGAAACGGATGCATTTACAATTCAAGATCGATTTAATTTTGTTACAGAAGTAGGTAATAGTTTTTTAGAAAGCTATGTACCCATTGTTGAAAAAAGAAAAAATATTGAGTATTCAAAAAAACATAAAGATTGGCAAGAAGTAAGAAGAGGTCGTTATGTAGAATTTAATTTGGTACACGATAGAGGAACGTTGTTTGGCTTAAAAACAAACGGACGGATAGAAAGTATTTTAATGAGTTTGCCCCCAATTGTGCAGTGGAAATACAATCATCAACCAGAAGAAAACTCAGAAGAAGCGAAATTATTAGAGGTTTTGAAAAAGCCTAAAAATTGGATTTAACAACCAGTAGTTTTTAAGTTCATTACTTCACTAAATTATGAATTATTGATAAATGAATCTACAATTTAGGACTATACCTATTGATTTTTACATTGGTTGCTTTTAAATCAAACATTAAATTATACAAACCAAAGAAGGTTCTGTTGATGTAAATAAAGTGTTTAGAACCTCTGTTTCCATTCATCTCTTTTAATTCAGAACTTTTTGCATATTTAGAGCCTAATTCGGCAATTTTCTCAAAAAATTCTGGGTCCGAAAAATCAAATTCATCTTGATGAAAGGGTTGGGTAAATAAGCTTAACATTTCATGAAATAGTTTTTTAAAGAAAACAATTTCTCCTTCAGAATCATCTTCTCTTAAAATTTCTAATTCATATAGTTTCTCCTCAAAATAAGTTGGATTATTTATATTTTCCTTTTTTGCCAATTCAAAATACGGAATGTAAAATTCATCAGGAATCGATTTCATACATCCAAAATCAATCACAATCAACTCTCCTTTATTATTTACTAAGAAATTTCCAGGATGTGGGTCTGCGTGGACTTTCTTTAAATGATGAATTTGAAACATGTAAAAATCCCATAGTGCCTGTCCAAGTTTGTTTGAGATTTCTTGATTTAAAGGTTTGCTTGTAAACTCTGAAAGATGTATGCCATCCATCCAACTCATGGTTAAAATTCTTTCTGAAGAAAATTCTTTATAATAGTTGGGGAATTTCAAATTCGGAATTTGTTCACAAGCACTAGCAATTTCTATACTTTGATCAAATTCTAGTATGTAGTTTGTTTCTTCGGTGAGTTTGTCTTCTACTTCTTTAAAATAGCGTTCAGAGTTTGCTCCTTTGATGTTAAACATTTTCATGGCTATGGGTTTTACCAAAGCTAAATCTGAAGAAATGCTTTCTGCAATACCAGGATATTGAATTTTTACAGCGAGCTTTTGACCATTTTTTTCAGCTTGATGTACTTGTCCAATGCTAGCCGCATTGATAGAGGTTAGATTGAAACTGTCAAAAATTTCTGAAGGATGTTTTCCAAAATAGTTTTTAAAAGATTTTACAACCAAAGGAGGAGATAAAGGAGGAACAGAAAATTGCGCCAATGAGAATTTTTCTACATAGGCTCTTGGTAAAATACTTTTCTCCATGCTTAGCATTTGCGCAACTTTTAAAGCGCTTCCTTTCATTGTTTTTAAACCATTGTAAATATCTTCAGCATTCGATTCGTTTAAATTTTCCTTTGCTTTTTCCTCTGTACTGATAAGCTTTTCTCCGTAATATTTTACATAATTCACTCCAACCTTAGCACCCGTTTGAATGAGTTTAGTTGCTCTTTGAATTTTTGATGTTGGAATACGATCTATTGTTTTCATTGAGCTAGCTTAGAATTTGAAATCCATTTTTTCTTTCAGTAAAAATTTTCCTAAATCTAAAAAGCTCTTTGCTGGTTTTGTGTTGATAATGTCAAAACTAGCATGAACACTTTTTTCTATAAAAACATCTGTTTTTTCAAATGCTGAAGACTTATCCTCCATCCAAAATTTTAGAATTATTAAAAATTGAACCCAAAAAACTTCTTGAATACCACGTTCTTGAAATTTTTCTATCCTCTCTTGTTTGAAATCTATTTTTTCTATCTGAAGTTTATTGATAAAATGGCCAAATGACTTCTTAAGTCCTTCAAGTTTCTTTAAATTTTTTAAAGAATTTTTATTGTCATTTAGGGCAAGTAATACATACGACCTGTTTTCTGTCAAAATTTCTACATATGTAAAGTATAGACTTAATAGTTTATTTTTTGCATCATAATCTTTAAAGTCTTCATTGTTTTCTAATAGGGAGGTTGCGTTGTCAAAAAACAATGTAAAAACTTTTTTCTCTAAATGTTCAAAAGAGCTAAAATGCTTGTAAAAAGTACGCTCATCAATACCTAATTCTTTGCTAAAAGTATAGATAGATGCTGGTTGTTTTCCAGTTTCTAAAAGGATATCTATGTATTTTGATACTAATTGATTTTCGCTGATCTCTTTTTGAGTTTCCATAATTTCTAATTTACCTCAAAGATACAAAATGTTTAACTTATTTATAAAAAAGTTAAACAAAAAAATGTAAATTTGGCATTTAATTTAACATATAGAAAAATGAAATCAGTATTAATAGTTGGTGGTAGTAATGGAATAGGGAAGTCTTTAGTAAAGATTTTATTAGAAACCACAAAGGTTTTTTCAATTAGTCGTAGCTCTTCAGGAATAGAGCATCCAAATTTTAATGAGTTTGCTTGTGATGTGTTAACTGATGAATTGCCTAGTATTGATGCTATAGATGCATTGGTCTATTGTCCTGGAAGCATTAATTTAAAACCCATATCTAGATTGAGTCAACAAGATTTTTCTAATGATTTTTCAATTAATGTTTTAGGTGCGGTTACTGTGATTCAAAAATACTTACCAGTATTAAAACAATCAACAGCCCCAGCAATTTTAATGTTTAGTTCTGTGGCGGTAAAAATGGGAATGCCTTTTCATGCTAGTGTAGCCGCATCTAAAGGAGCAGTAGATGGATTGGTGAAATCATTGGCTGCAGAATTAGCGCCTTTGATTCGTGTAAACGCAATTGCTCCAACATTAACAAATACAAATTTGGCTTCAAAATTATTGCGAAATGATCGGTTAAAAGAAATGAGTGCAGAAAGACATCCGTTAAAGAAATATTTACAACCAGAAGAGGTTGCACAAATGGCTAAATTTCTCATTTCTGAAAACGCATCAGCGATGTCTGGACAAATCATTGAAATGGATTGTGGAATCGTTAATTTAAAAGTGTAAAATTATGTTTGGATTGTTTAAAAAGAAATCTCAATTAGAGTTGCTACAAGTAAAGTACGAAAACTTGATGAAAGAATCGTTTGTGCTTTCAAAATCCAATAGATCTGCTTCCGATAAAAAAATAGCAGAGGCAGAGAAAATAATGCAGCAAATTGAAATTGAAAAATTAAAACTCCTTTAATTTTATTTGTGAATAATTCATAAAAAACAACTAAATTATAAAAATAAGACAAAATGAAGCTTATTTACACACGCTTAAATACACATTTAATAATGACTTTCTTTTTTTAAATCTACATAATATAAAAAAAAAATTGAAAAATCATTCAAATTTTAGTACTTTCGCTGTCCATAAAACAATGAAATAATGGCTAGATTTGAGTTAAAACTTCCTAAAATGGGTGAAAGTGTTGCAGAAGCAACCATCACTTCTTGGTTGAAAGAAGTTGGAGATACTATAGAATTAGATGAGGCAATCGTAGAAATTGCTACCGATAAAGTAGATTCTGAGGTTCCAAGTGAAGTTGAAGGAACTTTAGTTGAGATTTTATTTCATAAAGATGATGTTGTAGAAGTTGGTGCTACAATTGCTGTTATAGAAACTGAAGGAGGAGATGCTGTTGCAAGTTCTGAAACTAAAATTGAAGTACCAAAAGAAGTTGTTGAAGTGGAAAAAACGGTTGAAAAAGCGGTTGAATCTATTTCAACTCCAATTACAAAAACTTCTGAAAGTGGTAAATTTTATTCACCATTAGTAAGAAACATCGCTCAAACAGAAGGAATTTCTATGGAAGAGCTAGAATCTATTTCTGGTCATGGTAAAGATGGAAGGGTAACTAAAGATGATATTTTATCGTATATAGAAAATAGAAGTTCTGCACCTCAAAAGAAAGTTGAACAACCTGCCTCAACACCTGTTAAAACTCAAACAACAAAAGAAGTATCTAAAGCTGCTCCAGTTTCTGTAAATGGAGAAGATGAGGTAATTGAAATGAGTAGAATGGGTAAATTGATTGCCAAACACATGGTAGATTCTGTGCAAACATCTGCACATGTGCAATCATTTATAGAAATAGATGTTACAAACATTGTAAAATGGAGAAATAAAGTAAAAGACGCTTTCTTAAAAAGAGAAGGAGAAAAATTAACTTTTACACCTATTTTAATGCAAGCTGTAGCTTCAACAATAAAAAAGTTCCCGTTAATTAATATTGCTGTTGATGGTGATAACATTATCAAAAGAAAGAATATTAATTTAGGAATGGCTGCTGCCTTAGCAGATGGAAATTTAATTGTACCGGTAATTAAAAATGCTGATCAATTGAATTTAGTGGGAATGACAAAAGCAGTAAACGATTTAGCTGGAAGAGCAAGAGCAAACCAATTGAAACCAGACGATATTCAGGGTGGAACCTATACTGTAACGAATGTTGGAAGCTTTGGTTCTGTAATGGGTACACCAATTATCAATCAACCACAAGTAGCAATTTTAGCCTTAGGAGCTATCCGTAAAGTACCGGCTGTTATTGAAACACCAGAAGGAGATTTTATCGGAATTAGACAGAAGATGTTTGTTTCTCATTCTTATGATCACAGAGTGGTAAATGGTGCTTTGGGCGGAATGTTTATTAAGAGTTTAAAAGAAACTTTAGAAGCTTGGGATTTGAATCAAGATTTCTAAAAATAATATTTAAAAAACACGAACAAAACGCTTGGAATTTCCGAGCGTTTTTATTTTTGAGTAATTGTAAAATAATCAATAATTGATTAGTATATTTATCACTTAAAAATTTAAGAGGAAAACAAATGAAAAAACTACTTATTCTAATTGTAATTGCATTTACAATTAATACAAATGCACAAGAATCAACTTTATTAAGATTGAATTATAAAAAAGGTGATGTTTATGTGACTACCATGAGCATGTCTCAAGAAATGGGAGATATGATGTCTATGGATATGTCAATCAAAATGACTGCAAATATTACGGCTTCTACTGCAGATACTTTTGTAAGTGTAATGAAAATATCAGGAGTTACAATGGATATGAGTCAAGGAGGAATGACCATTAATTATGATTCTTCAAAAAGTGATGAAGATTTAGATGCTTCGGGTAAAATGATGAAAGCTCAAATGGAGCCAATGTTAAAAGCTGTAATCACTTTAAAAGGGAACAGTCTTGGAGAAATTACAGAAACTTCTGTAGAGCCAAACATCCCTGGAACTAGTGATTTAGCCAACCAATCAAATAATGTTGTGTATCCTAAAAAAGCGCTTAGAGTTGGAGATACTTGGACTATGAATAAAAAAGACAAAGGAATGAGTATTGATTTTATCTACAAAGTAACATCGATTACCAGAACCAATGTGTTGTTAGATGTTGCTGGTAAGGTATCAGGAAATGCAACTGGTACAGTTAAAGGAACAATGGATATTGATAAAAATTCTGGTGTCCCATTAACGGCTAAAATAGATATGGATTTAACAACTCAAGGTCAAGTTTTAACAACCAAAATGGTTGCTACAACTTCAAAGCAATAATTACTAAAACAAGTAAAATAAAAAAGCCTCAAGAATTTCTTGAGGCTTTTTTTATTCTTCAACACTTACATGAAAAAGAGCTGCACCTTTATTAACAATTGGCGTTTTGTTGATACAAAAAATATGGCAATCAAAAGGAGCGTAAATTTTCTTTTTAAATTCTCCGAAAGGATCTTCAATGACACCTAGTACTTCTTTCTTTTTTATTTTTGATCCATTTTTAACTAGGATTTTAAACATACCAGAATGCGAAGCTCGCAGCCATTTTGCTTTTTGAATAAAAATTGGCGATTCTTTGACGGTGATTTCTCCCTCAATTAATCCTAAATAAATCAATACGTTTTTAGTGCCATTAACTCCTTCATTAATAATTGTCGGATTTAATTCTTTTGATTTTCCACCTTCAAATAATAAAATTGTTTTTCCCATTTTATTAATGGTTTCTCTTAGAGACTTTGTAATATTATTTGAAAAAACAATCATTGGAGGATTAAAAACCTTAGCCAATTCTAATCCTCTTTCATCATTGTTGTTAATTCTTATCTGAGGAATATTGTCACGCTGACCACCACCTGTATGAAAATCGATTACATAATCTACATGCGGAGCAATTTCTTTGGTAAATTGATAAGCAAACTGACTGGCTAACGAACCATTTAAAGAACCAGGAAACATTCTGTTGAGATCTCTGCCGTCTGGAAACTCTCGTGTTTGAATTAGGTATCCAAAAATATTAAAAACAGGAATGCATATAATCGTTCCGTTTATTGGTTTGTTAATTTTTTGACCAATAATTTCTCTTAAAATTCCTACACCGTTTGTTTCATCACCATGAACGCCTGCTAATAATAAAACTACAGGGCCAGGATTTAAAGAGCGCTCAATAATTACTGGAACTTTTAATGTAGTTCTTGTGTGTAACTTAGCAACTTCTAAATCGATGACGGTGCGTTTACCTTCAGGAATTTGTTTTCCTAAAATGGTAAAAGGTTTATTCAACATTTAATTCTAAATAACGAATGATTTCTTTGGCAATATTTTTCTTTGTAGCAACTTCTATACCTTCTAATCCTGGTGATGAATTTACTTCTAAAACCAATGGTCCTTTAGAAGATTGCAGCATATCAACTCCAGCAACTCCCAGTCCCATTGCTTTGGTTGCTTTTAATGCTGTTTTTTCTTCTTCATCAGTAAGCTCAATAATATTTGCATTTCCACCTCTGTGTAAGTTCGATCGGAATTCACCTTCTTTACCTTGTCTTTTCATTGCTCCAATAACTTTACCATCCACAACAAAAGCTCTTATGTCTGCTCCTCCAGCCTCTTTTATAAACTCTTGTGCTATTACTCTTGCTCCAAGTCCGTTAAAAGCTTCTAATACAGAGGTAGCTGCGTTTTGAGTTTCTGCCAATACTACTCCTAATCCTTGAGTCCCTTCTAGAAGTTTTAAAACTAGAGGTGGTCCTCCAACAGACTCTACAACATGCTCAACATCTTTTGTGTAATTTGTAAATACGGTTTTTGGTAAACCAACACCGGCTCTTGCCAATATTTGTAAACTACTTAATTTGTCTCTAGATCTTACCAATGCCATTGAAGAAACT